>NZ_CP095732.1:1603214-1923571 GCF_020447305.1 Abyssibius alkaniclasticus | reverse complement strand
CATATTGTCATCGCCGGGCGAGGCTTTTTGCGGCTCGGGTGCCGTGACCAGAAAGCGCGTGGTGTTGTTGGACTGGTCCTCGATATGTTCGGCCAGCGGCACAAGCCCGTAAATCTCGCCGGCCAGCGGCGAGGCAAGTGCGGCAAGTGCCGGGTCATTCGCATCGGCCACATGCTTGGCCGAACCGGCGGTATCGGCGCCGATAAGCGGGCGGATGGCGTGTTCGGCCAGAAAGCTGCGCACCTGACCAAGCAGCACCACATGGCTTTGGGCCTGGCGCACATCGGCCAGTTTTGCCCCCGGCACGCCAAGCAGGTTGATATGCACGCGCACGAAATGCTCGCCAATAATGTGCAAGCCGCTTTCGGGCAGCAAATGGTGGATATCGGCGACGCGCCCATAGGTCGAATTTTCAACCGGCAGCATGGCCAGATCGGCGCGGCCTTCCTTGACGGCGGCAATGGCGCCCTCGAATGAATTGCAGGCAATCACCTCGGCATTCGGGTAGGATTCAACGCAAGCCTGGTGCGAATATGCCCCCAATTCGCCTTGAAAAGAGATTTTCATTGCTTGCCCCCGGTGCTTTATGGCTGCTATGCGGTCGATAAGTCGCATTTAGAGTGTCTTGCGCACATCTATGTGAAGCGGCTAGAAGAAGCCAGAGTTTTGAGTGGGTGGTGCCCCGGACAGCGCACATACAGACAAGGAATTGCCAGCATGGACACAATGAGAGTTACCAAGATCGTCGGTGGGGTCTGCGGATCGCTGCTGGTTCTGCTGTTGGTCAAATGGGGCGGCGATATTATTTTTGTGGGTGCCGAGGGCGAAGACCATGCAGAGCAGGCCTATTCCATTGCCGTGCCCGACAGCAGCGCGCCGGTTGCCGCGGTCGTGGAAGTGCCCTTTGCCGAAATTTATGCCAGCGCCGATGCGGCCCTGGGTGAGCGTGTCTTTGCGAAATGCGCCACCTGCCACAAGGTCGACCCGGGGAACAATGCCGTTGGCCCCACTTTGTTTGGCATCGTTGGGCGCGCGCCGGGCTCTGAACCGGGCTTTAGCAACTATTCCGATGCGATGCTGGCCGTAACCGAACCCTGGACGCCGGAACATCTGAACACATTCCTGACCCGCCCGTCCGATGCGGTTCCCGGCACGGCGATGCGCTTTAGCGGGCTGCCCAAGCCGGAAGACCGGGCCAACCTGATCGCCTATCTTGCAACCTTGCAGTAAAAGGTGCGCATGATCTGCTGAAAAGCCGCCCCCGGGGGCGGTTTTTTTGTGCCTCACTTTTTTGTGCGCCAGAATTTGCGCGTATCACGCGGGCTTCACATATTCGCGTATTGCCCGCCCCTGCCCGCCTCGTTAGCATTGGGGCAAAAGGGCCGTAAGCGCCCGCAGCCTGGAGGTATGCCGATGTCTGGTCCGAATGCGCAAAACCCTGTCAAAGCCAAAGCCATTGCCCGACCGGCACCAATGCACCGGCTTGCACTGCCGCTGATGGCGCTGCTGCTGGCAATGTTGGCGCTGTTCGGCACGGCCCGCGCGCAAGACACCACCATCGCCCATGCAATTTCCAAATTTGGCGACATCCGCTATCCGGCCGATTTTGAGAATTTCGACTATGTAAACCCCGATGCCCCCAAGGGCGGCACGTTTTCAACCTGGGCCTATGGATCTTTTGACACGCTCAACCCCTATTCGGTGAACGGTGTTGCCGCCTCGGGCGCGAATATCATGATTGAACGGCTGATGACCGGCACACAGGATGAACCGGACACGGTATATGGCCTGCTGGCGGAAACGGTTGAATACCCGGCCGACCATTCTTGGGCGATTTTCACGCTGCGCGAGGGGATCCGGTTTTCCGATGGCACGCCGGTGACCGCCGCCGATGTGGTCTTCTCGCATAACCTGTTTGTCACGCAGGGCATTCCGGATTTCGCCGCTGCGGTAAAGGCCGGCATTCCGAATGTCGAGGCGCTGGATGACCGGCGCGTGAAATTCTATTTTGCCGAGCCGAGTGAAACGACCGACTGGATTCAGCAAGCCGCTGCGACGCCCGTGCTGAAAGCCTCGCAGTTTGAAGACCGCGAGCTGACCGACACCACGCTGGAGCCCTATATCGGCACCGGCGCCTATATGTTTGACGATATGGATACGGGCCGCTGGATCCAGTATCGCCGTAACCCGAATTATTGGGGGGCGGATCTGCCCATCAATGCCGGGCAGAACAATTTTGATGTGATCCGCTACCAGTATTATTCCGACCCGACAGCGGCCTTCGAGGGCTTCAAGGCGGGGGAATATCTGTTCCGTTCGGAAAACTCCTCGGCCGCCTGGGCCAATGACTATGATTTCCCGGCCCTTACAAATGGCTGGGTGATCAAAACCGAACTGCCCGATGGCGATATCGGCCAGGCGCAGGGCTTTGCCTTCAACCTTTACCGGCCGCAATTCGCCGACCCGCGCGTGCGTCAGGCGATTGGCATGGCCTTCAACTTTGAATGGTCGAACCGCACGCTGTTTTACGGGCTTTACAAAAGGGTCGATTCCTTCTGGGAAAACTCGGTTCTGGAAGCCCAGGGCGACATTCCCGATGACGAACGCGCGATTCTGGAACCGCTGGCCGCCGATCTGCCGCCCGAAGTCTTTAGCGAACCGGCCTATTCGCCGCCTGTTTCCAGCGACAACCAGGCCGACCGCGCGGTGCTGCGCGCCGCCGGCCGCCTGCTGGACGAGGCGGGCTGGACCGTGGGCAGCGATGGCAAGCGGCGCAATGCCGATGGTGTGGTGCTGGAGGCTGAATTCCTCAACTATTCGCCGCTGTTTGACCGGATCATCAACCCCTATATCGAGAATCTCGAACGCCTGGGTGTGGTGGCCACAATGCGCCGTGTCGATACGGCGCAATTCGTGGAGCGCAGCCGCAACCGCGACTTTGACATCGTGATCGACACGTTTGCCAACAGCCTGACACCGGGTCTGGGCACGGCGCAGACCTACCATTCCGACAATGCCACCGGCGAAACCCGCAACACGACAGGCCTGGCCAACCCGGCCATTGATGCGCTGGTTGAAATGCTGCCCAATGCGAAAACCCGCGACGAGTTGAACCTGATCACCCGCGCGCTGGACCGGGCCTTGCGCGCCATGCATATCTGGGTGCCGCAATGGTATAAGGATGTGCATACCGTCGCCTTCTGGGATACGTTCGGTATGCCCGACCAGGCGCTTTCGCCTTACGCGCTCAACCCGGCCGGCACATGGTGGTGGGATGCTGAAAAGGCCGCCGCATTGCAGGCAGCCGGCGCGCTTTAAGCAATGGGCGCCTATATTGTCCGCAGGCTGCTGCTGATCATCCCCACGCTTCTGGGCATCATGATCATCAATTTCAGCCTGATCCAGTTTGTGCCCGGCGGCCCGATCGAGCAGATGATCGCGCGGCTTGAAGGCCAGGGCGATGTCTTTGCGCAAATCGCCGGCACAGGGGCCGATGCGGGCATGAACGAGGCCGCAGCCAGTGGCGATGAAAGCTACCTTGGCGCGCGCGGCCTGCCCCCGGAATTTCTGGCCAAGCTGCGGGCGGAATACGGCTTTGACAAACCGTTCTTCACCCGCTTTGGCGAAATGATGTGGAAATACATCCAGTTCGATTTTGGCGAAAGCTACTTCAAATCGGTGCGCGTTGTGGACCTGATCATCGATAAAATGCCGGTATCCATATCGCTGGGCCTGTGGTCCACCCTGCTGGCCACGATCATTTCCATCCCGCTTGGCATTGCCAAAGCGGTGCGCGACGGGTCGCGCTTTGATACGGTTTCCTCGACAATCATCATTGTAGCCTATGCAATTCCGACCTTTCTGTTTGCGGTCATGCTGATGATCTTGTTCGCGGGGGGGTCGTATTGGCGGATATTTCCGCTTTCGGGCCTCACCTCGGACAATTGGGACGAGCTTACGCTGCTTGGCAAGATCGGCGACTATTTCTGGCATATCACCCTGCCGGTGGTTGCCAGCACAATCGGCGGCTTTGCCTCGCTTACGCTGCTGACAAAAAACAGCTTCCTTGATGAAATTCGCAAGCAATATGTGGTGACTGCGCGCGCCAAGGGCCTGACCGAGCGGCGCGTGCTGTATGGCCATGTGTTTCGCAACGCCATGCTGATTGTCATTGCCAGCTTTCCGGGCATGTTGATTGGCGTGCTGTTTGGCGGCTCTGTCATCATCGAGACGATTTTCAACCTCGATGGGCTGGGGCGGCTGGGCTTTGAGGCGGCCTTGCAGCGCGATTACCCGATCATGTTCGGCACATTGTTCTTTTTCACGCTGCTGGGTCTGCTGATCGGGCTGATTTCCGACCTGATATACGTCTGGGTCGACCCGCGCATCGATTTCGAGGCGCGCCGCACATGAAGCTTTCGCCCATCGCACGCCGCCGCTGGCGCAATTTTTCGGCCAACCGGCGGGCTTTTTACAGCCTCTGGATCATGTCGGCGCTGCTGTTTGTGTCGCTCTTTGCCGAGTTTGTGGCCAATGACAAACCATTGCTCGTTTCCTATCGCGGCGAATGGCGTGTTCCGGTGCTGAATTTCTATTCCGAACAGCAATATGGCGGCGAATTCGGCTCGGAGGCCGATTATACCTCGGCCGAGGTGAAATGCCTGATCCGCAGCGGCGGGCTCGATGCCTGTCTGGATGATCCGCAAGGCATTTTTAAAGATGCCGCCGATGGCGTGGTGGCGGGTGAGGCGGTTGAGAAAGGCTGGATGCTCTGGCCGCTCATCCCCTACCATTTCACCACCGTCAATTACGATGTGCTGACCGCGCCGAGCGCGCCCGATGTCAACCATTGGCTTGGCACCGATGATGAAACCCGCGACATTGGCGCGCGCATCATCTACGGCTTTCGCATTTCCATGCTGTTCGCGCTGACGGTGACGATCGTCACCTCTGTTCTGGGCATTGCAGCGGGGGCCGTTCAGGGGTTTTTCGGCGGCTGGGTCGATCTGTTCTTCCAGCGGTTTATCGAAATCTGGACCTCGATGCCCACGCTTTATGTGCTGATCATCCTGGGGTCGATCTTCCGGATGAACTTCTATCTGCTGACGCTGATCATCATTGCCTTTGGCTGGACGGCGCTTGTGGGCGTGGTGCGCGCCGAATTTCTGCGCGCCCGCAATTTTGAATATGTGCGCGCGGCACAGGCGCTGGGGGTCAGCGACCGGACCGTGATGTTCCGCCATATCCTGCCCAACGCGCTGGTGGCCACGGTCACGCTGCTGCCCTTCATCATTGTCGGCGCGATTGCCACGCTCACGGGGCTCGACTTTCTGGGCTTCGGCCTGCCGGCCAGCTACCCGTCGCTGGGCGAGCTGGCACAGCAGGCCAAGCGGTATATCATGTCGCCGCATCTGGGCATTGCCGCCTTTGTGACGATGACCGTGATGCTGTCGCTGCTGGTGTTCATTTTCGAGGGCGTGCGCGACGCGTTCGACCCACGGAAGATTTACGTATGAACGCGCCCTTGCTGGAAATTTCGGGACTGAACGTGCGCTTTGGCGGCAACCATGTCGTGAAGGATGTGGCGCTTACGCTCGATGCGGGCCAGACACTGGCCATTGTGGGCGAAAGCGGGTCGGGCAAATCGGTTTCGGCGCTGGCCTCGGTCGGGCTGCTGCCCGACAGCGCGGCGGTGACAGGCTCGATCAAGTTTCGCGGGCAGCAGATGGTGGGGGCATCCGCCGCCACGTTGCGCAAGATCCGCGGCAAGGATATCAGCCTGATCTTTCAGGAGCCGATGACCAGCCTGAACCCGCTGCACACGATTGAAAAGCAGCTTCTGGAAACCCTGAACCTGCACCAAAGCCTGCGCGGCGCCGCGGCGCGCGCGCGGGTGGTGGAACTTTTGGAACGCGTCGGCATTGACAAGCCCGAAACACGGCTTGCCGCCTATCCGCACCAGCTTTCCGGCGGGCAGCGCCAGCGCGTGATGATCGCGATGGCCCTGGCCAACCGCCCGGCGCTGCTGATCGCGGATGAGCCGACAACCGCGCTGGATGTTACGATTCAGGCGCAGATTTTGCAGCTTCTGGCCGATTTGCAGCGCGAATCCGGCATGGCGATGCTGTTCATCAGCCATGATCTTGGCGTTGTCGAGCAGGTGGCCGATTATGTGGTTGTCATGCAGGCGGGCGAGGTTGTCGAGCATGGGCCAAAGGCCGAAATCATGCGCAACCCGCAGCACCCCTATACAAGGGCGCTGCTGGCCGCCGGGGCCGTGGGCCAGCCCCCCGTCGTGGCCAAGGCCGCCACGGAGTTGTTGCAAACCGATGCACTGCGCATCTGGTTCCCCGTCAAGCGCGGGCTTTTGATGCGCACGGTCGACCATATCAAAGCGGTGAACCATGTGGATTTGTCGCTGCGCGCCGGTGAAACGCTGGCGATTGTCGGCGAAAGCGGTTCGGGCAAGTCGACCGTGGCGCTGGCGCTTCTGCGGCTGGTCCGCTCGACCGGCGCCATCAATTTCAACGGGCACGCCCTGCAGGGGATGAATGCCAAAACCATGCGCCCGCTGCGCCGCGATTTTCAGATCGTGTTCCAAGACCCGTTCGGCTCGCTCTCGCCGCGCATGACTGTGGGCGCGATCATTGCCGAAGGGCTGGGGGTGCATAAAATCACCGTCGAGCCCGAAGCTGCCGTCGCTGAAATCATGCGCGAAGTCGGGCTCGACCCGGACATGTCCGACCGTTACCCGCATGAATTTTCCGGCGGCCAGCGCCAGCGCATCGCCATTGCCCGTGCGATGATTCTGCGCCCGAAACTGCTGATACTGGACGAGCCGACAAGCGCGCTTGACCGCACGGTGCAAGTGCAGATTGTGAACCTGCTGCGCGATTTGCAGGCGCGCCACGGGCTGGCCTATATTTTCATCAGCCATGATCTGCGCGTGGTGCGCGCAATGGCGCATCGCGTGATCGTCATGCAAAAGGGCGATGTGGTGGAGCAAGGCACGGCGGATGCGATTTTTGATGCCCCCAAAACCGAGTATACGCGCGCGCTGATGAAGGCGGCACTTGCCGTTTCGCCTGAAACGGCGGGCTGAAGGGAAGCCGCGCGGACACCTAAACCCGCACTGCCATGCGCCTGCGCGGAATCAAGGGCGGCACGCCCGCCGCGCATCGCCGGGCCGCCCCCCCCGGACCGGCGATTTGGTGAGGCTAGGCGCATTGTTCGCGCGTTATTCGGGGTTGAACCATAAACTGCGTTGCCCCACCCTCAGATCGCCGCTCCGCGGCCCTGCAATGCGCGGCTATCGCAGCGTTGTCCGCCTACACCCCGCAGCCACCACCACCCGGCGTTTCCAGCCACCATGTATCGCCTGCCTGCAACTCGGTTTTATCGGCTGAACGCAACTCATCGACCGTGCCATCGGCGCGGATTATCTGCGAGCGGCCAAGCCCGCCGGGCGCGCCGCCATCCAGCCCCGGCGGTGGCACGATGCGGTGGCCCGACAGGATGGCCAGCGTCATCGGTTCCAAAAACCGGATGCGCCGCGTGGTGCCATCGCCGCCCCTAAAGCGCCCCGCCCCGCCCGAGCCTTCGCGGATTGAAAACTCGTCCAGCACAACAGGATAGCGCCATTCCAGCACCTCCGGGTCGGTCAGGCGGGAATTGGTCATATGGGTATGCACGCCGGATGTGCCGTCATGCCCCGTGCCATCCACCGCCCAGCCGGCGCCAGAGCCGCCACAAACGGTTTCATAATACTGGTATTTCGCATCGCCCCATGTGGTGTTGTTCATGGTCGATTGCGCCGCCGCCTGCACGCCCAGCGCCAGCAACAGCGCCGAGGTCACGGCCTGCGAGGTTTCCACATTCCCGGCAATCACCGCCGCCGGGTAGCGCGGCGACAGCATCGTGCCGGGCGGCAAAATCACTTCAAGCGGCTTCATCACCCCTTCATTCATGGGGATATTGTCGGCCACAAGCAGGCGGAAGACATAAAGCACGGCGGCGCGGGTTACAGGTTCTGGCGCGTTGTAGTTGGTCGCCAACTGGCCGGTGGTGCCGGTAAAGTCGATCACCGCCGAACGCGCGGCCTGATCCACCCGCACTTTAACCGAAATCTGGCGCGGATTGCCGTCAAAATCCGGGTCCATCTTATAGGTTATTTCGGCGTCTTTCAGGCTTTCAATGGCGCGGCGCACGCATTCTTCGGCATTGTCCTGCACATGGCGCATATAGGCCTGCACCACGTCCAACCCGAACTGGCCTACCATTTTGCGCAATTCCTGCGCGCCCTTCTCGCATGATGCCACCTGCGCGCGCAGATCGGCCATGTTGATATCGACCGCGCGCACCGGGTGCTTGGCGCCCAGCAGCAGATTGCGGGTTTCATCCTCGCGCAAGCGGCCCTGATCGACCAGCTTCCAGTTGTCGATATAGGCACCCTCGTCATGAATATCGCGGCTGTCGGGCGGCATGGAACCGGGGGTGAGACCGCCAACATCGGTATGGTGGCCCCGGGCCGAGGTGTAAAACAGCACGCTTGCGCCCGCATCATCCCAAACCGGGGTGACAACGGTGATATCGGGCAGATGCGTGCCGCCATTATAGGGCGCGTTCAGCACGAAGACATCGCCGGGTTTCATGCCGGGGTTCTGCGCGATGACAGTTTTGACAGAGGCGCCCATGCTGCCAAGATGCACCGGCATATGCGGGGCATTGGCGATGAGGTCGCCTGCCGCATCAAACACCGCACAGGAAAAATCGAGCCGTTCCTTGATGGTCACAGAGGCGGCGGTATTTTCCAGCACAGCGCCCATCTGTTCGGCGATCGACATATAAAGGTTGTTGAACACCTCCAGCATGACCGGATCGGCCTTGGTGCCAAGCGCATGGTCGCGCGAAATGGCCGCGATGCGGCGCAGCATGACATGGTCATGCGGTGTAACCTCGGCCTGCCAGCCGGGTTCGATCACAATGGCGGTATGGCGCTCGACCAGCACGGCGGGGCCGGTCAGCCTGTCGCCGCAGCGAAGGCTTTCGCGTTTCACAAAGCGCGACTCCTGCCATGCGCCCGCCATATAGACCGGGGCGATCAGCGCGGTTTCATAGGCGGATTCATCGCGCGATTGCCGTGGCTGTTCCGGCTCGGACAGGTCGGTTGCATGGCCGATGCTCTCCACGCTCACCGCCTCGATGATCAGCGGCTTGTCGCCCGGCTCAAAGCCGAAACGCGCCTTGTGGGCGGCAGCAAAATCGGCGCGCATCGCCGCCTCGTCGGCAAAGGCGACGGGCAGCGCGGTATCGGTGCCTTTCACCTTCAGATGCAGTTGCATATGCTCGCAGATATCCGCCTCGGCCACGCCCTGATCGGCCACCTCCTGCCAGGAAGCCATTGATAACGTGTCGAGAATTGCAGCCGCCTCCAGGCGGGTGGTGTCGGATAGCTCGGCCTCCATCGCCTGAACACGGGCGGCGCGAATATCGGCAAGGCCCATGCCATAGGCCGAAAGCAGGCTGGCCATTGGATGGATGAGCGCGCGTTTCATGCCCAGCGTGTCGGCAATGGCGCAGGCAAACTGCGCCCCGGCCCCGCCAAACACCGCCAGCGCGTAGTTCGAAACATCATAGCCGCGCTGCACCGAAATTTTCTTGATGGCATTGGCCATATTCTCGCTGGCAATACGCAAGTAACCCTCGGCCAGTTCTTCGGCAGGTTTGCCGATTTCGGCGGCAAGCGTGGCGAATTTGGCGCGGGTGGCCGCCACATCCAGCGGCGAATCGCCATTGGGGCCAAAGATGGCGGGGAAAAACTCGGGGCGCAACCGGCCTGTCAGCACATTGGCATCGGACACGGCCAGCGGCCCGCCGCGCCCATAAGCCGCCGGGCCGGGATTGGCGCCGGCACTTTCAGGGCCAACGCGCATCCGGCTGCCATCATAGGCCAGCAACGAGCCGCCACCAGCGGCCACCGTGTGGATATTCATCATCGGCGCGGTAATCCGCACGCCTGCAACATTGGTGTTGAGAACGCGCTCGAAAGCACCCGCGTAATGGCAGACATCGGTGCTTGTGCCGCCCATGTCAAAGCCGATGATCCTGCCCTCGCCCGCAATTTCAGCCGTGCGCACCGCGCCGACAACGCCACCGGCGGGGCCGGAGAGAATGGCGTCTTTCCCCTGAAACTTATGCGCGTCGGTCAGCCCGCCCGAGGATTGCATGAACATCAGCTTGCCGGTCATATCGCCTTCAAAGGCGGCGGCGACACGGTCGATATAGCGGCGCAGAATGGGGGTAAGATAGGCGTCGACCACGGTGGTATCGCCCCGGCTGACCATTTTCATCAGCGGGCTGACCCGGTGGCTGACCGAGACTTGCGTGAACCCGGCCTCGCGGGCCAGTTCGGCGGCACGCGCCTCATGGTCGTGATAGCGATAGCCATGCACAAAGACGATTGCACAGGCGGCAAGGCCGGCGCTGCGCGCGGCTTTGAGCTGCGCCTTCAGATCATCCTCATCCAATGGGCGCTCGACCGTGCCATCGGCGCGGAGGCGTTCATCGGCCTCGATCACGCGGGAATAGAGCATTTCGGGCAAAATGATATGCCGGTCAAACAGGTTGGGGCGGTTCTGATAGGCCAGGCGCAACTGCTGGCCCAGCCCGCGCGTGGCGATCAGCACCAGCGGCTCGCCCTTGCGCTCCAACAGGGCATTGGTGGCCACCGTCGTGCCCATTTTCACGGAATTCACGCGCGCCGCCGGAATGGGCGCATCGGGGTTCAGCCCGAGAAACCGGCGAATGCCGTGCAAGGCGGCATCAACATAAAGTTCGGGGTTTTCCGAAAGCAGCTTGGCGGTGTGCAGCGCGCCTTCACGATCGCGCGCGACGATATCGGTAAATGTGCCGCCTCGGTCTATCCAGAAATCCCACATTGCCTTGCCCTTTCCAATCGCTTGGGCATTGGTAGCCGCGCGAAGGGGCGGGTGCAATCGCTGTAACGCCGCTGTTGCGATAACGGGCAAATCGCGAAAAGTTTTTGCAAAGCCGCTGGCGCTTGCGGGCCAAGGTGATAGGCTGGGGATATGTCGATCTGGGCCCGCATAACCGAAGCATTGCGCGCACTGGCCAGCGGTGAATCGCTTGCCAGCCTGTTCGATTTTGGCCGCACACCGCCTGAAAAATCGGTCGCATTCACCATTGCGGTAATTGCGCTTGGGGCGAAAATGGCCAAGGCCGACGGGCATGTGACGCGCGATGAGGTGGTTGCCTTTCGTGAGGTTTTTCAGATTTCTGCCGCTGATGAGGCGCAAGCGGCGCGCGTGTTCAACCTGGCGCGGCAGGATGTTGCCGGGTTCGATGTTTACGCCCGCAAGATTGCCCGCATGTTCGGCCCCGGTGCCGAATTGCTGACCACGCTGGTGGAAGGGCTGTTCCATATGGCAATGGCCGATGGCGAATATGACCCGGCCGAAGATGAATTCATTGCCGAAGTCGCGCGGATTTTCGGGCTGGGCGAAAAGCTGTTTGCCTGCCTGCGCGCACGCTATGTGCCGGGGGCCGAGCCCGACCCGCTTTCGGTGCTTGGCGCGCCCGATGGGGCCGATCTGGCGGAAATTCGCAAGATCTATCGGCGGTTGGTGCGCGAAAACCACCCCGATGCGATGATCGCCAAGGGCCTGCCCGAAGAGGCGGTTGCGCTGGCCAATACGCGGCTGGCCACGATCAACCGCGCCTGGGAAGAGGTGCAGCAGCGCATGGGCGCGCTGGCATGAGCCTGCGGGTGGCAACCTGGAATATCGAGTGGTTCGGCAATCTGTTTGACGGGCGCTCGGCGCTCAGGCTCGATGATGACTGGTCGGCGCGCTACAAGGTCACGCGCGCTGAACAGGGTGCGGCGATTGCCAGGGTGCTGCGCCGGCTAGATGCCGATCTGCTGCTTGTTGTGGAGGCTCCGAACACCGGAAAACGGCAATCGACCGTGCGGGCGCTGAAGAATTTCGCTGCCGCCTTTGGCTTGCGGCAGTCGGCGGCGGCGATTGGTTTTGCCAATGACACGCATCAGGAACTGGCGGTCATGTATGACCCCGACACGCTTTCGCTGCGCCACGATCCGCGCGGGGTGCCGGGGGATGCTGCGCGCGCCGTTCATGCGCCGCGTTTTGATACGCAGTTTCGGCTGGATGTGGATGTCGACGGTCAGCCGGATGTGCATATATTTTCCAAGCCGCCGGTTGAAATGGAAATCAGGCTGGCGGCGGGTGGCAAGGCGCTGCGGCTGATCGGGGTGCATACCAAATCAAAAGCCCCGCACGGGGCGAAAAACGAGGCCGAGGAACTGGCGATTTCGATTGCCAATCGCCGCAAGCAGCTTGCGCAATGCGTGTGGCTGCGCCAGCGGGTTGAGGACCATTTGCGCGACGGGGATGACCTGATCGTGCTGGGTGATTTCAACGACGGGCCGGGGCTGGATGGCTATGAAAGACTGTTCGGGCGGTCTGGTGTTGAGGTTGTCCTGGGGATGGATGCGCCTGAGGATCGGCAATTGCGTGAGCCCCATGCCCGGATCTGGCTGGACCCGCGGCAGGGCTGGTCGCTGTCGACCGCGCGTTTTTATTCAAAGCCCTACAGGCGTTATCTGAATGCCTTGCTGGATTATGTGATGCTTTCGCCCGGTCTGGCAGAACGCGGCGCTGCGGCATGGCGTATCTGGCACCCGTTTGATGACCCGGACTGCTTTGATGATGATGCGATGCGTCTGGCCTTGCTGGCCGCTTCGGACCACTTTCCGGTTTCGGTTGATCTTGAATTGCCCTGACGGGCGGTCGCCGGGGGTTTCACACCCCCGGACCCGATGCTGTTAGCCGGGGGTTTCACACCCCCGGACCCGATGCTGTTAGCCGGGGGTTTCACACCCCCGGACCCCCGTGGGATATTTATGAGCAAAAGATGGGTTGGAATTCAGGGTTGGGATGGCCATATTTCCCCAGACACAGAAAGGGACTTTATGCGGAAATTTGATGCGGCGGAGGCAGGTTCTGCCCCGGACAACCTTGGCCCCCTGCCCGAATGGGATTTGAGCGATCTTTACCCCGGTGCTGAAAGCGACGAGATCAAGGCCGATATGGCATTCATTGCGCGCGAAACGGCGGCTTTTGCGGTGGATTATGAAGGCAGGCTCGGCGGGTTGAGCGCCGATGAATTTGCCCGCTGTATTGCGCGCAACGAGGTGCTGAGCGGCAAAATCGGGCGGGTATTTTCCTTTGCGGGCCTGTCTTACTACCAGAACACCACCGATGCGGGGCGTGCCAAGTTCCTGTCGGATGTGCAGGCGCAGATTACCGATGCGACTGCGGCGGTTGTGTTTTTTGACCTTGAGTTGAACCGGCTTGAGGATGCGGTGTTTGACGCCTGGTATGCGGCCAGTGCCGAGGTTGCGCGCTACAAGCCGGTGTTTGACCGGATGCGCGCCATGCGCCCGCATCAGCTGAGCGATGAGCTGGAGAAGTTCCTGCACGATGCCTCGGTCACCGGGGCGGCGGCCTGGAACCGGCTGTTTGACGAGACGATGGCCGGGCTGGAATTTGAGGTTGATGGCGAGACCATGTCGCTTGAGGCGACATTGAACCTGCTGACAGACAATGACCGTGCGCGCCGCGAGTCGGGTGCGCGGGCGCTGGCGAAGGTATTTGGCGAGAAGATCAGCCTGTTTGCGCGCATCACCAACACGCTGGCCAAGGAAAAGGCCGTGCATGACAAATGGCGCAAAATGCCAACCCCGCAGACCGGGCGGCATTTGGCCAATGATGTTGAGCCCGCGGTTGTGGAGGCGCTGCGCAATGCGGTTGTGGCAGCCTATCCGCGGCTGAGCCATCGTTACTATGCGCTGAAGGCCAAATGGCTGGGGCTGGATGCGCTGGAGGTTTGGGACCGCAATGCACCGCTGCCCCAGGAGGATGACCGCCTGATCGGCTGGAACGAGGCGCGCGACACGGTGCTGGAGGCCTATGGTGCGTTTGATCCGCGCCTGGCAGCACTTGGCGGCAAATTCTTTGGCAATGGCTGGATCGACGCCGCTGTGAAGCCGGGAAAATCGCCCGGGGCCTTTGCCCACCCGACAGTGACTGATGTGCATCCGTATCTGCTGCTCAACTATCTTGGCAAGCCGCGCGATGTGATGACGCTGGCGCATGAGCTTGGCCACGGTGTGCATCAGCTGCTGGCGGCACCGCAGGGCGAGATGCTGTCATCAACCCCGCTGACCCTGGCTGAAACCGCCAGTGTGTTCGGCGAGATGCTGACCTTTCAAAAGCTGCTGGCGGGTGCCAGGGACAAGGCCATGCGCAAACGGCTGTTGGCGGGCAAGGTTGAGGATATGATCAACACCGTCGTGCGCCAGATTGCGTTTTACGATTTTGAATGCAAGCTTCATGCGGCCCGCGCCGATGGCGAGCTGACGCCTGATGACATCAACGCGCTGTGGATGTCGGTGCAGGGCGAAAGCCTGGGGCCGGTGTTCAACTTCATGGAGGGTTACGAGACTTTCTGGGCCTATATTCCGCATTTCATCCATTCGCCGTTCTATGTTTACGCCTATGCATTTGGCGACGGGTTGGTGAACGCGCTTTACGCGGTTTATGCCGAGGATATGAAGGCGGGCAAAACCGGGTTTCAGGACAAGTATTTCGAGATGCTCAAGGCGGGTGGCAGCAAGCACCATAGCGCATTGCTGGCGCCGTTCGGGCTGGATGCGAGCGACCCGGCATTCTGGGACAAGGGCCTGTCGATGATCGAGGGGATGATCGACGAATTGGAGGCGATGGAGGACTGAGCGCGGCCTGGCGGCGGCGGCCTGGCGGGGGATTACACCCCCGGACCCGATGCTGTTAGCCGGGGGTTTCACACCCCCGGACCCCCGTGGGATATTTATGAGCAAAAGATGGGGTCAGGGGCGAAAATCCGGGGTGAGGCGGATCAGGGTTGGCGTGGTTGCGCCGAGTGCTGTTTCGATTGCCTTTGAAAGGTCGGCGGGCGTTTCGGGCTGGCTGGCATTGGCGCCATAGGCGCGGGCAAGTGCGATAAAGTCTGGGTTTTTCGCCACAACCGCGTTCGGTGCGATCTGGTTTTGCACCATATAGTCTTCGATTTCCTTGAGGCGGGCATTGTCCCACAGGATGATCGGCAGGTTGAGGCCGAGTTCGACCGCGGTTGCGAGTTCCTGCAAAGTGTATTGAAACCCGTAATCGCCTGCCAGGGCGATGACAGGCGCTGCGCGGCCAAGCGCGACCTTGCCGCCGATGGCGGCGGGGAGTGCATAGCCAAGGCAGCCAAAGCCGGAAGGGTGGAACCAGCGGTTCGGGGCGGTCATCGGCCATGTGACCTTTGCCTGATAGGCGATTTGGGTCATGTCCGAGAATATTGTGGCGGTCTCTGGCAAGGCTTTGCGCAACGCATCGATGACGGGCTGTAAACCGGGATAGGTTTCGGCGGCGACGCGCCCGGCCTTGCGGCGGCGTGCAATGGCGCTGGTCGACCAATCGGTGCTGCCCGTATTTGGCAAGGCGGCGTTGAGCTGGGTTGCGAAGCTGTTGGCATCGGCGCGGATGGGGTGGCTGGCGCGGTGGCGGTCGGCCAGGGCGCGCGCATCGAGATCGACCCGCACCAATGGGGCGCGGTGGCCAAGTGTGGCGCGCCCGAAATCGGTTTCGCCAAGCTCGGTGCCGATGGCGATGACCAGATCGGCAGACCCGATGAGCGCCGCGCTCGGCGCGCCGTAAACCATTGCCCCAAAGCTGTTGGGGTGATCATCGGGGATGATGCCGCGCCCGGCATAGCTGGGCAGCACGGCCAGATTTTGCCGCGTGACCAGTTCACGCAGCGGGGCGGCAGCATTGCGCGCGCCGCCGCCAAGGATAAGCAGCGGTTTGCGCGCGTTTTCAACGAGTTGCGCGACGGTCGCAATATCGGCATCCGAGGCTTTTGGCCTGGCGGGCGGGGCGACGGGCGGCGGGGCTTCGGCGGCCAAAGCACCCAGAACATTGATTGGCACCTGCACCAGGGCGGGGCGCGGGCGGTTGGTGGCGAAACCGGCAAGCGCGCGGTCGACAAGCTCGAAGGTCGATGGCCCGTCAAGGCCCGTGCCGGCCAGTTCCACAACCGATTGCGCCGCACCCAGCTGGCTGATCATATCATGCAGGCGGCCACGGCCCTGGTCGAGATCGGCGGTATCAAGGCAGGACGCAACCGCCAGCACCGGAACCGAATCGGAATAGGCCTGGCCAAGCGGGGTGAGCGCATTGGTCACGCCGGGGCCGGTGATGATATAGATGACGCCGGGCTTGCCGGACGCACGGGCATAGCCATCGGCCATGAAGCCGGCGCCCCCCTCGTGGCGGGCAAGGATATGGGTGATGCCCGCTTCGATTATGCCGCGATACAGTTCAACATTATGCACGCCGGGAATGCCGAAAATGACCTCGACGCCACGCGCGGCCAGCGCGCGGGAAATTTCAACACCCAAGGGCTGCATCAGCGTCTCCAGAAAACAAAGGTGAACAGAACATAGACCGACATCAGTTCGAGCCGGCCGATCAGCATGGCGGCGCTGAGCAGCCATTTTGCGCCATCCGGCAGACCGGCAAAATTGCCCGAAGGGCCAATTTCCGGCCCCAGACCTGGGCCGATATTGGCAAGAGCCGTGGCCGCGCCCGAAATCGCGGTGATGGGCGACAGGCCCATCGCGCCAAGCATGGCGGCCAGCACCCCGAGCGAGAGCATGAACATTGTGAAAAAGGCCATCACGGAGGACAGCGCATCATGGTCGATCGGGCGGCCGTCAAACCTTGGGTGGAAAATGCCGGACGGGTGGTTGATGCGGCGGATTTGCGTGCCAATGGCGGAAAACAATATCTGAAAGCGGAAAATCTTGATGGCGCAACAGGTCGAGCCCGCACAGCCGCCAATCAGACCCATCATGAAGAACAGGACCGAGGGGAAAGCGCCCCAGGCCTGATAGTCGGTGCTGGCATAGCCGGTGCCCGACATGATCGAGGTGACATTGAACACACCTTCACGAAATGCGGGTTCAAGCAGGTCTCCATCGACCACCATGCGATAGCCGCCGGTAAGCACGACCAGCAAAAACACCAGCGCCAGAAAGGCATGGACCTGTGTGTCGCGCAGCAAGGGGCGGGCCGTGCCGGCGATAATCTGCACATAGCGCACAAAGGGCAGGCTGGAGAGGATCATGAAGACCGAGGCAACATATTCCGGCGCACCCTGAAAGGCTGCAAAGCTGATATCGCGGTTGGAAAACCCCCCGGTTGATACGGTGGTGAGCGTGTGGATCAGCGCATCGAAAGCCCCCATGCCCACCGCCAGATACGCAATGAAACAGGCCGCCGTAAGGGCCAGGTAGATCACGCCGATCCGCCCGGCAATTTCGGCGGCACGGGGCAGGATTTTGCCCATCGTATCAAAGGCTTCGCTGCGGAAAACCTGCATACCGCCAACACGCAGCGTGGGCAGGAAGGCCATTGCGACAACGATAATGCCGACCCCGCCGAACCATTGCAGCATGGAGCGCCAGAGCAATGTGCCAACCGGCATGTCATCAAGCCCCGTGAACACGGTCGAGCCTGTTGTCGTCATGCCTGACATCGCCTCGAAAAACGCATCGGTAAAGGTGGCGTTCGGGGCGCCAAACCAAAAGGGCAAGGCGCCGAAAATCGGCAAGACCAGCCAGCTTAGCACCGTCAGCAGAAAGGTTTGTTGCACCGAAAGCCCGCCAGTGCGGGCATTGGCGCAAGCCAGCGAGGTGACAGCGCCGATCAGCACCGTGACCAGCGCAACCGAGGCAAAGGTGCTTTCGCGCCCGTTCCCGTCAAGCCAGTCTGCTGCCATCGGCACGAGCATGGTCAGGCCCAGCGCCGTTACCAAAAGGCCAATGACATATCCGACTGGGCGCATTGCAAACATGGGCGCAAGCCTTGAATGGCGCCAAGCGGTGTGTCAAGCCATCGGGCTAGCCGACATGATAAAGCGTTGCAAAAAGATTGGGGTCAAAGCTGGCCTGCGCAAAGGTTTCACCCCGGGTCAGCACCGAAATCGCATCATGCGAATGCAGGCTTTCCTGATGGCTGGCAACAATGCGAAAATCGCCGATGCGCGGATCATCCTGCAAGGCTTCGCAGAACAGGCGCGCAGCATCTTCCACAAAAATCGGGTTTGCGGCATTGAGTTCGGCAAAGGCCTGCTCATCTTCGCGCTTGACCATGACCTGCGTTTCGGTCGGCACGGCGCTGTTGCACATATCGATCAGGTCTTCAAACCACAGGCATTCACCGGGCAGAATTTCAACCGAAATGCGGGCAACCGAACGTTGCGAATGCGGGGTGGCCAATTGCCCGCGGCTTTGGCGCGCATGTTCCGATAGCTCCAGCGAGCAGGGGCAGGTGGAGGAATAGACATAGTCCACATGCGCAATCTTGCGCTTTACCCCTGCCTGACATAGCATTTCCAGCGCAATCTTGTAATATTGGTAGCCTTCCAACCCCGAGCGGAGCGAATTGCGTTTCATCGGGAAAGAGAGGCGCATTTGAATGCGGGCATCAAAGCTTTCAAGATCGGCCTTGTAGTCATCGAGCGCCGCCGCCATCACCTCGTAGCTGAAGGTTTTTTCGGCATGTTTGTAGAATGAGCGCATGATGCGGCTCATATTGATGCCCTTCTTCTCGGCTTCAAGCGACACGGTGCCGGTGACAGCGGTTTCCAGTGTCAGCGGGCCGTTATCACGCATGTTATAGCGAATGGGCAGGCGGAAATTCGAAATCCCGACATGCTGGATGGACGAGCGCGCGCCCTTGATCAGGCTTGATGGGCCGTTCTGCAAATCGGGCAGGGTTTTGATATAGCCTGCATCGACCGCAAATTTTGAGGGGTATTCGCGCGACAGGTTCGGATAGGCCTTGTCGCGACCCTCGGCGAGAATCATCGCCGCGGTTTCCGGGTTGCGCTCGGCAAAGGCCATCATGTCTGAAGGCGCAGCCCAGCGGCGCAAAAGCTGCAAGGCTTCAGCCGCGGCCGCATCGCTTGGCCGGTCATCGGTGGTGTCACTGGCCAAATCGGCAACAATATCTTGATGAAACGTATTCATAGAGCCCCCACTCTCGCCCAGCAGGCAATAATTAAGGTGCTTTGGCACAGCTTCAAGCCCTGCCGATAGTCTGCTCGGACAGGTATGATAGCCCAGATTTGCCAAAACCCAAATCTCAGAAAGGGGGTTTCGGGGTTAATATTCCGTTAAAATCGCGCGATTTAGCGGAGTTTCAGGGATTCGAGCGCCGATAAAATGTCGGAAAGCAGGTCATCGGCATCTTCCAGCCCGACGGAAAACCGCACCAGACCATCGGTAATGCCCAGACTGGCCCGTGCCTCGGGCGAAAGCCGCTGGTGGGTTGTGGTGGCCGGATGGGTCACAAGCGATTTGGAATCACCAAGATTGTTGGAAATCAGCGCCACGTTGAGCGCGTTGAGAAACGCAAATGCCCCCGCCTTGCCGCCCTGCACATCCAGCGCCAGCACCGTGCCGCCCGCAACCATCTGGCGCATGGCCAGATCATGCTGGGGATGGCTGGCATGGCCGGGGAACAACATGCGCGCCAGCCCCGGATGGCCGGCAAGCTTTTCGGCCAGATAGGTTGCGCTTGCCGCCTGTGCCCGCACCCGAAGGTCGAGCGTTTCCAGGCCTTTGAGCATGACCCAGGCATTGAAGGGCGACAGCGCGCCGCCGGTATGTTTGAGATAGGTTTCAAGCGCACCGCGCACAAAGTCGCGCGCACCAAGCACCACCCCGCCCAGGCAGCGGCCCTGCCCGTCTATGTGCTTTGTGGCCGAATAGACCACGACATCGGCACCCAGTTCGAGGCTGCGTTGCAGCACAGGTGTGGCAAATACGTTATCAACCACCAATGTTGCCCCGGCGGCGCGGGAAATTTTGGAAACACCTGCAATATCAATGATTTCCAGCGTCGGGTTCGACATGGCCTCCAGGAACAGCACCTTGGTGTTCGGGCGGATGGCCCCCTGCCATGCCTCCAGATCCGTGCCATCGACAAAGGTCACTTCCACACCGAATGCAGGCAAAAGCGTTTCGGCAATGTAAAGGCACGAGCCGAACAGCGCACGGGCCGAAACCATATGGTCGCCCGCCTTGAGCAGTGAAAACAGCGCGCCGTTGACCGCCGCCATGCCCGAAGCCGTTGCAAAGGCCGCCTCGGCACCTTCAAGCGCGGCGATACGGTCCTCGAACATTGCCACGGTCGGGTTGCCATAGCGGGCATAGATGAACTCATCCGCGCCGCTTTTGACAAAGCGCGCCTCGGCGGCCTCGGCATTGGGGTAGACAAAGCCCTGCGTCAGGTAGATGGCTTCGCTTGTTTCGGCATATTGGCTGCGGCGCGTGCCCGCGTGAACGGCCTGCGTGCGCGGTTTCCAGGTGTTACTCATATATCTTTCCGGAGGGGTCCCCGGCCTCTGATCTGGGCCAAATATGGCACGATCGGGGCCTGTCGGGGCCTCGACCTCTTTAGCGGTATATTTCACGTGGCCCGCAATCCAGTCCGACAAATCGCCACAGGGCGTGTTTATGTGATGGCATACGCCACGTCAAGATTGGGCGCGCAGTTCGGGTTCAGGCGCGCCAGTCGTCGTGCTAGGTTGCGCCCGAATCAGACATCAGGTTTTGACATGACACACACGCTAACCCTGACCCGCCCGGATGACTGGCATTTACACCTGCGTGATGGCGCGATGATGGACGGCGTGCTGCCGCATTCCGCCGCGCATTTTGGCCGCGCCATCATCATGCCCAACCTTGTGCCGCCCGTGCGCACCGCCGCCGATGCCGCCGCCTACCGCGCGCGCATTCTGGCCGCCCTGCCCAAGGGGGCCGGTTTCACCCCGCTGATGACGCTGTATCTGACCGAAACCACCGAGGCCGAGGATGTGGCCGCCGCCGCGGCTGCGGGGCTTGTCACGGCGGTCAAGCTTTACCCTGCCGGGGCGACGACCAATTCGCAATCGGGCGTTTCGAATTTCGACACGGTCATGCCGGTGCTGGAACGCATGGCCGAAATCGGCCTGCCGCTATGCGTGCATGGCGAGGTGACCGACCCGGCGGTTGATATTTTCGACCGTGAGGCGGTGTTTATCGCGCGCATTCTGGCGCCCTTGCGCGCACGCCTGCCCGAATTGCGCGTGGTGCTGGAGCATGTGACCACGTCCGATGGGGTGGATTATGTAAAATCGGCCCAAGCCGGGCTGGCCGCCACGATCACCACGCATCACCTGATGATCAACCGCAACCATATGCTGGTGGGCGGCATCCGCCCGCATTACTATTGCCTGCCGATCGTGAAGCGCGCCAGCCATATGGAGGCGCTGCGCAAGGCGGCAACCTCGGGCGATGCGCGCTTCTTTCTGGGCACCGATAGCGCGCCGCATGTCGATGCCACCAAGGAATGCGGCTGCGGCTGTGCGGGTGTGTTTTCAGCCCCCAACACACTGGCCTGCCTTGCGCATGTGTTCGAGGAGATGGGCGCGCTTGAAAGGCTGGAAGGTTTTACCAGCCTCAACGGCCCGGCCTTTTACCGGCTGGCACCCAATTCCGCCAAGATCACCCTGCAAAAGCAGGATGAACCCGTGCCCTACCCCGCGCGCATTGAAACCGGCGCCGGGCCGGTGACAGTGTTTGACCCCGGCCATCCGCTTTTTTGGCAGGTGGTGGGCGGCTAAACCGTTGCCCCGCGCGCCGCTTTTGCTATGAAGGCGGCAATTCCCACACAGGAGTGCGCCGATGTTTGCCAATACCTTCCCCGACCGCGCCGAAATGGCCCGCCTGACCGCGCGGATGCTGCTGGAAATCAAGGCGGTGAACTTTCGCCCCGAAAACCCCTATACGCTGGCATCGGGCATGGTTTCACCCAGCTATATTGATTGCCGCGAGCTTATCTCCTTTCCGCGCATCCGCTCGGCCTTGGTCGATTTCATGGTTGCGACCGTCTATCGCGATGCGGGGTTCGAGGCGTTTGACTCCGTTGCGGGTGGCGAGACCGGCGGCATTCCTTACGGCGCATGGATGGCCGACCGTATGGGCCTGCCCATGCAATATGTGCGCAAGAAACCCAAAGGTTACGGCAAGAACAGCCAGGTTGAAGGCGTGCTGCACCCAGGCCAGCGCGTGCTTTTGGCAGAAGATATGACCACCGATGGCGGCTCGAAGGTGAAATTCGTGCAGGCCATCCGCGATGCGGGCGGGCTGTGCAACCACACGGCTCTGGTTTTCTTTTACGACATATTTCCCGGCACGCAGGAACGGCTGGCCGCCGAGGGCATTCGCCTGCACTACCTTGCCACATGGCATGATGTGCTGGCCGAGGCGGGCGATTATTTTGATGCCGCAACCATTGCCGAAGTGCGCAAATTCTTCGCCGACCCGTTTGGCTGGTCGGTTGCGCATGGCGGCAAAGGCGCGGATTAGCCTGTTCGTCTAGTTTGAACTGCTCATCTGCAATTGCATTTCAACGGTGCGCAGCTCGGCCAGTGTCAGGTTTTGCCGCACCTGGCGCGCCATAGCCGGGTCGATGTCCTCGAGCAAATCCAGCGCAGCGGAATAGCGGCGCAACGATTCGTTCAGCAGGTTCACATCGCCAAGCCGGGCGGCCTCACCCTCGAGTGTAAGCGCGAAATTGCTTTGAATCATCGCCCAGTGCAGGCTTGCGCCCTGGGCCGAATAGGTGCCAAGTGCTGCGCGAAAGGCCGCGGCCGCCTGCTCATATCCGTAGCCGGCGACATTGCGGCCAGCCAGACCCGCATTCACAGTGCCCAAATTCGCCTGCAGGCCCGCCCAAACCAGCGGTTGCGCTGTCTGGTCAACCCGTGACAGGGCTGCGTCATAGGCCTGGGCTGCGCGCACCAAAAGCCCGCTATCGGCGGCAATTTCACCGTGCTGGGCCAGAACATTGCCAAATTTCGTATAAAGCGAAGCCGCCTGATTTACCGTGAGTATCGGCGGCGATGCATAGACAACCGCCTGTAAAAGCTGGTCGATCTCATCAAATGGCGGGGTTTGGGCCGGGTTTTGCGCCTGCAAAAGCAGCACCGATACCAACTGACGCTGATAGAGCGACATCATCGGCGTTGTGCCGATTTGCACAGCGTCACGCAGCGCGGTCTCGGCGGCGGCAAGCAGCGTTTCGCTGGGCTCGATCACGGCAAGATCATACAGAACCGAGGCCAAATTCGCCTTGGTGCTGGCGCTGCCGCCCCCATCGGGCGCGATACGCAGACTTTCGGCAAAGGCCATTGCGGCCTCTTCCAGCATTGCGGTGTTGCGGGTTTGCACGGCAAGCCCCTGCAAGGCGATCCCCAGATTGTTGGTGACAAGCGCCAGTTCTTCGGGGTCTTCAACGCCCGGAATGATGGTGTCCTGATAAAGCGCAACCGCCTCGCGCATGGGCTCGACATCGCCGGTGACACGGCCCTGTTCGGCAAGAATATCGGCCAGCGACAAGCGCAATTGCAGCGCATTGTCCGGCCCCTGTTCAAGCGCGCGGCGCAGCAACTGGGCGGCAAGCGTGTAATCCATACGCAGACGGGCCACGCTGGCCGCAATATCAACATCATACGCAGAGGCGATGCGCACCGATTTCTGCGCCGTATCCAGCCGCCCGTTCAGCAGCGCGAACAGCGCGGGTTCCTGTGCCGCCAGCGGGCCAAGCCGATCACGCAGCGCCATTGCCGCTTCGCGTTTTTGCACCAGCATGGCGGCGCGCCCGTCGGGCTGTAACGCCGGGCTGCGAAAGGTCACAACCTGTGCCAGCGCGGTTTCCAGCGCCTCGGACAGCGAAATATTCGACACCGGCGCATCGCGAGAGGATGAGAACAGCACGAATGTCAGCAAAACAAGCCCGACCACCCCAGCGCCCACCGCAGCAACGGCAAGCCCGAATCTCGACGAAGTTTCCTTCGCCACGCGCGGGTCGTTTGTCCAGCGATCCATCGACTTTGGCTCCACCATCGGTCGGGTTAGAGAGCAGGCACTGGCGTAATTGTTAAGCTATTCCCGATTATTAGCGCATTTTGTGCAGGTTTCACAACTGGAATACGCATCAAATGCGCATTATGCCCGCAAACGCGCGCGGCGCGCAGCCGGAATCTGGCCGATTTCCAGCCCGGTAAACACGTGCATGGTGTTCAAATCACGGTCAACGACCGCATGGTCCGACACCCAGCCGCCCATGACAAGATAGGTGCGCAGCAAGGGTGGCATGGCGCGCAAGGCCGCGCCCATATCCGGTTTGATCCGCTTCAGGCGGCGCGCAAAGCGAAAGACGCTTGGCGCCTTCACCCGCGGCAGCCAGCGGCGCGGGGCGATATGGCGCGCGGCCAGCAGGGCAAACGCATCTTTATGCGATTCCGCCTCGGCCCCTTTGAAGGACGAACAGCCAAACAGCATTTCAATACCGTTCTGCTCGACATAATCGGCCATCATCCGCCAGGCGCTGCGCAGAATATCGGGGTCGCGCATGTCGGGGGCAACGCAGAACCGCCCCATTTCCACAAGGGAACCGGGATAGGCGGCAAGCGCCGAAAGCTCGTAATATTGCGCCGAATAGGATTTGGCGACATCCTGACCAGATGCAAAATGCTGGATGCGGAAGGTGCAGACCAGCCGGTCATTGTTACGGCTGTCTTCAACCAGCACATGCGCGCAGCGAAGGTCATAACCATCGGCATCGGTTGCGCTGGCATCGCCGCGGAAACACAGGCTGCGCAAGGCCTGCGCGGCAGCAATATCCGCACCACTTGCCGCAAAGCGGGCATGATAGCGTTGGCGAAAGAACCCAGGCATGTGATGCGCTCCTGCTGGATCGGGGGCGGTGCCGCCCTTTCATGCAAGATGTAACAAGCGCCCGGGTCTGCGCAAGGGGCGAATGGGCTTATCCGCCGCTGCCGCCCACAAATGATTCGGCCGAGAAGTTGCCCAGATTGCCCAGAAGTTGCTCGAAGAAAGACAGGCGGCGGCCATCGGTTATGGTGATATTGTTGTTCAGATCGATCAGCCGGCCATCGGCAAGGCTGAGCCGCTCGACCTGCGTAACGCGGTTTGCGCTGTCAAATCCAATGCCGACAATCTGCCGTTCGGCAATGCGGGGCGGCAACGGGCCACGGCGTTCGACCCGGGTCGAGATGTAATACCAGCTGTTGGTGCCGCCAAACCCTTCGGTTGCAGGCGCGCCAAGCAGGCTGCGCACATCATCGGCCGCCATGCCGGGGCCTACTTGCGCCAGTTCAGGCTCCAGCGGCACAAACCCGTGCGAGTCGACCTGCACACAGCCCGAAAGCCCGAGCAAAAGCACCGTTGCGCCAACCAGTGCCGCCTTGTGTAGTTTACCGCCCGCCTGTTGGTGTGCCATCATCGCCCCATGAAACGCGTTGTTCGTTACAACCCTTGTTCATGTTGACCTACCCCCTACATTGTTTAATTTCAAGCGTCGCGCAGCCAAACAGAAAGCCCAATGCCCAATGCCCGCCGATAACAAGCCCGATTCACGGCCCGAATTCAGCCGCCCGCGTGTGGTTGAGGCCCTAAGCCACAAGCATCCGACAGGGTTTGACGAGGCGCCAACGCCCGACGAGGCCGAAGCCCTGCGCGCCCTGCTTGGCCTGCTGGGGCTGCGCAAATTTCGCTTTACCGGCGAAATATCGCCCCTGCGCCGTGATGAATGGGCGCTGCGCGGCACACTTGGCGCAAGCGTAACCCAGGAATGCGTGGTGACATTGGAGCCGGTGCGCAGCCGCATTGAAACCGAAGTGCTTATTCACTTTGTTCCGCCCGCAAAGATGGATGACACGATGGAAGAGCGCGATTTTGATGAAACACAGGAACCGCTTGGCGAGGTGATCGACCTTGGCCTGATTGCCACCGAGGCCCTGGCCCTGGCGCTGCCGCCCTATCCGCGCAAGGAAGATGCCGTGCTTGATATGCCTGATTCTTCTGATGATGGGGCGGATGAGAAGCCCAACCCGTTTGCGGCTTTGGCGACATTGAAGGATAAACTGGGCAAGCCGCAGTAAATTCGGCTTGCGCATGGCACTAAATTCGCTATTTTCCGGGTTTCGTTTGGTTCGGGTTTGCATCTGTCCGCGCGCTCTGCTAGGTCGCCGCCAACAATTCCGGATACCGGGGCTTTCCCCGATTATTGATATGAGGTCGAGACATGGCTGTTCCTAAGAGTAAAATCACCCGTTCGCGTCGTGGGATGCGGCGTTCGCATGATGCATTGGTTGCGGCAAACCCCAATGAATGCCCCAATTGTGGCGAATTGCGCCGCCCCCACCATGTATGTGGTGCCTGCGGCCACTATGATTCGCGTGAAGTCGTTGCGATGGTTGACGATGTCGACCTGGACGAAGACGCCGCGTAAACAATTCAGCGGGGTTGGTCCGATATGACCGACGATAACACAAGTTTGACCACCCCCGCGACCACCGCCCCTGTTGTCATTTCGATTGATGCAATGGGGGGCGATCTTGGCCCGCGCGCCGTTATCGGCGGCATGGCCAAATCTGCCAAGGTAAACCCGCGCATCCGTTTTGTGGTGCATGGCGACAGGCCCGAGCTTGAAAAGCTGCTCAAACGCCGCCCCGAACTAGCTGAACGCTGCGAGATCATTCATACCGAAAAAACCATCTCGATGGATGCGAAACCGTCATTGGCATTGCGCAATGGCAAGGGCACCTCGATGATGGCGACGCTGCAATCGGTGGCCGAGGGCAAGGCCTCGGTGGCGGTCTCTTGCGGAAATACCGGCGCGCTGATGGCGCTGTCGATGTTGACCTTGCGCAAGGCCCCCGGCGTGAACCGCCCGGCCATTGGCGTGCTTTGGCCCAGCCTCAAGCCGCCCTACCAGTCGGTCATGCTCGATGTTGGCGCCGATATCCGCGCCGATGCCGATGATCTGCTGCAATATGCCATTATGGGTGCCTCATACGCGCGCAACGCGCTTGGGCTTGCGCGCCCGAAGGTTGGCTTGCTGAATGTCGGCACCGAACAGCACAAGGGCCGCGCCGAGCTGCACGAGGCTGCCGAATTGCTGACCGCCGCCGCCCCGACATCGGATTTCGAGTTTGTCGGCTATGTCGAGGGCAATGACCTGCCCACCGGCCGCGCCAATGTGATTGTGACCGACGGGTTCACCGGCAATATCGCGCTCAAGGCTGGCGAAGGCACCGCGGCAATGGTGCGCACATTGCTGAAAGAAGCCTTCAGCCATTCCATTCTGTCGCGGCTTGGGGCGCTGTTCGCGCTGACCTCGCTGCGCCGCCTGCAGGCAAGGATCGACCCGCGCCGCGTGAATGGCGGTGTGTTTCTGGGGCTGAACGGCACGGTCATCAAAAGCCACGGCCGGGCCGATGCGACAGGGTTTTCAGCCGCCATCAAGCTGGCCTTCACGCTGACCGAGAATGGTTTTACCGAAAGATTGGCAGCGCGGGTTGCATCTGGCGCACGACAAGGCAAAGATACGGCGCAAAACGCCGAAGAGGCCAATTCATGACATTAAATCGCGCTGTGGCCGTTGGCTGCGGGCATTACCTACCCGAGCGTGTGGTTGAAAATGCCGAGTTTGAAAAATCGCTCGAAACCTCGGATGAGTGGATTCGCACCCGCACGGGCATTGAACGGCGCCATTTTGCTGCAGACGGCGAAAAAACCTCGGACCTTGCCACCAAGGCCGCGCTGGCCGCACTGGAAGATGCCGGGCTGACGGGCCATGATATTGACGCGATCGTGCTGGCCACGGCCACGCCCGACCAAACCTTCCCCTCGACCGCCACGCGTGTGCAGCACGCCATCGGCATGGAAAAGGGCTTTGCCTTTGATGTGGCTGCGGTCTGTGCCGGGTTCATCTATGCGCTTGGCATGGCCAATTCGCTGATTGCATCGGGCCAGGCGCACCGCGTGCTGGTCATTGGCGCTGAAACCTTCAGCCGCATCATGGACTGGAGCGACCGTTCCACTTGCGTGCTGTTTGGCGACGGGGCCGGTGCGCTGGTGCTGGAATCGCGCCCCGGCAATGGCGACAAGAACGACCGTGGCATCCTGTCGACCGACCTGAATTCAGATGGCCGCTATAACGATCTGCTTTATGTCGATGGCGGCGTCTCTTCAACACAATCGGCCGGTGTGCTGCGGATGCAGGGCCAGGAAGTGTTCAAACACGCGGTGGTCAAGCTGGCGGAATCGGGCGAAACGGCAATGGCCAAGGCCGGCATAACCGCCGATGAAATCGACTGGATCGTGCCGCATCAGGCCAATCTGCGCATCATCACCCGCACGGCCCATAAAATGGGTGTGCCGATGACCCGCGTTGTGGTGACCGTGCAGGACCACGGCAACACCTCGGCCGCCTCGATCCCGCTGGCGCTTTCGGTGGCGCGGGCGCGCGGGCAGATCAAGGATGGCGACATGTTGTTGATGGAGGCCATCGGCGGCGGGCTGGCCTGGGGTGCTGCGACAATGCGCTGGTAGGCGCCACCGCAACCCGCTTGCAAATTGCAAATTTCAACCATGTGGCGTATGGGCAGGTCTTGTGCGCGCAAGAAATTTTCCCTTTTGGGCAGAATATTTCTTAATCTGGCATTCAAACTGCGGCGCGCAAGTGTCTGATATTGACTCCTTTTCAGGAATGCACCTAACTTAGCCTTATTATTTTTGGAGATGTCATATGAGTAGTTCAACCCTGACGCGAATGGATTTGGGTGAAGCAGTGTTTCGTGAAGTCGGCCTTTCGCGCAACGATTCCGCAAGTTTGGTTGAATCGGTGTTGGACCATATGTCAGACGCGCTCGCATCAGGCGAGACGGTGAAAATTTCTTCTTTCGGCACATTTTCGGTGCGCTCGAAAAACGCGCGCGTTGGCCGCAACCCGAAAACCGGCGAGGAAGTGCCCATTGCACCGCGCCGTGTGCTGACATTTCGCCCCTCTCACCTGATGAAAGAGCGGGTTGATTCCGGCAAGAAGTCTTAAGGCCGGGCAATGGAAAAATCGCCCGATGCTTTCCGCACAATCAGCGAGGTCGCGGAGGATTTAGGCGTTCCAGCGCATGTTTTGCGCTTTTGGGAAACCAAGTTTCACCAGATCAGTCCGGTCAAGCGCGGCGGCGGGCGGCGCTATTATCGCCCCGATGATGTGCGCCTGCTGCGCGGCTTGCAGCGCCTGCTGCATGGCGACGGGCTGACCATTCGGGGCGCGCAAAAACTGTTGCGCGAACGCGGCATTCGCCATGTCGTCGAGCTTGGCGCAGCCGAGGCCGAAGCCGCGGCGAAACCTGCGCCTGCCGCCGCCGCTTCTGCCCCTGCGCCTGTTTCGGCCCCCGAACCGGCCCCCGATCCGGCTCCGGCCAAAACCCCAAAGGCCCCGCCGGTGCCGGCCGAAAAGGCCACCGCGCCCGCTCTCTCATTGCGCGAAATCCATCGGCAATTGTCAAACCTGCGCGACCGCGTGGCCGCTGCCGCCGATCGGGATATTGATTCGCTTTAAGCGCCGGTTTGCGCGCTTTTGCCCCTTGCCCCGCCCAAGAAGATGACTATAACAGCCGCGTCGGGCTATAGCGCAGTCTGGTAGCGCGTCCGTCTGGGGGACGGAAGGTCGTAGGTTCGAATCCTGCTAGCCCGACCAGCTAAAAAACGCTGACCATTGGTCGGCGTTTTTTGCTATCAGGGGGTATGATGAACACAATTACCGAGATGTGCCCGAACAAGGGTGTGCTGCCCAGCCAGGTGCTGCGCAAGATGATCGCGGGTGGCATGATTTCCGCCAGTGCCCCCATCCCCGACGCCCAGATCCAGCCCGCCTCGATAGACCTGCGGCTTGGGGCGCGGGCCTGGCGGGTGCGCGCCTCGTTCCTGCCGGGTGCGGGCAACAGCGTGGCCGACAGGCTGGCCGATTTTTCGATGCACGCGCTGGACCTGAGCCAAGGCGCGGTGCTGGAAAAGGGCTGTGTCTATGTTGTGGAATTGCAAGAGCGCCTGGCGCTGCCAACCGATGTGACCGCCGTGGCCAATGCCAAATCAAGCACCGGGCGGCTTGACCTGTTCACCCGCCTGATTGCCGATAATGGCACCGAATTTGACCGTGTCGATGCTGGCTATACCGGCCCGCTTTACGCCGAAATCTCGCCGCGCTCGTTTTCGGTGCTTGCCCGCCCCGGTGTGCGGTTGAACCAGATCCGCTTTCGCCACGGGCAGGTGCTGCTGAATGACGATGCGCTGCGCGACCTGAATGCGCGCGACCTGCTGGTCGATGGCGAAGCGCATATCGACCAGGGGCTTGGCTTTTCGGTCGATCTTGCGCCCGCCAAAACCCGCCATGTCGGCTGGCGCGCGCGCCCCCATACCGGGCTGATCGACCTTGAAAAACTCAACCATTACCCCGTGGCCGCGTTTTGGGACGAGGTGCATAGCGAACAGGGCCGCATCATCCTCGACCCCGGCGCGTTCTACATTCTCGTCAGCCGCGAGGCGGTGCATATCCCGCCGCGATATGCCGCCGAAATGGCCCCCTATGTGGCGATGGTGGGCGAGTTCCGGGTGCATTATGCGGGGTTTTTCGACCCCGGATTCGGCCATGCCGCCGCCGGTGGCAAAGGCGCGCGCGGCGTGCTGGAAGTGCGCTGCCACGAGGCACCCTTCGCGCTGGAGCACGGGCAGATTGTCGGGCGGCTGGTTTATGAGAATATGGCCGAAACGCCCGATATCCTTTATGGTGCCGATCTGAAATCCAACTATCAGGGCCAGGGGCTGAAGCTGGCCAAGCATTTCAAAAGCACCTAGGGGCTAGTCGAAAAAATCATCGGTATCGGCATCGGCCTCGCCCTCATCCTCGCCCTTGCCGGGGGGTGGGCGGTTGTCGAGCATTCCGCTTTCGCGCAGCTCTTTCACGCCCGGCAAATCGCGCGGGGTCTCCAGGCCGAAATGGTCAAGGAAAGTTTGGGTGACGGTGAAGGTGACAGGGCGGCCCGGCGTCATCTTGCGGCGGCCGATCTTCACCCAATCAAGCTCGATCAGCAGATCAATCGTGCCGCGTGATACCGAAACCCCGCGAATTTCTTCAATTTCCGCACGGGTGACGGGCTGATGATAGGCGATGATCGCCAGGGTCTCGATGGCGGCGCGCGACAATTTGCGATGTTCGATCTGTTCCTTGGTCATCAGAAAACCAAGGTCGGGGGCGGTGCGAAACGCATAGGCATCGTTCACGCGCACAAGCTGCACACCCCGCCCGACATAGCGTTTTTTCAGATGCGCAATCGCCTCGGCGGCATCACAGCCATGCGGCAGGCGGGTGTTGAGCGTCGCAAGGCTTAGCGGCGCGGCGCTGGCAAAGAGAATCGCCTCGACCATGCGCTCTTGTTCCGGCAGCGGCGGGGCCTCGAATAGGCTTTGCACATCTTCGCCCATCAGACTTCCCTGCGGCGCAAATGGATGGGTTCAAACATGCCCGCCTGACGCAGTTCGACCTTGCCGTCCTTGGCAAGCTCAAGTGCCGCGGCAAAGGTGGCGGCGGTGGCACTGCGGCGTTTCTTGGGGTCCAGCCGCCAGGCTTCGGGCAGGAACTGGCGCAGATCGCCCCAATCCAGCGCATGGCCGATCAGCCCGCGCATCCGCTCCAACGCCTGTTCCATCGTGTAAACCGCGCTGCGTTTCAGGTGCAGCGGCTCAAAATCATCGCGGGTTTTAACGCGCGCATAGGCCTGCATCAGGTCCAGCACGGTGGCGGTATATTTAACGACCTTCTTGCGCTCGACCATTTGCGTATCGCCACGCGCAAAGAAATCGCGGCCCAACTGGTCGCGCGCCATAAGCCGGGCAGCGGCGCGGCGCATCGCCTCCAGCCGTTCGAGCTGGAAGGCCAGATGCGCGGCCAGTTCCTCGCCGCTTGGCCCCTCCTCGCCCGGCTCGGGCGGCAACAGCAGGCGCGATTTCAGGAACGCAAGCCAGGCCGCCATGACCAGATAATCGGCGGCAAGTTCAATTCGCAACCGCTTGGCTTCCTCGACAAAGGCCAGATATTGCTCGGCCAGTTTCAGGATAGACACCTGCCGCAGATCGACCTTTTGCGTGCGCGAAAGCGTCAGCAGGAGATCGAGCGGGCCTTCAAACCCGTTGACATCGACAACAAGCGCCTCGGCGGCGATACGTTCATCAAGGCTGTCGGGGGCGAAATCATCGGGCATGGGGCACCTCATGTTCAAAGCGATGCGCCTCGGCAAGCATGGCTGGCAGGTCGCAAGGTTCGGGTGTGCGCCGCATCGCCAATGCGCGCGCGGCGCGCTGTGCTGCGGCGCCTTCTAGCGCGGGGGCTATGGCGGCAATGATGGCCATTTCGTCAAGCCGGCCATTGCAGTGCAGCACGATATCGCAACCCGCGGCAAGCGCGCGGGCCGCCCGGCTGCCGATGTCGCCTTGAAGCGCCTCCATCGACAGATCGTCCGAGATGAGCAGCCCGCCAAAGCCGAGCGTCTGGCGCAGATAGCGCAGGATGACGGGCGAGAATGTGGCGCAGTTTTCGGCATCGAGTGCTGGAAACAGAATATGCCCGGTCATGGCCAGCGGCATATCCGCCAGCGCGGCGAAAGGCGCGAAATCTTCTGCCTGCAGAACGGCAAGCGGGGCATCGCTGCGCGCAAGGTCTTTGTGGCTGTCTTGCGTGGCGCGGCCGTGGCCCGGCGCGTGTTTGACAATCGGCAACACACCGCCCGCCAGCAGCGCATCAGCCGCCGCGCGCCCGTTTCGCACCACCTGCACGGCGCTCTCCCCCAGGCAACGGTTGCGCAAAAACGGATGGGTCTGCGCAGTGGCGATATCCAGCACGGGTGCGCAATTCGCATCGATCCCGACGCGGCGCAGCTCGCTTGCAATCACCCGGTAGCGCGAAGTGATGGCGCGCGCCTGCGCAGCCGGGTCGGGCAAACCGGCCACAAGGTCGAGCGGGGCCAGCCATTCCTGCCAATGCGGGCTGCGCATCCGCGCCACGCGCCCGCCTTCCTGATCGATCAGCACCGGGGCATCGCGGCCCACGGATTTGCGCAAATCGCCGGTCAGGCGGCGCAACTGGTCGGGGTTATCGACATTGCGGGCAAACAGGATGAACCCCCAGGGTTCTGCCTGCGCAAAAAACCGCGCCTCATCTGCGCTTAGCCGGGTGCCAGCGGGGGCAAAAATGGCGGCGCGTGCGCTCATTCGCGGGCCGTCACGGTAATGCATTGCACATCGCGCGCCAACAAAGCGGCACACATGGCGCGGGCCTGTTCCAGGTCGTCAAAGCCTAGCGCGCGCAGCCGGTAAAACACCCGCCCGCCGGCCTGACGCCGCTCGATATACCGCTCCATCGTCGCAAAAAGCTGCGGATGTGCTGCGGCAAGCCCGTCCCATTGCGCAGCGGCGCCAGCCTCGCTGTCAAACGCGCCAAGCTGGATCATCCGCGTGCCGATGGGCACTTCGCGCAGATCGCCGGGGGCAGATGCAGGCGCGGTGGGTTCAACCGATGTGGGGGGCGGCGTGGCCGCGGCCCCGTTGGCCTGGGCCAATGCCTCGGCAATGGCGGCGGATAAAACGCTATCTTCCGCGCTTGTGCTGGCACGGGGCGCACGGCGCAGCGGGCGCGGAATGTCAAGCGTGACACTGACGCCCTCGTCGATCTCCTCGGTGCTTTCGGGCGGTTCAGGCGCGGCTTCGGCGGCTGTGCCCGGCGCTGCGGGAAGCGGCGGGGCAAAGCTGCCGGGCGGCTCGGGCACAACCTCGCCGCTTTCGGCCTCGGGCGAGATACTGTCTTGCAATTCCAGATCTGGCAGAACCGGCTGATCATCGGCGGCAAGGCCGCTGGCCTCGGGTGCAAGGGCCGCCATTTGCGTTGGGTCAGCCGATTCGGTGCCGCCCAGAACTTCGTTCACGGCCAGACCCTGATTGGGCACCTGTGTGCCACCGGCTTCGGCGGGGCGTTCGCGCGGCAACCCGGCCAGCGCACGTATGACCGGCACTTCGCTCGCATCGCGCTGGCCAAGTGAATAGGCCCAATAGACCACGCCCGCCACCAGAACGATGGACAAAACGGCGCCAAACCAAAGCACAGCCCTGGCTGCAAACCCTGTGGGTTCACCATCATCCGCGGGCGCATTGCGCCGCGAACGCGATTCGGAATCAACGTCCTGCATATCTATTCGCCTTCTTGCGACACTTTATATTGTGTGCCGCCCTGCTCCAACCCCAAAATGTCGGATGCTTAGCGCATCTCTTCCACGGGGGTCACACCGAGAATACCAAGGCCCGCCTGCAATGCAAACTGCGTTGCGCGCACAAGGGCAAGGCGCGCAAGGGTCAGGGGCGCATCGCCTTCAACGTTGAAACGCTGGGTGGCGTCGAGCTTGCCCTGATGTTGCAGGCTGTGAAAGGCCGAAGCCAGTTCATAAAGATAGAACGCAACGCGGTGCGCCTCATGCGCCTGGGCGGCCTGTTCCAGCACACGCGGCCATTCGGCCAGTTTCTTGATCAGCGCCATTTCACCCGGCTGGGTGAGCAGGGCCATATCGGCCCCGCCAAGCGCACCATCGGCGGGGTTGCCACCGCGCGCCAGCACCGAGTGAATGCGGGCATGGGCGTATTGCACGTAGAATACGGGGTTGTCCTTGGATTGTTCCAGCGCCTTGGAGAAATCAAACTCAAGCGGTGCATCGTTCTTGCGGGTCAGCATCACAAAACGGGTGACATCAGGGCCAACCAGATCGACCACATCGCGCAGCAACACAAAGTTACCGGCGCGTTTGGACATTTTGAACGGCGCACCGTCCTTCATCAGCTTCACAAGCTGGCAGAGCTTGATGTCGAGCGGCACCTTGCCGCCCGAAAGTGCCGACACCGCCGCCTTCATGCGCTTCACATAGCCGCCATGATCGGCGCCGAACACATCGATCAGCTCGTCAAAGCCGCGCTGGATTTTATCGTAGTGATAGGCAATATCGGGGGCGAAATAGGTCCAGGCGCCATCGGATTTTTTCACCGGGCGGTCGACATCATCGCCATGTTCGGTCGATTTGAACAGCGTTTGGATGCGCGGCTCCCAATCCTCGGGCATTTTGCCCTTGGGGGGTTCAAGCGTGCCCTCATAGATCAGGCCCTTGGCATCAAGCGTGGCAATCGCCTGCTCGATCCGCCCGGTGCCGTAAAGCGATTTCTCGCTGAAAAACACATCCATTTCCACGTTCAGCGATTTCAGGTCGCTGCGGATCAGGTTCATCATCGCGTCGGTCGCAAAGTCGCGCAAATCTTCAAGCCAAACGGATTCCGGCTGGTTGAGCAGGCTTTCGCCGTATTTTTCCTTCAGCGCCTCGCCCACCGGCACCAGATAGTCGCCGGGGTAAAGCCCTTCGGCAATTTCCGGCGACAGGCCACAGGCTTCGCGGTAGCGTTCATAGGCCGAGCGGGCCAGCACATCGACCTGCGCGCCACCATCGTTGATGTAATATTCACGGGTTACATTGTAACCGGCAAAATCCAGCAAACGCGCCAATGCATCGCCGGTAACAGCGCCGCGCGTATGGCCTACATGCAGCGGGCCGGTCGGGTTGGCCGAGACATATTCAACGTTCACCTTGCGCCCTGCCCCAACCCCGGAACGGCCAAAACCGTTGCCCGTGGCCAGTGCTGCGGGCACGACGGCGCGCCAGAAATCGGCGCTCAGCCGCATGTTCAAAAAGCCGGGGCCAGCCACTTCGGCGGTCTCGACAACGGCATCAGCTACAAGCTGTTCGGCCAAAGCTTCGGCAATGGCGCGCGGGTTCATGCCCGAAGGTTTGGCCAGCACCATTGCGGCATTGGTGGCCATATCGCCGTGGCCCGCATCGCGCGGGGGTTCAACAGACACATTGCCAAAATCAAGCCCGGCAGGCAGCGTGCCCTCGGCAACCAAATTCTCCAAACTGGTCAGCACCAGCAATTTCATGTCTGCGAACAGATTCATCATCATAGCTTTCTAGAGGTTCGAGGCGACATAACACGGCAAAAAGCCATGAACCAGCCCCTTAGGCGCGGGTCATCGGGTCGGTCAGTTTTTCATATTCCTGCAGGGCGAAACGGTCGGTCATGCCGGCAATGTAATCGGCCACGACCCAGGCGCGCTGGGTGGCATCGCCCTTTTGGGCCCAATCCTGCCAGCCATCGGGCAACATGCCGGGGTCTTCCATGAATATCCCGAACATCTCCTGCACGATCATGCCCGCCTTGCGCCGCATCCGCCGCACCTTCCAGTGGCGATACATATGTTTGAAGAAAAACGCGCGGATGAGTTTCAGATCAGCCGCCAACCCATCGGAAAACCCGATCAACTGGCGGCCCGCCATGCGCACATCATCCACCGATTGCGGGTTTGCTTCGGCCAGCAGGCGGCGGCTTTCCGCCAGCACATCTTCCACCATCACGCCAAACACGCGGCGCAACGCCTCGTGGCGGCGGCGGATATGGTCAAGGTCGGGATAGAGCGCCTCGACCCTGTCATAACAGGCGCCGATGATCGGCAATTCGCGGATTTGGGTTTCAGAAAACAGGCCGGCGCGCAGCCCGTCATCGAGGTCGTGGTTGTTATAGGCAATGTCATCGGAAATGGCGGCGACCTGCGCTTCGGCGCTGGCATAGGTGCCAAGCTCCAGATCATGTTTCGCGCTGTATTCGGCCAGCATGGCGGGCACGTCGCCCAGCACGGGGCCGTTATGCTTGGCGATGCCTTCCAGCGCTTCCCATGTCAGGTTCAGGCCGTTGAAATCGGCATAATGTCGCTCCAGCATGGTTACGATTTTGATGGCCTGTGCGTTATGGTCGAACCCGCCATAGGGGGCCATGCATTCGGCCAAGGCATCCTCGCCGGTATGGCCAAAGGGCGTGTGGCCAAGGTCATGCGCCAGCGCCACGGCTTCGGTCAGATCCTCGTTCAGCCCCAAGGTGCGGGCGATTGTGCGCGCCACCTGCGCCACCTCGATCGAATGGGTCAGCCGGGTGCGGAAGTAATCGCCCTCATGCTCTACAAACACCTGGGTTTTATGCTTGAGCCGCCGAAAGGCCGAGGAGTGGATGATCCGGTCACGGTCGCGCTGAAAAGCGCTGCGATGCGCGCTTTCATCCTCCACAAACAACCGCCCGCGGCTGTTTTCAGCCCGCGTTGCAAATTTCGCCAACATCTCGCCACGCTCCGCACTTGTCGCGGGTCTGCTGCCCGCCTACATTAGGACTGTTATAGCAACACTCACCAAAGGTGCCAGATGTCACTGATACTGCCGCCCAAAGTCTCGGACCGTGCATTTGCGCGGCTTGGCGCGATTGTCGCCAAGGATGCCAGCCTGCCCTGCTTGCGCGTGGCGGTGGATGGTGGCGGCTGTTCGGGCTTTCAATATGACATCCACCTTGAAGAAGCCCCGGCCGATGATGATACGGTCATCGCAAAAGACGGGCTTTCGGTGCTGATCGACCCGGTATCGATGCCGTTTCTGGCGGGTGCGGAGATTGATTTTTCGGCCGAGCTGATTGGCGCACGCTTCGTGGTGAACAACCCGAATGCCACATCGTCTTGCGGCTGCGGCACATCGTTTTCCATGTAGCTTCAGGCCCTATGCGGCTTGTTTGCCTGCCTGTGGGTTAAATAATCTTGCAGGGTCCGGGCATCGGCGTCCGCCAGAACATCCGGAAAATTTGCCGGGTTTTCAAGTGCATAGCCCGCTGCTTCTGCCACCTCCGGATCGAGATGCGCATTGATCGCCGCCACCTGCGCCGATGTCAGCCACTTGCGCCAGGGCTCGGCCGCATGGCGCGCCTGAACCTTTTCAAGCGGCTCTTCGGTCTTGGTGCTTTGCGCAAGCGCCACAAGCCCCTCGGCGCTTTGGCCAAGTTCAGACAGGGCCGCGCCCAGCCTGGCCACCGGGTCGGCCAGAAACGGCTCGAAGGCCAGAAATGTCACCGGAATTTCAGCCTGTTTTGCAAAACGCTGCGCCGCGGCAAGTTTTTCAACCCACAAGGCCACGGGCGAGGCGACGGCCAGCGCCATCCGCTCGCGCGGGATGGTCAGCCACGGGGTGGAAATAAAGGTATCCAGGTCTTTGATACGCGCCCCGACATGGTGGTATGGCCTTGAAAACATGGCCAGAACCCATGAATACGGGTTGCGCTGCGAAATGATCACACCCGCCAACGCGAAAAAGCTGTCATCCCATTGCATATACGCATGTTTCCAGCAGGCCGCGCGGGGCCGGGCCAAAGATTTTGCATCGCGAAATGCCGATTGCACCTCGCTGCCGCCCTGTGATCTGGCCTCGACATCGGCGGCGGCTTTCATCAGGTTCAGCACATGGCGCGCGCCGCGCGCGGCGGGGGTTGTGTAGCTGGCGCTTAAATGCGGCAAAGCCTCGATCATGCCGATCATGGCGCGTGTGCCGGTATGCCGCTCGCCCAGAACGCGGATGATGGGCGCATCGGCATTATCCGTTGCCCATGCCCCGCTTTGCCCGCTAAGACTGGTGTAACCTTTCGGAGCTTGCCCCATGAAAATCGCCTCGTTCAACATCAACGGCATCAAGGCCCGCCTGCCCGCCCTGCTCGACTGGCTTGCCGAGGCCGCGCCCGACGTTGTGTGCCTACAGGAAATCAAATCGATAGACGAGAATTTTCCGCGCGAGCCGATCGAGGATCTGGGCTATAATATCGAAACCCACGGCCAGAAAAGCTTCAACGGTGTGGCGATCCTGTCGAAATTCCCGATCGAGGATGTGGTGCGCGGCCTGCCGGGCGACCCGGAAGACGAGCAGGCCCGCTGGATCGAAGCCACCATCAACACCGTGCGCATCTGCGGGCTGTATCTGCCCAATGGCAACCCGGTCGATAGCCCGAAATTCCCCTATAAACTGCGCTGGATGGCGCGGATGAAGGCCCGTGCCGCCGAGCTGCTGGCCAGCGAGGAGATTGCGTTGATGTGCGGTGATTTCAACATCATCCCCCAGCCCGAAGACGCCCAGCGCCCCGATGACTGGTGGGGCGATGCGCTGTATCGGCCCGAAAGCCTTGCCCTGTGGCGCGAGGTGCTGAACCTTGGCTTTACCGATGCGTTTCGCGCGCGTGACGCCGCCCCGATGAATTATACCTTCTGGGATTTTCAGGCAGGTGCCTGGAACAAGAATGACGGTATCCGCATCGACCATTTCCTGCTGAGCCCGCAAGCCGCCGACCGGCTGCGCGATTGCAAGATCGACAGGCATATGCGCGGGCGCGACAAACCCAGCGATCATGTGCCGATCTGGGTCGAGCTAGAGGCGTAGCACCCGCTGGAGGCGGGCAAGACTGCGCAGATACCAGGGCTGTTTGCCCTGGCCTGCGACCATGCGTTCCACCAGCACTTCGGGTGGGCAAGCCGCGCCGGTCAGCGGGTCGCGGTAAAGCGGATAGTCAATCAGCACCGCCTGCGCCAACTGGTCAAGATCGGGCCGCGCGCGGCGGCGTGCGGGGGGTGTGGCGCGATCATCTGTCAGCCCCCAGCCAGCATAGAAAGGCAGGCCAAAACAGGTGACGGGCAGGCCGTGCATCAAGGCTTCGAATCCCATCAACGAGGTCAATGTCGCCACGCGGTCCACCTGCGCAAAAAGTGCGGCGGGTGCGGCCCGGTGGATGACCATATCGGCCAGGACACCGGCATCGGCAACCGCGCCAATGCGCAGCCCCGCCACAACATCGGGGTGGGGCTTGTAAATGATGAACGCGGTTGGATAGGCCTGCCGCACGGCTTTGAGCAGGGCCTCGTTGCTGCGCAGATCAACGGCACCCATGCGGATCGAGGCATCGTCTTCCACCTGCCCCGGCACCAGAATGCGCAGCCGCCCATCGCGCGGCGGCAGATCGACGGGGCCGGAAAGATTGTATTTCGACAGGCCTGCCGCCACGACCTGTGCGCGCAGCACGGCACCGCGGGCGCAATCGCGCGTTGCCGCCTGTGCGATCAGCGTCTCCAGCCTTGAGGGGTGCGCCGGGTTGAAGTAAATGCCGACATCATCCATCACCAGTGATTGTGCGGGCACAAGTTCCGCCCCCAAACCGATAGAGCGCAGAAACCCGTCTTCAACCTGCACCAGCCGCACGCCGGCCTTTCGGGCGGCATCTGGCAGGGTTTCGGGCGTTCGACTGGCCCAGACCGCCAATGGTTTGCCCAGTTTTTGCGCCCGCGCAAGCCCGGCTTCGGGCGGCTCGCTATAGCGCGGATGGTTCAAAAAGCGCCGAAGGCTATGGCGCTTCCAACGGCGCATTCCGCTTGCCGGGCTGCCCTGTGGCAGCACCCAATGCGCCCGCGCCCGCGCCTCGAGAATGCACAGCGCGCGCTCCAGGCTGCAAAGCGCATTGGCAAACGGGTCGTGCCAGACAGGGTTCAGAATCATCACACCGGCGAAAAGCTGGTCGCGGTTCAGGCTGCGGCTGCGCCGGCCGGTGCTTTGCGCATCATCGCTTAGCCCCCAACCGGCATAGAATGGCAGGCCAAAGACGCGCGGGCGGTGGCCTGCCAAGATCGCCTCGAACCCGATCTGCGAGGTGACGCAGTAAACCGCAGCGGCACCTTCCAACATATCCCAGGGGTTGGTCGGATGGGGCCATATCTGGCAGGTTTCATCGCAATCCTTCGCGCTGAAATAGCCGGGTCTTGCCCCGGCGCCACTGGCCGGATGGCTGCGGATCACGATGCGCTTGCCCGGATGCTCGCGCCGCGCGGCGGCCAGCATGGTCTGAAAGGTCGCGGCATCGGCATTGCCGTGGCGCACGCTGGCATCCTCAAAGCTTTGGTCAATCACCAGCACATAGCCTGCTTCGGGCACGGGTTGCGCGCCGCGCGGCTGGGCGTTGTATTTTGACAGGCCCGCACGCGCAAGAAATTCAATTGCCGCTGCCGCGCGCGCCTGCAATGCCGGATCATCCAGCCGCGTATCGGTTTGCAGAATATGCTCCAGGGTCGAGCGGTTCTGCCCGTCAAAATGCACACCGACCGGGTCGATCGTCAGGCCAAGCGGTGGCGATTTTCGCCCCGGCAAGACCGAACGCAGCGGCGCGTCCTCCACGGTGACAAGCTGCTGCCCGCTTTGCGCGGCCTTTGCCAGGGCGCGCCGCCCGCTGGGTTTGCGGCCCCAAACCGCCAGCGCATCGAGCCGACGGGCCAGCGGTGCATAGCGCAACTGCCAGCCTGCCAGCCGCAATATCCGCCGCGTGCTGGCCAGCGAAAGCATCCCAAGGGAATAGACCCCCAGCCGCTTTGTCCGATCGTTTGCACCGCGATCTTCCATTGGCTATGCGCCGGTCAGCTAAAAAATTTCGATGATGGTCGCAATATCGGAAATCGCACCAACGCCATTGGATAGGGTATCCAGGAACCGGCCCCAGGCAACGTAATTCGCCTCGCTCGCAAAAAGCGAATCGCGGTCGCGCAGCCGGAATTCCTGTGCAATGAACAGCCCCTCCGGCACGGTCAGATCAATCACATAGGCAATGCGCTGCGGTGTTGTCAGATCATTGCGTTGCAGAACGCGGTTGGCAATTTCGGCCGTTTCGGTGCGCAGAATGAAAATTCCACGCGGGTTGGCGGTGTTGTTGTTCAGCCCGCCAATGGCGGCCAACCCGTCAATCACCGTCTGCTCGCGCGCGCCAAGCACAAGCTGCGCCTGCTTGTTGGCTGCGCCAAGTGCCGTGAAATAGCGCACGTTTTCTTCAACAATTACCCGATCGCCCGCGCGCAGCGGAATGTCATTGTCGGAATTGGCATAAAGATCTTCCAGCCAGATGCGCCCGGTTTGCCCGCCACGCTGCACGGTTATCTGCGTCACACCGGGGTTGGATTGCGCACCACCGGCCACCGCCAACATGCCCGTAAGCCGGCGGTTGGAGTTTTCGAGCGGATAAACGCCCTGCCGCCCGACTGGGCCAACCACGCTGACGGTTGCCCCATCGCCGGCCTCGCGCCGCACTTCGACTTGCGGGTCGGGGGTTTGGCGGGCAAGTTCACGGGTAATTTCTTCGCGCAGCTCATCCGGTGTGCGCCCCGAGGCAGAGATCGTGCCGGCATAGGGCACAAAAATATTGCCAAGCTCGTCAACCTGCACGGCGGGCAGCACAATGGAGTTGGTGCCAGCCGCCACAAGCAGCCCGTTTTCAATATTTTCCCAAATGGTGATATTCAGCAAATCGCCGGGGTTGATGCGGCTGACCGAGGCAACGCCGGCATTCAGAAAAGCACGGGTAAAGCCAAGCGTATCATCAACATAAGACGCATCGGCAACGCGGTCATTCACCAGCACCACATGCATGGTGCCGCCGTTTTCAACCGAACCCGACAGGATTTCCGCCGCATTCGGGCCGGATCGCGGCATTTGACAGGCCGAAACAAGCAATCCAAGCCCAAGAATCAGCCCCAGCCGCACAGCCCGAAAACCCATCTGCAAATCCATCCGCCCCATTTTTTTGTGAGTATAGCGATTTAGCGCCCTACCGCTACATCTTTTGCCCGTTTGGGGGCGCTGACACAACCCTCAGTGTGGGTGTGTGCTGCGCAGATGGCAAAATCTGCGCATAGGCATCGGCTGGCGCCAGGATCTTGTCAACGACGCCACGCAAAAGCTGCGCACGGCCTGCTGCTGTATAAAACCCGCCGCTGAATTGCGAGGTTTCAAGCAGGAACTGGCGAAAATCGGCATAGGCATCACGGTCAGGCTTTTGCGGGTTGGCGAAAAACGCGGTCAGGCTCTGGTCGGCCACCAGCCCCGGTTTGGCATAAACCGCGCGCCCAAGCGCCAGCACGGGCAGGCCACGCCACAGCGCCTGCTGGGCGGCGGTGGAGTTGACCGTAACCGCGCTGCGCGCCTTATCGAGCATGGCACCGATTCTGCCGCCCATAATGTAATGCACCCGCCCGGCCACACCCATGTTGCGGGCCTGCTGGCGCACGAAACGGCGCAAGGCTTCGCGCCCGTCCTCCAGCGGATGCGCCTTGAACACAAGCTGGTGGTGGGCGGGCGCCGCTTTGGCAAAGCCTTCCATGACATCGCGCACAAAGTCGCGCATACACTGATAGTCGGAATGGGCGCGCAGGCTGGCATCATGCCCAAGTTGCAGCAGACCCAGATGAAAGGGCGCGCCCGAGCGCAGCACCGCGCGGGTCTGAATGCGGCGGCGCAGCGCGGCCAGCGGCAGCCAGAGAAGCCGGCGGATATGCAGGCGCAGTTCCGACAGCACCGAATGGCTGCGATGGGTCTTGCGCGCACCATGCGCCCCGGGCGGGCGCAAAAAGTTCAGATGGTAGCGAAACCCATACCAGGTGTGGTGCCACAGCGCGCCCCATTGGCTGGGTGCGGCGGGCGCATGTGCCCCGGCCACGCGCAAGGCGGCGCGCATTTCGGGCAGGCCGATCTGCATAAGGGCCGAGTTTCCGTTCACGCCCCCCCGCTCGTAAGTCGCCCAATAGGGGCGCAAATAGCCTTCCTCAAAGCAATGCACCGTCAGGCCAAGGCTGCCTGCCACGGCGCGTGCTGCTGCATGGTGCGGGCGGCTGTCGCCATAAAGAACCAGGTCGCTGACCGCGTGGCTGGCGATATAGCCGCGCAGAAAGGCCGAAAAATCGCCCATTTGCGGCCCATAGGCGGTATAGGGCAAGCCACGCGGCCAGAAATGCTGGTCGCCCCGGTTGAAGCCGATCCGCGCCACCCCGGCCCCCGTTGCGCGCAATCGCTGCGCCACTTGGCCAAAAAACGGGCCGTGCGGGCCTTGCAGAAACAAAAACTTGCGGTCTTGGTCGGCCATAGCGGCACTGAAATCCTGAATTCGTTAAACGTCTGGGCACTGCGCCGGTGGGGCAGTGCCAATCTTGTGCCTGGCCCTTGTCGCCCGCCCTTGCATTGTTTACCAAGAAGCGTCTGGCGGTTAAGGCAGATTTGCAGCAAGGGGCGCGGCCATGTTCACCGGTATAATCAGCGATATTGGCACTATTGTGGCACTGGAGCAATCGGGCGATTTGCGCGCGCGTATTGCCACGGCCCATGCGGGTGCAAGCCTGGATATCGGCGCATCTGTCGCCTGTGACGGGGTCTGTCTTACCGTCGTGGCCCGGGGCGATGCCGATGGGCGCGGCTGGTTCGATGTTGATATCTCGGCCGAAACGCTTTCCAAAACCAATATCGGCGCGCTCTGGCATATCGGGCGCGGTGTGAACCTTGAACGCGCCCTGCGCCTGGGCGACGAGCTTGGCGGCCATATCGTCAGCGGCCATGTCGACGGGCAGGCCAGGGTGCTTTCGGTTACTGACGAGGGCGACAGCACGCGCATCCGCTTTGAAGCGCCGCGTGATCTGGCAAAGTTCATCGCCCCCAAAGGCTCGGTTGCGCTGAACGGCACCTCGCTTACGGTGAACGAGGTTGACGGCGCGGTGTTCGGTGTCAACCTCATCCCGCATACCAAGGCTGTTACCACCTGGGGTGGGGTGGCGGCAGGCGATTCGGTGAACCTCGAAATCGACACGATGGCGCGCTATGTGGCGCGCTTGCAGGATTGGGCGGCGCAATGCGCATGATCGGCCATAATAACGGCCCGACAATGGAGCCGGGCACAAGCTGGCGCACGCATTGCTGGCAACAGGCCCGCCGCAGCCTGCTGAAAACCGTGCCGATCGAGATTGTGCGCAGCCAGATGGTGCGGGCGCGCGAGCTTGGCTTGAACTACAAAACCTATGCCTCGATCCGCGCGGAATCGGGGCAGGATGTGGTGGCCTTCCTGTTTTCAACCAATGCGCTGCGGCTGTTACGCAGCCAGGATGTGCTGGCCCCCGAAGCGGCAGAACAACTTGAAGCCTTGCAAGATTGCGGGCGGCTGCTGGCGGTCAACCCGCCCCTGCCCCTGCCGCAAAACCCGCTGTTCAGCACAATCACCCGCGCCCCCGCCCCTTTTGCGCCCTGGGCTGAAATGCGCCAAAGCCTGCGCGAAGCACTGGGCAAATTCCCTTCGGGCGGCGTGGTGCTGGTTGGCGCCCCCGAGGTAGAGCGTGAATGGGTGACGGCGGGTAAGCTGGCCGCCTATCTGCCCGCCAGCCGGTATTTTTCTCAGGAGACACAGAATGGCTGAAGCCGAATTTTCCAACGCCATTGCCAGTGTCGAGGAGATTATCGCCGATGCCCGCGCCGGGCGGATGTTCATTCTGGTCGACCATGAAGACCGCGAGAATGAGGGCGACCTTGTCATTCCGGCGCAAATGGCCACGCCAGAGGCGATCAACTTCATGGCGACCCACGGGCGTGGGCTGATCTGCCTCACGCTGACCGGCGCGCGGCTCGACCAGCTTGGCCTTCCGCTCATGGCCGCCAAGAACTCGTCGCGCCATGAAACCGCCTTTACGGTGTCCATCGAGGCGCGCGAAGGGGTAACGACCGGCATTTCCGCCCATGACCGCGCGCGCACTGTTGCCGTGGCAATCGACCCCGAAAGCCACCCGCAAGACATTGCCACGCCGGGCCATGTATTCCCCTTGCGCAGCCGCGAAGGCGGGGTGCTGGTGCGCGCGGGCCATACCGAGGCGGCAACCGACATCGCCCGCCTGGCCGGGCTCACGCCCGCCGGCGTTATTTGCGAGATCATGAAGGATGACGGGACAATGGCCCGCCTGCCCGACCTGATTGCCTTTGCCCAAAAGCACAAGCTGAACATCGGCACCATTTCCGACCTCATCGCCTATCGTCGCAAGCACGATAATCTGGTGCGCGAGGTGGAAAGCCGCCCCGTCTCTTCGCTTTATGGCGGCGATTGGGTCTTGCGCCGCTTTCGCGACACCACCACGAATGACGAGCATATCGCGCTGTGTCTGGGCGAAATTCCGGGCGACACACCGGTGCTGGCGCGCGTTCATGCCATCCAGCCCGAAGATGACCTGCTTGGCCTGAACCCCGCCCGCGCCGGCATCTTGCACGGCGCAATGGCGGCGATTGTGGCCGAGGGGCGCGGCGTTGTGGTGCTGCTATCGGACATGAACCACGCCAAGCCAAGCGAGGGCGACAGCCAGCTCATTTTGCGCCAATACGGGGTTGGTGCGCAAATTCTGGGCGGGCTTGGCGTGCAGGACATGATTTTGCTCACCAACTCGCCCGCTCCAAAGCTGATTGGCGTCGAGGGTTACGGGCTGAACATAACCGCCACGCGCGCGTTTGAACCAAGGACATAGAAAATGGCCGCCAGCATTTCCCACCACCAGCTTGAAGACCCGAAATTCGAGGACCCGACCAGGCTGCTGATAGTCGTCGCCCCCTATTACAAGGATATCGCCGCCGAGCTTGTGGCCGGTGCGCAGCGGCGGATCGAGGCGGCCGGTGCGACCCACGCGCTTGTGGAAGTGCCGGGTGCGCTGGAAATTCCAACCGCCATCCGCCTGGCCAGTGCGGCCGGTTTTGACGGGTTCGTCGCGCTTGGCTGCATCATTCGCGGCGAAACCACGCATTATGACACGGTCTGCAATGACAGTTCGCGCGCCCTGAGCCTGCTGGGGCTTGAAGGGCTGTGCATTGGCAATGGCATTCTGACCGTCGAGAATTTCGAGCAGGCCGCGGTGCGCGCCGAGGTTGCGGGCCAGGACAAGGGCGGCGGGGCCGCGGCGGCCGCCATGCACCTGATCGCGCTTGATCGTCGCTTTACAAAGCCCAGGCTGGGGCGTATTGCGCCGAGTTCACAGCATATTCAAATTGCCGCAACGGACCAGATTCATGAGTAAACCCACCCCCAGTTCTGCGCAAAGCGCCAAGCGCCAGATGCGTTCGGCAGCACGGCTTTATGCGGTGCAGGCGCTGTTCCAGATGGAAGCGGCCAGCCAGCCCGCCGAGGCCGTGCGCGAAGAGTTCGAAAACCACCGGTTTGGTGCGGTTTACGAAGGTGACACGATGGCCGAGGGCGATGTTGACCTGTTTCGCGCGCTTACGCTGGAAGCCGTCAACCATCAGGCGCGCATTGACCAGCTTACCGACAAGGCGCTGGTCGACCGTTGGCCGCTTGGCCGGATCGACCCGACCCTGCGCGCGCTGTTCCGCGCCGCCGGCGCCGAAATCATTACCCAAGACACGCCCATCAAGGTGGCCATCAACGAATTTGTCGATGTGGCCAAGGCCTTCTTCCCCGAAGGCAAGGAAGCCAAATTCGTGAATGCCGTGCTTGACCATATGGCCCGCGCCGCCCGGCCCGAGGCATTTGGCGCCTGAACCTTGCCCAACCGGCGCGGCTGTGGCACTGATTGTGCAACTTTGCCCGGGGCTTCGCTGTGAAACTTCTTCTGCATATTGGCACACAAAAAACCGGCTCGACCGCCATTCAGGTGATGCTGTTCAAAAACCGCGCCCTGCTGGCACGCAATGGCATTCATGTCATGACCAGCAACGGCACCGGCAATTACCGCAAACTGGCCACGGCCTGCCTTGATTTTGACCGCGAAGATGCGTTTTTGCTGCGCCACGATATCGCCCCCGGCCAAAGCCGCGCGGCATTTCGCGACGAGGTTCTTGCCGGGTTTGCCGCAGAACTGGCCGGGCTGAAGCCGCATATCCACACGGTTGTCATGTCGGGCGAGCATTTTTCGTCGAACACCACGCGCCTGTCGGAACTGGAACTGCTGCAAAGCCTGTTTGCGCCGCATTTTTCTGAAATTGCGGTGCTATGCTATCTGCGCGACCAGGTTTCGCTGCGCGCGGCCAGCTATTCGACAACGCTCAAATCGGGCAGCACGGCGGCTTTTGGCGATGCCATTGCCATTTGCAACCCCGATTTACCATTTTTCAACTATGCGCTGATGCTGGAAACATGGGCAAGGGTATTTGGCAAAGACGCGCTTGATGTGCGGCTTTACAACCGCGACACATGGCGCGATGGCGATTTGCTGAGCGATATGGTCGCAACGCTCGATACGGCGCTGGTCGAAAAGATCAAGCGCGAGGATGCGCCGCGCAACCCGTCGCTGAACCACCACGGCCAGTTGCTTTTGCGCGCAATCAACGAGGTGGTGCCCGCCACGCATGGCCAGCCGAACCATGTGCGCTATCACCTCGTGCATATGTGCGAAACGCAGTTTGCAGGCCCGGGCCAATACCCGCCACCTGCCGATCAGACCAAGATTTATGAAGCCTTCCGCCCTTCGAACGCGGCGGTGGCGCGCGACTATTTTGGCCGCGATGATGATCTGTTCCCGCCGCCAGACTACCCCGAAGGGCTTATGCCGTTGGAGCCGGATTTCATTTCCGCCATTGCCAGGGTTATTGCCATGCTTGTGCAGCCCGATGTGATGATCTTGCCCGGCCATTATGCCGACCTGTTTCGTGATGCCGCGACAAAACTGAAGGAGAGCGACGCCGAAACCGCCTATCAGCTTATGCATCTGGCGGCTGTCATGCGGCCTTCGGGCCACATCATCCAGCGCAACCTGAAGGAAATTGAAGCGGCCCTGCAAGACATGGCCGCGGGCACTGGCCTATAATCCGTAAGGGCGGGCGCTGTAAATCCAGTCGAACCGTCGCTGCAAAAGCGCGGGGGTCAGCCCGGACAGGCCGCGCAGCCCCATATGCGCAATGCCCCGCACAAACGGTTGTTTTATATGGTATATTTTACCGCTTTGCGCGGCGGCGGCGACAATGCTGTCGGCCCGGGCCTTGCGCGCGGCCTGATAGGCGGTCAGCCCCGACTCGACCGTGCTTGCCTGCGCCAAACACGCCGCCAGCGCCCAGGCATCTTCCAGCGCCTGCGTCGCCCCCTGGGCCAGGAAGGGCAAAGTCGGGTGGCAGGCATCGCCCAGCAAAGCCAGCCGCCCCTTGGCCCATTGCGCCACCGGCGCATGGCCGAACAGCCCCCAGCGATAGCAGGTTTCTACACGCTCCAGCAGTGCAGGCACATGGCCGCCAAAGCGCGCAAAGGCGGCACGAAACCCGTCGCCATCGCCCTGCTGCGACCAGCTTTCGCCCACCCATTCGGCCCATTCCACAATGCCCACAAGGTTCATGACCCGCCCGGTGCGCAGCGGATAGCTGACCAGATGCCGCCCCGCCCCCATATGGATGCGCGCAACCGGCGCCACGGCGTCCGGTGGCAGGCCATTGGCGGGAATGGTTGCGCGCCAGGCGACATGGTGCAGGAATTGCGGGGCGATGCCGCCAAAATGCGTGGCACGATGCGCCGAATGCACCCCGTCGGCGGCGATCACCGCATCAAACTGTTGTGATGTGTCGGCGCTGCGCAACGCGCCATCAACACCCGCTTGCGCCACCTGCCCAAGGCGCACATGCACACCGGCGGCACTGGCGGCGTTTACCAGAACGTCCAGAAGGTCCGCGCGGTGAAATTGCCAATAGGGCTGGCCGTAGCGCGCCTGGGCGGCTGCGCCAAGCGCAATAGTGGCAACAGGCGCACCATCTGCATTGCGCAATTCGGCGGCCTTTGGGGCGCTGGCGTCCATGGCCGCCTTGTCCTTGAGGCCAAGCGCGGCCAGCACCGCCACGCCATTGGGGCTGATTTGCAGCCCGGCCCCAACCTCGCCAAGTGCTGGCGCCTGCTCGAAAAGCTGCACCTTGGCCCCGCGCTGCGCCAGCGCCAGCGCGGCGGCAACCCCGCCGATACCGCCGCCAATCACCGCAATGGATGTGGCGGCCAGGCTGGTCGCATAGGTCTGTTCTGCTTGGGCGGTCATGATATTATGCTGCCATACTGCGCGCCGCAGTGCAGCAACAAAGGGCCGCTTGGCCCCTTGTTCTTCCGGTATTGTCCGCGCTCAATCGTCGCGGTGAACGCGCTCTTTGCGCTCGTGGCGTTCCTGCGCCTCAAGGCTGAGCGTTGCTATCGGGCGCGCATCGAGACGTTTGAGCGAAATCGGCTCGCCGGTTTCTTCGCAATAGCCATAGCTGCCATCTTCGATTCGGCGCAAGGCCGCATCGATTTTCGAGACGAGCTTGCGCTGCCGGTCGCGGGTGCGCAATTCCAGCGCACGGTCGGTTTCTTCGCTTGCACGGTCGGCAACATCGGGAATATTGCGCGCATCTGCCTGCATATGCTCGATCGTTCCGCGGCTTTCGTCGATGATCGACTGCTTCCACGCCTGTAGTTTCGAACGGAAATATTCCAACTGACGGTCATTCATGAAGGGTTCATTTTCCGCCGGGCGATAGTCGGTCTCAAGAATTGATTCCGCTTTCATTGTTAGGCTCCCAACTTCTTGGCCGGTATGCGCCGCTGCGTTTTTTGTGGTAACGCTTCGCGACATTGGCACACCTTGCCGATGCTATGGCGCTCCCATATAGGGAAACGACAGGCTTGTCACGTGTGGGTTTGGCAAGTTTTTGCAAATGTGCATACCCGGCGGCAGAAAGGGCGATTTATGCGGTTTGATGGAACGGGCGACTATATTGCCACCGAAGATTTGATGGTGGCGGTGAATGCCGCAATCGCGCTGGAGCGCCCGCTTCTGGTGAAGGGCGAGCCCGGCACCGGCAAAACCGAACTGGCGCGCCAGATTGCGGCCGGGCTGGGCCTGCCGATGCTGGAATGGAACATCAAATCGACCACCAAGGCCCAGCAGGGCCTGTATGAATATGATGCCGTCAGCCGGTTGCGCGACAGCCAGCTTGGCGCGGCGCGCGTGCAGGATGTGGCCAATTACATCCGCAAGGGCAAGCTGTGGCAGGCTTTCACCGCCGAAGGGCGCGTGGTGCTGCTGATTGATGAAATCGACAAAGCCGATATCGAGTTTCCCAACGATCTGTTGCAGGAACTCGACAAGATGGAATTCCATGTTTACGAGACCGACGAGACCGTGCGCGCCGTGAACCGCCCGATTGTGATCATCACCTCGAACAATGAAAAAGACCTGCCGGATGCCTTTCTGCGCCGCTGCTTTTTTCACTATATCCGCTTTCCCGATGCCGAAACACTGGCGCGGATTGTCGAGGTGCATTACCCCGGCATCAAACCCGCATTGCTGGAAGCGGCGCTTGAGCAGTTTTTCGAGATCCGCGAAACGCCCGGTCTGCGCAAGAAACCCTCGACCAGCGAAGTTCTGGACTGGCTCAAATTGCTTCTGGCCGAAGACCTGAGCCCGAAAGATTTGCAGCGTGACGGCAAGAACGCCCTGCCCAAGCTGCATGGTGCCTTGCTGAAAAACGAGCAGGATGTGCATTTGTTCGAACGGCTCGCCTTTATGGCGCGGGGCCGGTCATGAGCATTGCCATCCGCCCGCTAAAGGAGGTCGACCACGCTTCATGGCGCGCGCTTTGGGCCGATTACCTTGCCTTTTACGAAACCCGCCTGCCGAAAGCCGTTTATGCGCAAACCTTCGCACGGATGATGGCGGATGATCCGCGCGAGTTTCGCGGGCTTGTGGCGGAGAAGGGTGGCGAATTGGTCGGGCTGGCGCATTATCTGTTGCACCGCAATGCCTGGAGCCTGGCCGATAGCTGCTATTTGCAAGACCTTTTCGTGCGCCCTGCCCAGCGCGGCAGTGGCATTGGCGGCAAGCTCATCGCCGCCGTCAAAACCGCCGCGCAAGCTGCCGGGGCCGATGCGCTTTACTGGATGACACATGAAAGTAACACGACAGCCCGCGCGCTTTATGACAGACTGGCCAAGCGCAGCGGGTTTATCGAATACACGGTTGATATGGGCGCGGGGAATGCGACATGAGCCTTGAAATACGCCCGCTGGTGGCCAGCGACCGCGCCGAATGGGGCGCGCTGTGGCAGGGCTATCTGGCCTATTACGAAACCATATTGCCAAAGGCGATGTATGACACCTGCTTTGCACGAATGCTTTCGGGCGAGGCTGGCGAGTTTCAGGGCCGCATGGCCCTGTGGGATGGCCGCCCCGTCGGGCTTGTGCATTTCCTGTTCCACCGCCACGGCTGGAAGGTTGAGAACACATGTTACCTGCAAGACCTGTTCACCCTGCCCGACATGCGTGGCAAAGGCGTTGCGCACGCAATGATCGAACGCGTTTATGCCGAAGCCGATGCGGCGGGCGCGCCCTCGGTCTATTGGCTTACGCAAGATTTCAACACCACGGCGCGCAGGCTTTATGACAAGCTCGCCACCAAAACCCCGTTTATCAAATATGCGCGCTAGTCTCGGGGCAATCGCGCTGGCCCTTGCGCTGACGGGATGTGCGGGAGCGGGGCTGGCAACGCGCCCGACACCCGCCGCAGAACGTGCCAATTCCAACCTCGCCCAGGATTTTCTGGACCTGACCTTCCGGCTGGAAACCGGGCAGGTGCTGGAGCGTTTGCTGAAATATGAAGGCCCGGTGCGCGTGGCGCTTGACCCGGCACTTTCCAGCTATGCCGATGATCTGGCCGGAGTGCTGGGGGCCATCCGGCGCGGGGCGGATATTGATATCGCCCCCGGTGGGGCGGAGTCTCAGATTTACGTCATCAACGTGCCGGCCGCGCAACTGCGCAGCGCCGTGCCCGGTGCCGCCTGTTTCGTGGCCCCCGGTGTGCAAAGCTGGGCCGAGTTCCGCGCCAATCCGCGGCTGCGCTGGTCGCGGCTCACCACGCTTGATCGTGCGGCGGTCTTCATCCCCGACGATGCAGCGCCCTATGCCGTGCGCGCCTGTCTGAACGAGGAAATCGGCCAGGCGCTTGGCCCGGTGAACGATCTGTATCGGCTGCCGGATTCGGTGTTCAACGATGACAACATTCACCTGCAACTGACCGGGTTCGATTTGCTGATGCTGCGCATTCTCTATTCGCCCGAACTGCGTGTGGGGATGAGCCGCGATGCTGCCAGCGCCGCCCTGCCCGGCCTTTTGGCGCGGCTCAATCGCGCCGGCCAGAACATTGCCTATAGCGTGCAAGGCGTGGCCCCCCAGGGCTGGCAGCGCGCGCTTGAAGCCGCGCTCGACCCGCGCCAGACCGAACGCGCGCGTGCGGCGGCTGCGCGCACGGCACTGGCGCTGGGCCGCCAGATCAGCCCGCCCGACCACAGGCTTGTGCTAAGCCTGCTCATCGCCGGGCGCTTCGAGCTTGCCTCGGCCCCCGAAGCCGCGCTGGCCATGTTTGGCGAAGCGCACAGGCTCAGCCTTGCGCAGCTTGGCCCGCGCAACCTGCGCAGCGCACAAACCGGCTATCATCTGGCGGCGGCGCTTTTGTCCAAAGACCCGGCAGCCTCGCTTGAGCTTGTGGCCGAATTCTTGCCGGTTGCGGTTAGCAGCGCGGATTCGCCGCTGGAGTCGGGCCTTTTAGCCGTGCGCGCCGTGGCCTATCTTCGCCTTGGCCGGCTGGCCGAAGCCGAAGACGCCCGTCAAGCCTCGCTGGCGCGCGCCATCTATTCATTTGGCGGCACCGCCGAAGACCAAGACCCGACGCCCGGTCTGAACCCTGTCGCGTCGCGCAATTAAAAGGAACTGGATATGCTGTCTGTTATCGCTCTGCCCGTAGGTTTTGCATTTGGCTGGTGGCGCGCCGCCAAGCGCGGCGGCAAGCGGCTGGACCGTTTGCAATATGCCGCCGCCCATGCGCTGTGCTTTGGCATTGTCGCCCTGCTTGGCGGGGCCATCTTGGCAAAATTCATTGTCTGATGTTTCTGAACCTGTTCACCAATCTGCGCGCCGCACATCTGCCGGTCAGCCTGCGCGAATACCTTACCCTTCTGGGGGCGCTACAGGCGCAAGTGGTCATTCATGATGTGAACGGATTCTACTATCTGGCGCGCGCGGCTTTGGTGAAGGACGAGCGGCATCTGGACCTGTTCGACCAGGTCTTTGCCACCACCTTTCAGGGCTTTGAAGATTACACGCTGCCCGAAATCATTGCCAAGCGCCCGCTGCCCGATGAATGGCTGCAAAAGCTGGCCGAAAAATTGCTCTCGCCCGAAGAAATGGCTAAGGTTCAGGCGCTTGGCGGCTTCGAGGCGCTGATGAAAACCCTGGCCGAGCGGCTTGCAGAACAGGAAGGCCGCCATCAGGGCGGCAACAAATGGGTGGGCACGGCGGGCACCAGCCCGTTTGGCGCCTATGGCTACAACCCCGAAGGCGTGCGCATCGGTCAGGACAAATCGCGCCACCAGCGCGCTGTAAAGGTGTGGGACAAGCGCGACTTTCGCGACCTTGATGACAAGGTCGCGCTTGGCATCCGCAGCATCAAGATCGCGCTCAAACGCCTGCGCCACTGGGCGCGCGACGGGGCACAGGAAGAGCTGGACCTGCCCGGCACCATCCGCGCCAGCGCCGATGCGGGCTATATCGACGTGAAAACCCGCCCCGAACGGCGCAATGCCATCAAGGTTTTGCTGTTCACCGATAATGGCGGCTCGATGGATGCGCATGTGAAGCTGGTCGAAGAGCTTTTTTCGGCTGCGCGTGCCGAATTCAAACATCTGGAGCATTACTATTTTCACAACTGCCTGTATGAAGGCGTGTGGAAGGACAATGCCCGCCGCTGGCAGGACCAGATCAAAACCCATGACCTGCTGCACCGCTATGGGTCTGATTACAAATGTATTTTTGTGGGAGATGCCGCAATGTCGCCCTATGAGATTCTATACCCCGGTGGCGCGAACGAGCATTACAACCCCGAGCCGGGCGAGGTCTGGCTCAACCGTGCGCGCGCGCAATGGCCCAAGGCCGTCTGGATCAACCCGACGCCCGAACCTGCATGGCAATATACGCAATCCACGCAGATGATCCGCTCGATTTTTGAGGACAGGATGTATCCGATGACGATTGACGGGCTGACCCGCGCCGTCAGGGAACTGGGGCGATGATGGCAACCTTCAAACAGCTCTGGCGCAGCCACAAGGCGCTGGTGCTGGCCTTTCTTGTGGCGCTGACGGTCACCTGCTTTTTCGCCACGCGCTTTGTGGCCTCAAGCATCTACTGGGCCGATCCTGCGCATCGTGACGTTCAAATCGAAGGCTGGATGACTCCGGGCTATGTGGCGCGCAGCTATCGCGTTTCGCCGCGCGTCGTCGAAACGGCGCTTGGGTTGGACGGCTTTGCAGGTCGCGGGCGCACAATGGCCGATATAGCCGAAAGTCAGGGCAAATCGCTCGAAGTGATCCGCGCAGATGTTGTTGCGGCCGCGATTGCCGCCCGCCTTCTTGGCAGCGCCCCAAGATGAGCGATTGGTTCCTTTCCCTTGTTCCACTGCTTGGCCTCTACCTGATTTTCGCAACGACGTTGCTGTCATGCCTTGCCTTGCCGGCACCCGCCTCGCTGCTTTTGCTCAGCGCGGGCGGCTTTGCTTCGGGGGGCGAGTTGGATATTTACGAGGTCGTGGCTGTCACGCTTGCCGCGGCATTGATCGGCGATAACATCATCTATTGGCTGGGGCGGCGCGGCGCGGGCTGGCTTCAGAAAAAGGCGGGGCCAATGGAACGGGCATCGGCCTTTGTTCACAAGCGTGGCGCGCTTGGCGTGTTTCTCAGCCGCTGGCTGGTCAGCCCGCTTGGCCCCTATGTCAATATCGCGGCCGGAGCCGCGCGCCTGCCCTGGCTGCGCTTCGTTATTCCGGCGTTTCTGGGCGAAATCATCTGGATCTCGATCTATACCGGGCTTGGCTACTGGTTTTCAGGCCAGGTTGTTGAAATTTATAACATTCTGGGCAATGCCAGCGGGTTCCTGGCCGCTTTGGCGCTGACAATCGGCCTGGGTATATGGCTACGCAGCGCCCTGCGTGCCGGCACTCGCAATTCGCAAAATAAACCCTAGATTAAGGCCATGTTGCGCTTGCTTCCCATTTTGCTGGCCGTGGTCATGGGGCTGGTCATGTATACCGTATCGGCACGGCGGCTGCGCCATGCGCTCAACGCGCAATCAACCGCGCTGACCGACCCGGCGCTATTGGCACATTGCGCCGTGTTCCAGCGCGAGCTTGGCCTCAAATCGCTGCCCGTGCGGGTTTACGAGGTTGAAATGCTCAACGGGCTTGCCGCGCCCGATGGCCGGGTTTTCATCACCCGCGGTTTCATGAATGCGCTGAAGGCCGGCACCTATACATCGGCCGAGCTTGCCTCGGTCATTGCGCATGAGCTTGGCCATGTCGGTCTTGGCCATGCCCGCCGCCGGATGGTCGATTTTTCGGCCCAGAACGCGCTGCGCACGACGCTGATGCTGCTTGTCGGCCGTTTCCTGCCCTATATCGGCATTTACGTGGTGAATTTCCTGATTTCACTGATCGCGGCGCGCCTGTCCCGCCAGGACGAGTTCGAGGCCGACAGTTTTGCCACCGCCTTGATGCTGCGCAGCGGGCTTGGCATCGGCCCGCAAATCAGCCTGTTTGAAAAACTGGGCAAAAAGAGTGGCATGGCGGCACCTGCATGGCTGCTCAGCCACCCCAAGGCCGACCAGCGCATCGCCGCCATTCGCGAGATCGCCAGGCAAGGCTAGGCCAGGTGCTTGCCCAATCGCGGCAGGCCCGCGCGGCGCAACAGCGGGCGCAGCGGCTGGGGACGGCCCGAAATCGCCTCGGTGCGGGCCTGCACCTCGGCCACCACGCGCGCAATCGCATGGCCTTCGGCACACAGGCTTAGCAGCAGCACATCGGGGTCGGTCACCTGAATGCCCAGTCGGCCCACCACGCGTGTGGGAAAGTCGCGCAGGTTCTTGGTGGCAAGGTAGTCGGCCTGCCCGGCCACGGCGGCACCCAGCACATGCAGATCATCGGCATCGGGCAGGGTAAGGTCATCCAGCGGGGCGGGGCGCGTTTCAGCATCGGGGAAGCGGGCGCGCAGCAGCGCAATTTCGGTGCGGGCAATGCCCTCTGCCTCGGCTCCCAGCCGCGCGGCGGCATGTTGCCATTCGCCAAGAATGCGGGCCGACCAAAGTGGCTGGAAAGCCCCTGAATGCGCCGCGCCCATCAACACCTCGCGCAGCACACTGGGCAACAGCACGCAAGCGTCGAGCAATACGCGCATTACTCCAGCGCCAGGAAGATAGCCTTCAGATAGCTGCTTTCCGCCAGATGCGGATGCACCGGATGATCCGGCCCCGCCGCGCCTTCGTGCAGAATGCGCCCGCTGCGCCCGGCCTTGCCAAGCCCGCGCAAACAGGCGGCGCGGAATTTTGCCAGATCGGCGGCGTGCGAACAGGAGCATAGCACCAGATAGCCGCCCGGCGCCACAAGCCCAGCGCCCAGGCGTGCCACACGCTCATAGGCGCGCAAGCCCGCCTCAAGCGCCGGTTTGGCGGGGGCAAAGGCGGGCGGGTCGCACACGACCAGGCCATAGCTTGCACCCTCTTCTGCGAGGCTTGTCATAATCTCGAACGCATCGCCGCGGCGCGTGCCGAATGTTTCGGCATGGCCCGACGCCGCCGCGCCGCCTTCGGCAAGCGCAAGCGCGCCAGCCGAAGCATCGACGGCCAGCACCGACTTGGCCCCGCCCGCCAGCGCCGCCAGCCCGAAGCCGCCGACATGGCTGAACACATCCAGCACATTGCGCCCCCTGGCCAGCCGCGCGGCAAAGGCGTGGTTCGGGCGCTGGTCGTAGAACAGCCCGGTTTTCTGCCCGCCGGTAATATCGGCCAGATAGGTGGCGCCGTTCATCGGCACCGGCACGGGCTTGTCATGCCTGCCAAGCAGCCAGCGGCTTTCACCCTCCAACCCCTCCAGCTTGCGCGCGCGCCCCGATGTATTGGCATAGATATGCGCCACTCCGGTGACCTCGGCCAAAGCCGCGGCAAGCTCGGCCAGCAGCAGGTCGGCCCAGGCGGCATTGGGCTGGATCACCGCGACATCGCCAAAGCGGTCGATGATCACGCCGGGCAAGCCATCGCCTTCGGCATGGATCAGCCGATAGAAGGGCGCATCGAACAGATCGTCGCGCAGCGCCAGCGCACGGGAAAGCTTCTCGGCAAACCACGCCTGGTTGATCTCGGCATCCATATCGCGGCCCAGCACGCGAATGCCGATTTTCGAGTTCGGATTGAAGCCGCAAAGCGCCAGCGGGTTGCGCTGATCATCCTGCAATTCGACAAGTGTGCCGGGGGCAAGGGCGCGGCTCCGGCGGTCCATCACCAGATTGTCGGTAAAAACCCAGGGCGCACCAAAGCGCACAAGCTGCGCAGGGCCTTTGGGCTTCAGGCGAATGACGGGGCGGGTTAGTGCTGTGGTGTCCATGCCATGCCCATAGCGCGGCGCGGGCTAATGCGCCAGTGCCAGATGCCGCAGATATTTGGTCTCGAGCCAACGAAAGGTCATGACCAGCGCAAGGGTCAGCGCCATATACAGCACCGCGGCGGTGAGAATACCCTCATAGGCCAGATAGTAACGCGCGCTCAACGTGCGCCCGGCCCCCAGAATATCCTGAATGGTGATCACGCTTGCCACGACCGAGCCATGCAGCATGAACACCACCTCATTGCCATATTGCGGCAGCGCACGGCGCAGAGCCGATGGGATAAGCACAAGCCGCGCCACCTGAAACCTGGTCAGCCCCAGCGCGGTGGCCGCCTCGATCTCGCCTTCGGGCGTGGTTTCTATGGCACCGCGAATAATCTCGGTCGCATAGGCGCCGGAATTCAGCGAAAAGGTGATCAGCGCGCACCAATAGGCTTCGCGCAATACCGGCCAGGCAAAGCTGTCTTTCACCACGTCAAACTGCGCCAGCCCGTAATAGACAAGGTAAAGCTGCACCAGCAGCGGCGTGCCGCGAAAGGCGTAGACATAGGCGTTGATCAGCGGTGACAGGAACCTTGTCCGCCGCGCCCGCGCCAGCCCGCAAGGCAGGGCAATACAAAAGCCGAAGAACAGTGCCAGCGCGGTCAACTGCATGGTCATCCAGGTGCCTTCAAGGAAAATATCGAAGTTATCAACGATCCGGTCAAGCTGCATCATTGCGCCCCTTGATCGTGTAACGCCGCTCGGCCCAGTTGAAAATGCTCTGGCTTACGAAGGTGAAGAGCAGATAGATAACGAAAACCGCCGCGAAAAACGTGAAGGGCTCGCGCACCGATTTACCGGCGTCATTGGCAAGGCCCACAAGGTCTTGCAGGCTGATGACCGACACAACGGCGGTGGACTTGATCAGCACCTGCCAGACATTCGCGTAGCCGGCAATGGCAAAGCGCACCAGTTGCGGCAGCGTGACCTTCCACAGGATGACGAAGCGCCGCAGGCCAAGGGCGCGCGCCGCCTCTATCTGGCCGCGCGGAATGGTCATATAGGCGCCGCGAAAGGTTTCGGTCAGGTAAGCGCCGTAGAAAAAGCCGATGGCCGTAACCCCGGCCCAGAATTTGGAAATGTCGATATAGCCAAAGCCGAACCAGCCGCCCAGAACGCCCAACAGACGCTGGCCACCGAAATACACCAGCAAGATCAGCACAAGGTCGGGAATGCCGCGCACAAGGCTTGTGTAGCCAAACACCACGTTGCGCGCGACCGGCCCGCCACCAATTTTGCCCGCCGCGCCAAGCGCGCCCAGAATTGTGGCCAATAGCAGCGAGGCCAAGGCAAGTTCCAGCGTGACCAGCGTGCCGCGGGCCAGCAATGGCGCGTATAATATGAGATTTTCCATAGGGGCGGCTGCGCCCCGCATTCAGGGCGCAGCCATTTCCTGTTTAGCCGCCGTAAATGTCGAAGTCGAAGTAGCGGTCGTTGATCTCGCCATATTCGCCAGATTCACGGATTGCGGCAATCGCCGCGGAAAACGCGTCGCGCAGGGCTTCTTCGCCTTTGCGCACGCCAATGCCGGCACCGTCGCCATGATATTCCGGAATGGAATAGGATTCGCCAAAGAAGCCATAGCCCTCACCGGCTTCGGTTTTCAGAAAGCCATCATCCATTGCAACCGAATCTGCCATCACCGCATCGACACGGCCGGCCACAAGGTCAAGATAGGCCTCGTCTTGCGTGCCATAAAGGCGCAGTTCAACATCGGGAAATTCGCCTTCCATAAAGTCCTGGTGGATCGTGCCGCGCTGAACGCCCACAACCCCGGCCTGCATGGCTTCCATTGTCATGCCGTCGGCGCCGATGAAGGCGGCTGGCGAATTGTAATAGGCGGCGGTGAAATCGATCACCTCCATACGGTCGGGCGTAATCGACATGGATGCGATGATCGCGTCGCATTTGCCTTCCAGCAATGCGGGGATAATGCCGTCCCAATCGGTTTTCAGCATGGTGCAATCATAGCCCATTTCACTGCAAAGCGCGTTGGCGATGTCGATGTCAAAGCCGGCAACCTCGCCCGAGGCTTCGGTATAGGAAAACGGCGGATAGGCCCCTTCCACACAAATGTTGAGCGATTGCGCCATTGCGCCGGTTGCCAAAGTGCTTGCCAAAGTGCTTGCCACAAGGGCCGCGCCAAATATGCGTTTCATATATGTTCTCCCTGAACATGTGCGTCGGTGCCTCATGCACCAATCTTTATGCCATTAGCTTTATCGCCTGGTCTGATTTGTTCAAGCTAAAACACGCAAATCAGGTGTTTATTGGAAATAGCCGGGCAGGGTTTTTGGGGCGGCTGCGGTTTTCAACCAGTCAAAAACAAAGGCTGCGACCGAGCGAAAGCAGACCAGTTCGCAGCTTTGATCATCCACCATCCAGAATGCCACGGCCACCTGCCCAAGGCGTGACCGGCGCATATCATCAGGGCCAAAGGCTTGCGCGGCAAGGTCAACCGGCGCGCCCTTGGCCAGAACCTCGCGCCAGCCGGCGCCTGTCAGCGAAAAAACGGCGCGGGCATCAGATACGACCTCGGCCAGATGGTGCTGGCCCGCAAGCGCGGTGCGCAGATCAGCAGCCAGCTTCGGCGCGGCGCCATACTCCACCACGGCAAGCAGCTCGTCGGGTGACATCCAGACCACGCGGCCCGCCTTGCCCATTACCGTTTTGCGCTGTGCAGGCAGTGCGGCGCCAAGCACTTGCCAGACTGCCGCCGCAAAATCCTTGCTGGCAAAATCGCCGCGCAGCGAGATCATGCCGCGCAAGCCTGTTTCGGCCACATCGACCGCACCGCTATAGCTGGCCCCGTTCAGGGCGGATATTGCACTAAACATTCTGGCGCGCTCCTTCAGGGTCTAGAAATACCGGGTTCACCACCTTGGCCTGCACCACCTTGCCACCGCCAATGGGGAAGTTCAGCACCTCGCCCATCCGGTTGGCCCCGCCCTTGATGATTGCCATCGCAATCGAGCGTTCCAGCGTGGGCGAATAATAGGTCGAGGTGACATGGCCGATCAAGGCATCGCGCCCATCGGGGGTTTTGCCTTCAATCGCATGGGCGCAATCGGGCAACACCACCTGCGGGTCGAGCGTTTCCAGCCCCACAAGCTGCTTGCGCATCGGGTCAACCATATGGCTGCGCATCTGGCCGCGCTTGCCAAGGAAATCCGCCTTCTTCTTGGACACGGCCCAATCCAGCGCCAGATCTTGCGGAATGACCGTGCCGTCGCTTTCATCACCGATCATGATGAAGCCTTTTTCGGCGCGCATCACATGCAAAGCCTCGGTGCCATAGGGCATGATGCCAAATTCCTGCCCGGCAGCATGGATCTTTTCCCACAATTCCAGCCCGCGCCCGGCGGGCACGGCAATTTCGTAAGAAAGCTCGCCCGAAAACGAAATGCGATAGGCGCGCACCGGAATGCCCGCAAGCACGCCATCGGCAAAACCCATAAACGGCAGGGTTTCGGCGGAAACGTCCATGCCACCGAGCTTTTCCAGCAGCTTGCGCGCCTTGGGGCCAACCACGGCGATCTGCGCGAATTGCTCGGTCAGGTTGATGGTGTAGGCCTGCAAATCCCACCATTCGGTTTGCAGCCATTCTTCCATATGCGCGTGAATCCGGTCCGACCCGCCCGAGGTGGTGTGGCACAGGAACTCATCCTCACCAATGCGCGCAACAACACCGTCATCTATGAGGAAGCCGTTCTCATTGCACATCAGCCCGTAGCGGCAGCGCCCGACCTTCAGGCTCGACATCATATTCGTATACATCAGGTCGAGAAACTTGCCCGCATCCGGCCCCTTGACGACGATTTTGCCAAGGGTCGAGGCATCGAGCATCCCCACCCCGCCGCGCGTGTTCAGAATTTCGCGGCGCACGGCATCTTGCTTGGACTCGCCGCCGCGCAGATAGGTATAGGGGCGGCGCCAATCCGCCACCGGCTCCCAATCGACACCATTGGCATCGTGCCAGTCATGCATGGGGGTGCGACGCAGAAGCTTGAACAGATCACCCCGAGCCTCGCCGGCAATCGCGCCCATAGAAATGGGGTGGTAGGGCGGGCGGAAGGTGGTTGTGCCCACGGCCGGAATGGGCGCTGCAAGCTGTTCGGCCAGAATGGCCAGCCCGTTGATATTGGAAAGTTTGCCCTGATCGGTGGCCATGCCCAGCGTGGTATAACGCTTGGTATGCTCGACCGATTCATAGCCCTCGCGCGCGGCAAGCCGCACATCGGAGACTTTCACATCGTTCTGATAATCCAGAAATGCCTTGGCCATTTTGGTTTTGTCGGCACCCTGTGGCATGGTCCAGACCGGCAAAATGGGCCTGATTGCAACCGCATCGCTGCTAGGTGCGGTCGCCTTGCCGGGGCTTTGCCCCAACGCGGCAACCGCCTGGCGCCCGGCCTCATGCGCCTGCATCAGCGCATGGTCTTGCGCCAGCGCCCCGGCGGCAGCCCCGGCGGCGATGACCATGCCCGTGCCATCGGCCCCCAAAGGCGGGCGGCTTGGATCGGGCGAGAACATGGCGTTTTCCGCGTCCCATGTGAGCTTGCCGCCGCAATGGGACCACAGATGCACGACCGGCGACCAGCCACCCGACATGGCGACGCAATCACAGGCTATGGTTTCAAGCACCGCGCCTTCGCCAGCCTGATCGCAAATATCCACACCGCGCACACGCTTGCCGCCAATCACCCGCGCCACGGCCTTGCCATTCTCAACGCGAATGCCGCGCGCGCGGGCTTCATCGGCCAAAGCGCCACCGCCTTCGGGGCGGGCATCCAGCACGACAGGCACCGACAGCCCGACATCGAGCATTTCCAGCGCCGTGCGGTAGGCATCGTCGTTATTGGTGACGACCACAGTGCGATCACCGCAGCTTACGCCATAAAGCGATGCATAATCGCGCACGGCCCCGGCCAGCATGACGCCCGGAACATCGTTGCCCGCAAAGGAGAGCGGGCGTTCGATTGCGCCAGTGGCCGTAACAATCCGGCCCGCACGAATGCGCCAAAGCCGGTGGCGGGGGCGTTCGGCACTTGGGGCCAGATGGTCGCCCACACGCTCATATCCCAGCACATAGCCGTGGTCATACACGCCCGCCCCCATTGTGCGCAGGCGCAGCGTGACATTGGGCATGGCAGCCAGGGCCTTGGTTTCTGCGGCAATCCAGGCGGCAGCGGGCTGGCCGTTGATCGGCGCGCCATCCACCAGCGCCCTCCCGCCGGCATGGGGGTTTTGTTCCAGTATCAGCACGCGCAAACCGGCCTCGGCGGCGACACGCGCGGCAGCCAAACCTGCCACACCCGCACCGATGACCAGCACATCGGTATGGGCGTAGAAATACTCATACCTGTCGGCATCGCGCTCTACCGGCGCACGGCCAAGGCCGGCGGCGCGGCGGATGAACGGCTCGAACAGATGTTTCCAGGCAAAGCGCGGGAACATGAAGGTTTTGTAGTAGAACCCCGCCGGCATGAAGCGCGCAAAGCGGGCGTTGATGGCGCCAATGTCGAAATTCAGGCTTGGCCAATGGTTCTGGCTGGCCACGGTCATCTGGGTCACAAGCTCGGTTGTCGTGGCGCGCTGGTTGGGCTCAAACCGCCCGCCCTCGCCCAGATTCATCAGCGCATTCGGCTCTTCCGGCCCCGCCGCCACAATGCCGCGCGGGCGATGATATTTGAAGCTGCGCCCGACCATGACCTTGCGGTTGGCCAAAAGCGCGCTGGCCAGCGTATCGCCGGCATAACCCCACAACCGTTCGCCGTTGAAGGTAAAGGCGCGCTTCTCGCTGCGGTCAATCAACTGGCCGCCGGTTTTCAGTCGCGTACTCATTTGTAGCCTTTCCAGTCGGGGCGTTGCGCCTTGATGGCCTTGATGATGTCGGCGGGTGGCTCGGTGGTTTGCGCCGGATAGGTGCCGAAAACCTGCAAACTTGCCGTGCAACGCGCCGCATGAAACCACTTTCCGCAGCCAAAAGCATGGCGCCAACGCTCGAAATGCACCCCTTTAGGGTTTTTTCGGCGAAACATGTAATCGGTAAAGTTGTCATCGGCTGATTCGGGACCATACCGCTTCAGATGCGCTTCGCCGCCAGCAGCAAACTCTGTTTCCTCGGCGGTTACACCGCAATTTGGACAATTTAGCATCAACATGGCGAATTCTCTCTGAAAAGTGAGTGCCCAGCACTTGGCGCAGGATTTACGTTTCTTGTGATCTCGCAGCGCGTTACGGGCCACTGCTTACATTTCACACCAAGAATACTGTTGCATACATCGACAATCTTGCGCCGAACCGCATTGAATTGTGGCAAAATCAAGGCAAAATGTGCTAATCTGTGAGGCACTGTAGTGAGTGATTTCAGAAACACAGGGAGAGAGACATGTTGGGCGACTTCGCGACAACACTGCTCGGTTTCTGGAGCGATTTTAGTACCGCGTGCCAATTGTGGATCGGCTCCGCCGTCTATGACATGACCGGTTACGTATCGAGTAACATTCTTAACGGAGTAATTTTTTACGGGTTTGTCGGAGCGACGCTGTTGGCCCTGCGGGCCTATGTCCTCCAATTCCGCAAGGTTGAACGCCGCATCAAGCACAGCTAGCTTTGATGCTGCAAAAATCGGGTTGGCCGCACAGGCTGTTTGTGCGGCCAATTCCTTTTGGGAAAGCAGATTGCGCGCCATCAATGCGCCACCCCGGCGGCCACGCTTTCATCGATGAAACGACCCTCCTTGAAACGATCAAGCGAAAAGGGTGCGGCCAGCGCGTCTGGCTCGCCCTTGGCCACGGTCGCCGCCATCGCCCAGCCCGAACCGGGGATGGATTTGAACCCGCCCGTGCCCCAGCCGCAATTCACAAATATCCCCTCGACAGGCGTTTTGCCGATGATGGGCGAACGGTCGCCCGTCATATCGACAATCCCGCCCCATTGACGCAGCATTTTCAGGCGTGAGATCATCGGGAAGGTCTCAACCAAAGCGCGCACCGTTTCCTCGATATGGTGGAAAGAGCCGCGCTGGGTGTAGTTGTTGAACCCGTCGGTGCCGCCGCCGATAACCATTTCGCCCTTGTCCGACTGGCTCATATAGCCATGCACGGTATTGGCCATTACCACCACATCCATGCAGGGCTTGATCGGCTCGGATACCAGCGCCTGTAGCGCAAGGCTTTCAATCGGCAGGCGGAACCCGGCCATTTCAGCCAGAACCGATGAATGCCCCGCCACGACCAGCGCCAGCTTCTTGCAGGCAATCGCGCCTTTTGTGGTTTGCACGCCTGTAACCTTGCCAGCTTGCACATCAACGCCCGTCACCTCGGTCTGCTGGATGATGTCTACGCCCATCGCCGCGCATTTGCGCGCATAGCCCCAGGCGACGGCATCATGCCGCGCGGTGCCGCCACGTGCCTGCCAAAGCGCGCCCAGAACCGGGTAGCGTGGCCCGTCGATATTGATGATCGGCAGGCGGCGTTTGATTTCCGCAGGACCAATGAACTCGGTCGCAACCCCTTGGGCGCGGTTGGCATGGACCGTGCGCAGATAGCCGCGCTTTTCATGCTCGGTTTGCGCCAGCATCATCACGCCGCGCGGGCTGAACATGATATTGTAGTTCAGATCCTGGCTCAGATCCTCATACAGGCTGCGCGCCTTTTCATAGATCGCCGCACTTTCATCCTGAAGATAATTCGAGCGGATGATTGTGGTGTTGCGCCCGGTATTGCCACCGCCCAGCCAGCCCTTCTCGATCACCGCGATATTGGTCATGCCGTGGTTCTTCGCCAGATAATAGGCCGTGGCCAGCCCATGCCCGCCCGCGCCGACGATCACCACATCGTATGCCGCCTTGGGTGTGGGCGAGGGCCATGCGCGCTCCCATCCGGTGTGGTAACGCATCGCCTCGCGGGCAATGGCAAAAGCGGAATAGCGGCGCATGGGCAAATCCTTCAGCTGACTTGCGCGATATGTAGCCGCGCAGCGATGGCCCCGAGCCTATTAGACCGTCATTCCCACAGTCAAATCCGACATATGGGCTGCGCCGATTGGTCGCTTGCCGCGCTTTTCACGACCCGCTAGGTTATGGCCAATTCCGAACAGCAGGACAGTTAGGCAAGGCATGGACATTTTCTGGATATTACTGGCGCTGATAACGCTTGTGCTGGCCGTGGCAATACTGGCCCCCCTACTGGCCGGCAAGGGCGAGACGGCGCCGCGTGCCGCCTATGACATGCAGGTCTATCGTGACCAACTTGCCGAGATCGACCGCGAATTGGCGCGCGGTGTGCTGGACCCGGCCGATGCCACCACCAGCCGCGCAGAAATTGGCCGCAGGCTTCTGGCCGCCGATGCTGAATTTACCGCAAGCCAGGCGGCCACCAGCGCGCCGCGCAAACTGAACATGATTGCCGTGGCCGTGCTGTCGCTCGCGTCGGTTGCGGGTATTTTCTATACCTATGGCCGTATCGGCGCGCCCGGCTACCCCGATTTTCCATTGGCCGAGCGGCGCGCGGCTCTGGCCGAAAGCCGCCCCAGCCAGGACGTGGCCGAAGAGGCCGTGGCACGCAACGGGCTGGACGACCCGGCCCAGTTTTCGCCCGACCCGCGCCTGCCAGAACTTGTTGCCCAGCTTGAGGCAGCCACGGCTGACCGGCCGGAAGATTTGCAGGGCCAGGTCCTGTTGGCGCAATTCCTGCCCCAGCTTGGCCGGTTTGCCGATGCACGGCGCGCGCAGCAACGCGTGATCGCGCTGAAAGGCACGGCAGTCACCGCAAGCGATTATATCGAGCTGGCCGAACTGATGATCTCGGCCACGCAGGGCTATGTCTCGCCCGAAGCGGAAGCCGCGCTGCGCCAAGGCCTGTCGCTGGATGGCAGCGACATGCGCGGCCGCTATTATGCCGGGCTGACAATGGCGCAAACCGGCCGCCCCGACCTTGCGCTGCAAATCTGGACCGTGCTGTTGCAAGACAGTCCGCCCGATGCGCCCTATGTGGCTGCGATTCAGGCACAAATCGACAATTTGCGCGGCGCCGCAAGCACAGCGCCCGGCCAGGCCGATATATCTGATCTGACAGCCGAAGAGCAGGCACAGGTGCGCAGCATGGTCGAAGGCCTGGCCGCGCGGCTGGCCTCGGACGGTGGCAGCGCCGATGAATGGGCCCGGCTTGTGCGCGCGCTTGTCGTGCTGGGCGAATATGACCGCGCCCGCGCCATTGCCGCCGAGGCCGAGGTGAATTTCGCCGACAATCCCGAGGCGCTGGCGCTGATCCGTGCCGAAGCCGCCAATCTGCCATGATCCTGACCGATGATATTGGCGCATTTGCGGCGGCTCTGCCGGGCTTTGGCGCCCTGGCCGGGCTGGACCTTGGCACCAAAACCATCGGTGTGGCGGTTACCGATCGCCTCCGCAGCATTGCATCGCCGCTCTCAACCATCCGGCGCAGCAAGTTCACCGCCGATGCCGAAGCCCTTGCCGCATTGCTGAAGGCGCGCGATATTGCCGGGCTGGTGCTGGGCCTGCCGCGCAATATGGATGGCTCTGAAGGGCCGCGCTGCCAGTCGACCCGCGCATTCGCGCGCAATTTCGCCAAAATCCACCCCCTGCCCCTGCTGTTCTGGGATGAGCGCCTGTCCACCGTTGCCGCCGAACGGGCGCTGCTTGAGGCGGATATGTCTCGCAAGCGTCGCGCCGAGGTGATCGACCATGTCGCCGCCGGGTATATCCTGCAAGGCGCGCTGGACCGGCTGGCGCATTTGGGGCGAAGCGTATGAGCGATGAAATCTGGGCCCGTGACGAGGTTGAAAGCCCCTGTGTCAAAATCTGCGTGGTGCATCCGGCGGCGCGCATCTGCATTGGCTGTTTTCGCACGCCCGATGAAATTGCCCGCTGGTCGCGCCTGAGCGCCGAGGCGCGCCGCGAGATCATCGCCGCCCTGCCCGCGCGCGAGCCCATGTTGCGCAGCGAGCGCCGTGGCCGTGCCGCGCGGCTGAAAGGCTAACCCGCCAGCGCCTTGCGCAGCATATTGGCGGCCATCAGCGCGATGAACAGCGCAAAGGCCAGTTTCAACGGGCGCGGATTCATGGCATGGGCCAGGCGCACACCCAGCGGCGTGGTGAGCATGGTCATCGACACGATCACCCCAAAGGCCACAAGATTCACATAGCCAATGGTCAAGGGTGGCTTGTCGGCCACATCCCAGCCGCTGAGCATGAAACCGATGACCGATGGCACCGCGATCAGCACGCCAAACCCCGCCGCCGTGGCCACCGCGCGGTGGATGGGGCGGCCATAGAGTGTCATCATCGGCACCCCGAAAGAGCCGCCGCCAATGCCCATCAGCACCGAAAGAAAGCCCAGAACCGGGCTGGCAATGGCCCGTGCCATACCTTTCGGCATGTCCGTGCCCAGCCGCCAGTGTGACCTGCCAAAGGCCATGTATAGCCCGACGATCAGCCCAAGCACGCCAAATACCAGCATCAGGCTGGAAGATTTCAGCCCCGCGGCCGCCAGCACCCCGACCAGCGCGCCCGCCACAATGCCGGGTGCCCATTGGCGCAGAATATCCCAATCCACCGCGCCTTTTTTGTGGTGCGACAAAACCGAGCGGAGCGAGGTGACCGTGATCGTCGCCAGCGAGCTTGCCACGCAAATCTGCATCAGTTTCGGGCCGCCATAGCCGAGTTGCACGAAGGCAAAGTAAAAGGCCGGCACCAGAACAATGCCGCCCCCCACGCCCAGCATTCCGGCAATAACGCCTGCGACGCCGCCAATGGCCAGCATCAGCGCCAGCAGCCCAAAATAGTCCATACACGCCCCCGTTTGCGCGCCACAAAACCAGCGCGCCCGCCGCCGCGCAAGCGGATTATGCAGCAGCCTGAATGACCTCGGCCAAAGCGCGTTCCACCAGTTCCGGCCCCGCGCCGGGCCTGTGCGCGCCTTCCGACAGCACGCGCCGCCATTGCCGTGCGCCGGGAATGGATGCGAAGGCGCCCAGCATATGGCGGGTGATCGCGTTCAGCCGCAGCCCCCGGCCAAGCTGGTCCTCGATATAGGGCAGCATCGCGCGCACCGCGCCCACCGCGCCGGGGCCGGGGGCCGCGCCGAAAATCCGTGCATCGGCATCGCCCAGCACGGCACCGCTATCGTGGTAAGCCGCCCGCCCGATCATCACGCCATCAAACCCGTCGGCCAGCGCAGCCTCGGCCGCATCAAGGCTGGTAATGCCGCCATTGAGCGTGATGTGAAGCTGCGGGAATGCCGCCTTCATTTCGGCCGCCAGGTTATAATCCAGCGGCGGAATATCGCGGTTCTGCTTGGGGCTCAGCCCCTGTAGCCACGCCTTGCGCGCATGAATGGTGACATGGCGCACGCCCGCGCTTGCAATGGTCTCGATGAAAGCCGGCAGCACATCGCGCGGTTCCTGCTCATCCACGCCAAGGCGGCATTTCACCGATACCGGCGCGTCGCTCGCCGCCATCATCGCCGCCACGCATTCGGCCACCAGCCCGGCATCCTTCATCAGCACCGCGCCAAACGCGCCGGATTGCACACGGTCCGACGGGCAGCCGCAATTCAGATCAATCCCGTCATAGCCAAAGGGGGCCGCGATTTGCACGGCCCGCGCCAGAAGATCCGGCTCCGAGCCGCCAAGTTGCAGGGTCACCGGGTGTTCAGCCGCATCATAGGCCAGTAACCGGGCTGCATCGCCATGCACAATGGCTGCCGCTGTCACCATTTCGGTGTAAAGCAAGGCGTGGCGGCTAAGCAGGCGGTGAAAATACCGGCAATGCCGGTCGGTCCAGTCCATCATCGGGGCAACGGACAGGCGCCCGGCCACGCTATGTTGTGCATCACTTGCCATGCCATCCGATTACACAGCATCAGCGCGTTTCGCCAGCAGATTCGCCTGGCCGCAGCCTGCGCTTCGCCTTGGTGCTGCCGCAAGAAATGGTCGCATTCGGCTTGTGCGTCGTGGCCCCGGCGGCACAGACCTGCGCCAGCAGGGCGCTGTCGCGCGTGCCCACGCCCGGGCCTCGGCGCACAAGATAGAATAACGGCCGCCGCCCCTGCACACGGTGCTGCCGGCCGGATGGCTCAAACACGGTGCCCTGCTCAAAGCCGTGATGTTCGAAATTTGCTGGTCAAGTTTCAGCCCCGCTGAATCGCAACACGGCGCGACGGGGGCTGGCCCGACGCACTGCTTCAACGCACCCGTGTGATCAGGCTGCGGCGGATCGCGCCCGCCGCCTTTCGTTATTCCATCGACGGCAATGCGCCGCTTTCGATGGCCGCTGCCAGCTCTTCGGCGTCGATGGCACCATCGGCATTGGTGTCGAGCAGGCCAGTTGCAGCACATTTGCGCCGGGCGCAATCTTGGCCAGCGCGGCGTTTGAAAGGCGGCGGTATTGGCCCCACAGGATTGCAGAGACAACCAGAGGCCGGTCAAAAATGCGCAGGCTGGTGGGCCTCAGATAGGCCCAGCGATAATGCCGCACCAGATAATCGGGCAGTGCCGGCGCCACCTGCACCCCGACACTGCGCAGCACCGGCTCGCCGCCGCCATCAGGCACGCCGCCGCCCCAAAACGCCGCGCGCGACGATGACCACCGCCCCTAGCCCGAAGGCCCAGAGCATCCAGGTTGGCAGATAGAATGTCATGTAGACTTCCCATCCCAGATCGCCAAGCGTTTTGGTAACAAGCGATGGTGTGCCATTGAGCGCCCCGCCCAGCGTGCCGGTGATGGTTACGACCGCAGCGCCAATCAGTGTCAGGATGAATGACACCCAACGCTGCGCGCCTTCAAACAGGTGCCGCCGATAGCGGTAACCAAGCACGCCAAGCACGGTCCAGTAGCTGAGCGTCCAGGTCGCCAGCATGATGTGGTTACGGCCCAAAGGCGATTGGGTAAGCGCTGACCAGAGGTAGATCGACTGGCCCAGCCCATAGGCGACGACCCCGGCGAGCGAGCCCAGCAAGATCAGCGGCCAGACCGATTTCTGCAAGCGCACCGCAAGGTCGGAATTCGAAAAGACCCGGAAGAAAATGAACAGCGCCGCCGTGAGCCAGAGCGCGATCGGGAAGTGAACGACAAGAATGTGATAGACAGGCGGGATTGAAAACGAAGGCGTGCCCTCAAGCTCCATTTCAACACCGCCACCCCCGCCATGCGCCAGTGCAGCCCCTGCCACAAGAACAGGCATTGCGGTTACGGCAAGACGGGACAAAATGGCCGGTCAATATTGACGTGCAGGTTTCATGTTCGGTTCCCCGTATTCTCTTGGGTTTTGATGATATTGCAATTGCGCGCTCATGCCTTGCCCTCTGGACGACGGAACAGCAGCACCATTGCCACGCCAAAGGCCACGATCAATGACAGGCTCATCGCAAGGGTCCAGAGCCATTGGCTGCGAATCTCTTCGGCAAACTCCATCTCGATCCCGTAAAGCGCAAGCTGGCGTTCGCTATGACGATAGGCCACCGGCACGCGCGCCGCGATCCGGTCTGCACCGGGGTGCTGGCGCAGGTCGACAAGCCGCCCCCAGGTTATCTGACCGGGATAGTAAACCTCGATCTCGGTCCAGGGGCCTGTCCAGTCGGGCTGGCCCGGCTCGGAGCGTCGTGCCTGAATTTGTGCAGTCGTGCCCAGCCCCAGCGACACGGGCAGCGAGATAGAGTGCCAGCGCATCGTCGAGGCGTTGCGAAACACCGCGAAGGCCAGGTCATAGCTGCGGCGATCGCGGAAAATCTTGTCATCCAGCGGGTTGCCGGTATCCATGCTGCGCTGCAAGGTCACATCCCAGAACCCATTGCGCCAGCGCGCCGAGGCGGGCTGCACCACATCTGCGCGTGACCCTGTTTCCGGTTGCAGGAAACGGCGTGGAATCGTATCGCCATTCTGCCAGGCATAGTCGGGGTCGAAGGGCACAGCGGTTTCGGCGCTCAGATAATAGGTGTCGTTAAAGCCGACAGCAGCCGAGGTCACATCGTCAATCGCCAATGCGCGGTAGCCCGCCACATCGGGGTTGAACATGAACATGGGCTGGCCAGCGGCATAGTCGAAATTGGTGATGTAGGGGCCATCGCCCGCATCGCCGCCGCGTTCTTCGGCAACAAACCCGTCATCGCCCAGCCCGATCGGGTTGGACCGGCTCGACCGCCATTGCCACAGGTCAATGAACTGGCCCGCCGCGCGCAGCATCTGCAAATCGCTTTCAGGCCGGATTGTATCAAAATCGTTTGGATCGGTCCGCGTATCGGGCAGATATTTGGTCCGTTCCTCTTCGGTCTCCGGCGTGCCGGTAAATGTGGTCAGCCCGTCGCCAATGGTTATATAGCCGCCATAGCGCGAGAACAGCGGCACCGAGCCGTCGTCGATCATCATCGCGACCCGGTCCTCGGTCAGGAAATCGGGATTGGGGCCAAGTGCTTCACCGCCGCGCGCAATCCATTCCCCATCCTGATAGACCAGCACGTCATTGAACAGGCTGGGCCGTTCGACCGGCCAGCGGTAACGAAACCAGATCGTTTCGCCATCAAAGGCTACCTTCACCTGAAGGGTGCTTTCCAACGCGTCGGGAATGACGATGTTGCGTTCAGGGTCGACTTTGAAAATCCCCGTCCCATGCGTAACCCAGGCTGCCACCAGCAGCCCCGAATTGCCCCGCGTTGGCAAGGCCTGAAAGTAAGGTAATTCACCGGATCAGAGGCACCGCATAGCTAATGGCGGGCACAAATACTCTCCTTCCAGAAGTCGCGGCTTTCAGGGTCACATTGCGCTATTCGCAGAATATGGCTGCCGGGCCCTGTGTGGCTGGCTGCCAGTGTCAATCAAACAGCACCCAGACAGCGGGTTCGCAGCCCTGCTGCGTTGCCCGCGCGTAATCCTGCGTAAATCGCCGGATTCCGCAAATAATCGCAAGGTTCCAGCGCGGGAGCCCCGTTGCCACGCCAAATTGCCGCTGTTACGCTCACCCGAAATTCGTTTAGCCAGGCGCTTACAACCATGAGTGAACTTGCCCAATACGCCATTCTGTTCGGACTGACCCTTGGCACTTTGGGATTTGTCATCAGCCTTTATGCGCTGGCCAGGGTTATCGGGCGGGGTCGCGCCGAACCGGCCAAAGACGTGCCCGCGACCGCTGGCACATTGTCGCGCGACCCGGTCTGGGTGCGCTACCACGCCAAATATTATGGCTATGCGCTGCTGTTTCTTGCCTTCGATATGGAAATGGCCTTCATGTATCCTTGGGCGGTCGTTTATCGCGAAGAGGGTCTGGTGGCCCTGCTCGACATGGGCGTTTTCCTTGCCGTTTTGTTCCTTGGGCTGCTCTATGGCTGGTCCCAGGGCGCGTTGAGGCGGCAATGAACATGCTTTCAGGGGCTGGCCAGGGGGCGATGACGGGCCTTCGCGCTCTGGTTGCGCGCGCAATGGCGCATGACCTGTGCGCCTTCGTTGTGCCGGGCGCTGATGTGGCACAGGCCTTCGGGCTGGATCTGGTCGCCGCCGGGCTGCACCGCGCCGACACGCCGCGCCATGCCAATCTGCTTCTGATCGTCGGGCCGATGCCCCCCGCGCTGCGCGATGCCGCCTGCGTTGTCTGGGCGCAAATGCCACGGCCCCGCGCCATTCTGGCGCTGGATGCCGGCAATATCGCCCCGCTGCCCGAAGCCGATGCGACCGGCGCGCTAAGCCAAGGCAGCCTGACCTCGGCGCTCGCCGATATTCGCCGCGCCTTCGTTTCGGGTGCCTTTGCGCCGCATGTGACAGATTTTACCGCTCCGGCCCTGTCAACGCGGATCGAATATACCTGCCCGATGCACCCCGAAGTGGTTTCGGACTCACCCGGAAAATGCCCCAAATGCGGAATGTTTCTGGTCGAACGCGAAGTGTCGGGTTCGGGAATGACTGGCCATGAAGGCCATGAAAAATCAACCGCGCGCCCGGCACAAGCCGAAAAGATGGTGTCGTCTGATGCGATTGTCCGCGCCGCGGAAGAACCGGCACCCTATACCTGCCCCATGCACCCCGAGGTTACCTCCTCCACCCCCGGCTCCTGCCCGAAATGCGGCATGAATCTCGTGCGGCAGGGTGAGGGTGCGGGCCATGCCGGTCATTCCGCTCCCAAAGCCGATGGCGCACATGATGGCCATGAGGGCCACGGCCCCGCGCCCGACATCCCCGGAATTGAGCCACATTTCATGTCGATGGTTGCCCTGACCGAAGGGAAGCCCGCCAGTCCGGACGGGTTGGTCATGGAGTGGATCGAGGTGCCATTTGGCCCGTTTTTCCCGGGGCTTCCGGCTGGCTTGGGGCTGATGCTTACGCTTGACGGCGACAGCGTGGCCCGCGCCGAGGTCAAAAGTCTTGCGGCTTCGGCTTTGGCATCGGGTTTTCCAGCCGCCGATTTGCCCGACAGGCTCGCTGCGCTCTCGCCGCTTGCCCCTTTGGCCTTGCGTGAACTGGCCTGCCGGGCGCTGGAGGCGGCGGCGGGCCTATCCCCCGAAGGTGCCTCCGCCCGTGCTGCCGCGCTAGAACGCGAACGCTTGGCCAGCCATCTGGGCTGGATTGCCGGGCTGGCGCGGCAATCCGGGCTGATGTGGCTCGAACGCCGCGTAGGCGCGCAGCTTGCCGGATTGCGCGTAGCCGACAAAGACGCGGTTGCACGGCGCGCGCCGGCCATCCGCGCCCTTGCCAAACGCGTGAGCCGCACACCGCTTTTACGCGACCGGCTGGCCAATATCGGGCGGATCGAGCCCAAAGCCGCCAGCAAGCCTGGCGGGCCCGTGGCGCGCGCCGCCGGCGATGCGCCAGACGCCCGGACACATGACAAAGCCTATGCCGCGCTCGACTTTCAGCCGCTAAGCCAGACGGGGGGTGATGCCTGGGCGCGTTTGGTGCAGCGGCTGGCCGAGATAGACCAAAGCCTCGATCTGATCGCGCGCGCCGGGGCCATTGCCCTGCCCGCCCCACCCGTTCCTCTGCCCATATCAGGGCATGGTATGGCGACGGTTGAAACCCCGCGCGGCCCTGCCACGCTGCACCTGAACCTCAAGGGCGGATTGGTTGAAACAATGCATCTGACAACACCCTTTGCCGCGCTTGCCGGGCTTGTCGGGCCGATGAGCGCGCAACTGGAACTGGCCGAGGCGCTTGTCGCCATCGGCTCGCTCGACCTCGATCCCTGGGGGGCAGTCGCATGACCATATTCATCATCCTGTTCGCGCTCGCGCTCGGCTGCTACGCGGTTGCCGTGCTGGAGGGTTGGGCGGTCCACGGCCGCCTCAGCCTGACACGGCCCGCCATTTCGGCGCTGGCACTGCTGGGGCGCGAACAGATCATGCCGCGCACGCCCGACCGGCTGTATTACGAGGCCGGACCGGTGCTTTTGCTGATCGCCGGGCTGCTGGCGGTGGCGGTCATCCCGCTGGCGCCGGGGCTGATCATTACCGACCTGGCCATCGGCGCGCTGTTTTTGAACGCCGCGCTGGCCTATGTTCTGGTGGCGCTGATCATGGCCGGATGGGGGCCGAACGGGGCTTACGGGATGATCTCGGGCTGGCGCTTTCTGGGCCAGTTCATTGCCTATGCCATGCTGATCGTCATGCCGATCACGGCGGTGGCGATGCGGGCGGAATCGCTGTCCACCACCCAGATCGTGCTGTCGCAGGCGGGGCTTTGGAACATTGCCTATCAGCCCATCGGCTTTGTGCTGTTCGTGGTTGCCGCAATGGGCGTGGCCTGGCTGCCACCGGTCGACCTGCCCACCGGCGGCGGCGATCTGGCCAGCGGGGTCACGGCCGAATACACCGGCGCGCGGCTGGCCGTGTTCCGGCTGGCGCGGCTGGTGATCATTGTGGCGCTGGCCGGTGCCACCGTTACCTTCTACCTTGGCGGTTGGCTGGGGCCGTGGCTGCCGGGCTGGGCCTGGAGCGCGCTCAAGACGCTGGCCGTGATTGCGGCATTGCTGCTGGGGGGCCGGCATTTACCGCGCTTGCGCGAGGCGCGCTACCTGGCCGTCAGCTGGAAGCTCGGCATTTCGCTGGCGCTGGCCAATATCTTTCTGGTGGGCGTCATCGCCCTTGTGGTGCCGCTATGAGCTTTGCCACCGCCTTTTTCCTTGCCTTTTTTGGCATTGCCGCAATCTGGTTCGGCATTGTTGTGTTCCGCACGCATTCGATGGTGCGGTCGGCCATTGCGCTGCTGTTCAGCCAAACCGCCATTGGCGCGATGTTTCTGGTCATGCAGGCCGAATTCCTGGGTGTTCTGCAAATCATGATGATGGCCACCGAAATGAGCGTCATGGCGATTTTCATGGTGATGTTCATGATGGACCCGGGCGGCATGGGCAAGATGGACATGACCCACCAGAAACGCCTGTCGCTCTGGGCCGGGGGCATTGGCCTGGTGGCGGCGCTGGCCGTAATCTGGACCGCCGGCTGGCAAGGGCCGGTGCCCGAGGTGCCGGGTGCCGATGAGCAGGCGCGCGCACTTGGCCGCGAAATTCTGGGCCGCTCGATGTTCGTCTTTGAAAGCGCCGCGCTGATGATTTTGACCGCGATGATCGCCGCAACAATGGTGGCGATTGCGCCGCAGGAAAAGGACAGGCCATGATACCCGAACTGATGATCGCGCTCAGCGTTGGCGCGGTGCTTTTTGCAATCGGGCTTTACGGCGCGCTGAGCCAGACCAACCTGGTGATGATCATCATGGGGGTAGAGCTGGTGCTGGCCGCCGCGTTGTTGAACTTGGTCGCCTTCTGGCGCTACCTGCACCCCGAAGTGACGGCTGCCAAGATGTTCGTGCTGATCGTCATGGCGGTGATGGCGGTGGAAATGGCGGTTGGCTTTGGCATTGCCATTGCCCGGTTCCGTTCGCGCGGCTCGGTCGAGATGGAAGAAGCGCGGGAGTTGAAAGGATGATCTGGCTGGCGCTCACGCTTCTGGCGCCGCTTATTGCTGCGCTTGCGGTTTTCGCGCTTCGGCGCGCGCCGGGCGCAGTGGCGCTGGCGGGCGCATGGCTTGGGCTTGCCGGTGCGCTTGGGCTGTTTGCAGGCGCCACAGGCGGTGGGGAAATTTCCGCCACCCTGCCCTTTCTGCCTGAATTGCCGATCCGGCTGCTGGCCAGCCCGCTGACCGCGACACTGGCGCTGATGGTTGCCACGGTCGCGGCTCTGGTTCTGACCTATGCGCTGGGCTACATGGCGCATGACCCTGAAAAGACCCGTTTTTTCGGCACGATGCTGCTGTTCATCGCCGCGATGGAGCTTTTGGTGCTGTCGGGTGACTGGATCACACTTCTGGCGGCATGGGAGATGATCGGTTTCGCCTCTTACCTGCTGATCGGCTTTTGGCATGGGCGCGCAGGCGTGCCCACGGCCGCCATGCGGGCGTTTCTCTACACGCGCAGTGCCGATCTGGGGCTTTATATCGCGGCCTTCCTGCTGATCGGTGTGGCAGGCACATCCGAGATTTCCGCCACCCTTGGCACCACCGGCGCCCCGGCGCTTGTTGCCGGGCTTTTGCTGCTGTTTGCGGCTATGGGAAAATCGGCGCAGGTGCCCATGCAAGACTGGCTTATGCGCGCAATGGCTGGGCCGACGCCGGTTTCGGCGCTGCTGCATTCGGCAACGCTGGTTGCGGCGGGCGCGATCCTGCTGATCCGCGCTGCCCCGATGCTGCCGGTTGGCGCGCTGCTGGCCGTGGGGTTTGTCGGCGGGCTCACCGCCGTTGTGGCCGGGCTGATGGCGCTGGCCGCGCGCGACCTCAAGCGCCTGCTTGCCGCATCTACCGCCAGCCAATACGGGCTGATGCTGGTGGCGCTGGGGGCGGGCGTGCCAATGGCCGCGCTGCTGCACCTGATCGCCCATGCGGCAATCAAATCCTCGTTGTTTCTTGGTGCGGGCGTCTTTCAGCATGACCGCGACAGCACCGACCTTGACGCGCTGGCCGGGGCGGGGCGCGCCCGGGTCGGCATATTTGCAGGCTTCGCGCTGGCCGCGCTGGCGCTGGCGGGCCTGCCACCGATGGCGGCCTATACTTCAAAGGATGCCATCCTTGCCGCCGCGCTGGACAGCCCCTTCGCGCCCTGGCTGCTGCCGCTGGCGCTGCTGGGCTCGGTGCTGACCGGCGCCTATTTGGCCCGCGCGCTGCGGGTGTTGTGGTCGGGCGAATCCGGCAGGCGCCAAGGCGCGGTGCCGCTGATGGCCCTGGGCATGGGCATTCTGGTTGCGCTTGCGGCCACGCTCGGTTTCGGCTTCAAACCGCTGGAGGCAATGCTGGGCGCGGAATTGCCCAAGCCTTCATGGGTCATCCCCGCAATGGGGCTGGCCGCCGGAATTGGCGGGCTTGCGCTTGGCTGGCTGCTGCCGCCTGCCCGGCTGCTCGGCCCGCTGCTGGCCCCGGCGCGCAACGGCTTTGCGGTTGCGGGCGGCATGGACATGCTGCTCGCCCGCCCCGCGCTGGCGCTGGCGCGCGCTTGCGACCGACTTGACCAGTGGATCATTCGCGCTGTCGCGTTTGGTGCTGTTGCTGGCGGGGCGCGCGCCCTTGCATCACGTGTTCAGAATGCTGAAACCCGTCTGCTCGCAGCCGTGCGTGCGATCGGCCGGTTCAATCTGAAAATCGGCCAGGCGACCCGCCGCACCGACCGCGACACGATCGACGGCGCGATTTTCGGGCTGGTGGACCGCACCATCGCGCTGGGTGCCCGCGCGCGCCGCCTGCAAAGCGGCCTCATCCACCGGGAAATGGCAATGACCTTCGCAGGAATCGCCCTTGTCGTTGCCGTGCTGCTTGCCGCCCCATTTTATCTTTAAGGCTCACGCTCATGCCGCTTTTGACCATCGCCACATTCCTGCCGATCCTTGCAGGACTTGCCCTTATGGCCCTGCCAAAACAGACCGCGCGCATCGCGCATCAGATCTCCATCGCAGCCACCGGGGCGGTGTTCCTGATCACGCTGGCGATCTGGGCGCGCGGCATCGTGCCAGACGGGTTTGCGCAAATCGAGGAATTCACCTGGATCCCCGCCATCGGCGCGGCCTATCGGCTAGGCCTGGACGGGCTGAGCCTGCCGCTGGTGCTGCTGACCGCGCTGCTGTTCCTGCTTTCGGCCATCTATTCGGCGCGCATCAGCGACCGCGCGCCAAGCTTTGTGGTGCTGATGCTGATGCTGGAAACCGCAGCACTTGGCACGTTCATGGCGCTTGACGGTCTGCTGTTTTACGTCTTCTTCGAGGTCTCGCTGGTGGGCATGTATTTCATGATCGCCGGTTGGGGCTACGAGGAGCGCCAGAAGGCGGCGCTGATGTTCTTTATCTATACGCTGCTGGGGTCGCTTCCCCTGCTGCTGGCCATTATCGGGCTTTATCTTGGCTCGGGCAGCTTTGACATGCGGGTCTGGATTGACGCACCGCCGCTGACCGGCCTTGCCGCCATGCTGGCGCTGATCGCCATGCTGTTTACCTTTGCCGTCAAGATTCCGGCCTTCCCGGTGCATACATGGCTTCCGGCCGCGCATGTGCAGGCGCCCACGGCGGGCAGCGTAATTCTGGCGGGGGTGATGCTGAAATTCGGCACCTACGGGCTGGTGCGCTTTGCCTTTCAGATGACGCCCGAAGCATTCGCGCAAGCCGGTCAGGTCATCCTGGCCTTTGGGGTGGTCAGCGCGCTTTATGGCGCCTTTGCAGCACTTGCGCAGACCGATCTGAAAAAGATGATCGCCTATACCTCGGTCAACCATATGGGCTATGTCGTGATGGGTGTCGCTGTGGCGGCGCTGGCGAGTGACCCGCGTATGCGCACCATCGCGCTTGACGGGGCCACATTGCAAATGGTCAGCCACGGGCTGGTCACAGGCGCGCTGTTCTTCCTTGTCGGCATGGTGCAAGACCGCGCCCATAGCCGCAACATGGCTGATTTTGGCGGGCTTCTCACCCGCCTGCCCTGGCTTGGATGGGCCTTCATCCTGTCGGCCTTTGCCTCGCTCGGCCTGCCGGGGCTGGCGCATTTCCCGGCAGAATTTCAGGTGTTTCTGGCCACGCTCAACGCAGCACCCTGGGCGATTATCGCAATATTGGCAATCGTGGTGACAGCGGCGCTGTATCTGCGCGCCATCGCGGCGGTGTTTCTGGGCGAGGCCAACCCGAAATGGGCCGATCTGCCCGATCTGGACCGCCGCGAAAAACTGGTGATTGTGCCGCTGCTGGTGCTGACGGTTCTGGTTGGCGTTGCCCCCGGCTGGCTGATTGGCCTTATCCACACCACCATGACGGGCCTTGGCATCTGATGTTGAACGATCTGTCCCTTCTTGCGCCCGAACTGCTGCTGGCAGCCGCCGCCATGCTGATGATCGTGGCGGAAATGGCGCGCGCATCGCGGCTGGTGCTTGCCATCGGCATTCTGGCGCTGGCCGCGTCTACCATGCTGACATTCGCGGTGCTGAAGGCTGATACAACCGTGTTCGGCGGCACCTACCGGATTGACACCATCGCCGGATGGGCCAAGCTGATCTTGCTGCCGGGCACAGCACTTGCACTGCTTATGGCGCGGGCCGAAATTGCCGGGCGCGACCGCGAAGGCAGCGTCTATTCGCTGATCGTGCTGGTTACGCTGGGCGCGCTGATGCTGTCGGGGGCGGGCGATATGATGGTCCTCGTCATCGGCGTGGTGCTGACCGGGCTTGGCTCTTTCGCGCTGGTCGCCTATCCGCGCGACGATGCCGCCACCGAAGCCGGGATGAAATACCTGGTTTTTGGCGCGGTTACCGGATCGGTCATGATCTACGGGCTGACCTTCTGGTTTGGCGGCTCCGGCTCGACCCTGTTTTCGGAACTTGGCCAGCTTAGCGGCCAGACGCTGTTATCCATTGCCGGGCTGATCGCGGTGATCGTGGGGCTTGGCTACAAGGCGTCGCTGGTGCCGTTCCACTTCTGGGCGCCCGATGCCTATGACGGCGCGCCCGTCTCGGTTGCGGCCTATCTTTCGGTCATTACCAAGGCGGCGGCATTTTTTGCCTTTGCCCAGGTGCTGCGCGACCTCCCGCGCGAGGGGGGCTGGCCGCTTGCGCTGGCGCTGATCTCGGCGGTAACAATGACCTATGGCTATCTGGCGGCGCTGGTGCAAACCAATCTCGTGCGGCTGATCGCCTATTCCTCGGTGGCGCAATCGGGGTATATCCTGATGGGCGTTGTGGCGCTGGGCGTCAGCCTGGTCGCAACGCCTGCAATTTTGGTTTTTGCGGCGGCCTATGTGGCAATGAATCTGGGGGCCTTTGCAATTGTCATGGTCGCCGGCCGGTCGCTTGAAAGCTTGCAGGGGTTTGGGCGAACGCGCCCCTGGCTTGGGGGGGCGATGGTGGTGTTCCTACTGTCGCTCACCGGCATTCCGCCGCTTTTCGGCTTTGTCGGCAAGCTCTATCTGTTCATGGCGGCAATCGAGGCGGGGTATCTGTGGCTTGCGGTCATCGGCATTCTGAACTCGGTTCTTGCACTTGGGGTTTACCTGCGCATGGTGGTGCCGATGTATCGCAGCGCGGACAGCGCCGCCGCTGGCCCGGTCGGGCTTTCCTTGGCAGCGGTTCTTGCCCTGACGGCGGCGGCAACACTTGGCCTTGGCGCGCTTGCGGGTTTTCTGCTTCCCTGAACGCGGGCCGGTGCATTGCCCCAAAATTTGCACCTTTTCGATGAGTCATGGCATAGGGTATTTTCAAGACTGGAAATGCAAGATTGCCCCCGTGTGGCCGCTCACATGACGAAAGGAAACCAAGGTGCTGCTTTCCATTACGCTTTCGGCGCTGGCATTTCTTGCAACAGCGGTCATGCATCTTGCAATGCTGCGCTGGTGCAGCAATGGCATGGCCAGACTGTCAATGCGGGCATCGACGCGCATCCTTGCCATAATGAGCTTGCTTTTTGTCACCCATATGCTGGAAATCGGGGTTTTCGCACTTGCCTTTGTTGTGGCGGAACGCGGGCTTGGCCTGGGCTCTTTCGCCGGCGAGCCGATTGTGACGCTGCTCGATTATTACTATTTTTCGGCCATCACCTACACGTCGCTTGGCATCGGCGATATTTTTCCCATCGGGCATTTGCGCTTTCTGACCGGGGTCGAGGCGCTGATCGGGCTGTTGCTCATCGCCTGGTCCGCATCATTTTTGTATGCGACGATGAACCGGCTCTGGGTCTGGCAACCCTGCGCAAACCCGGACGGGCCGCCGCATGACATGTCGCGCCAGCCACCAAAGGGGCAAACGCGGCCCGATGATGGCGGCGCATAAGCGCAACGCTTGCCCGGAACCGGCAAGCAACGGGCTTGTATCAGCTCGCCCGCGCCCGCCCGCCCCGTGGCTGGATCGACTTGCGCCATGTCACGGTTGAAGCCGCAATCTGCAACAGCACCACGGCCAAAACCAGCGCCACGAATGGCCAGCGCGCCCAGTTCGGTTCTGGCGTTGCGCGGTGGTAGTCGAGAAAGTGGAAAAACAGGAAATAGGCCGTGTGCAACACGGAAAGCCACCACAGAATATAGGTGCCCTGCTGAACATATTTCCAAACGCTGCTGCCCAGCCAACGCTGGCTGAAATCATTCGAGGTGACGGCCAGAACGATACCGTAAAGCAGCGCCACGATGCCGATGAGATTGGCCAATGCGAAGCCGTGATTGACCATGACATATTGTTGCAGCTGCGGGTGGAATTCAAAGCCGAACAGGCGCATCAGATCAAGCGTGACCCAGCCGAACAGGATGATGGTGGCATGAACCAGCGCCAGCACAATCGCATAAATGCCCAGTTCACGGCGATAGGGCAGATAGCGCGACGCTGCGCGCCAAAGCCGCGACATCGGCCCGATCGCCATTGCCAGCGCGACAAGAACCAGCGACATATCGCCAATGGCCCGGTTCCATCGGTGCATGGACGACCATTCGGCGCGGCTGTAAAGCAACAGCCCCGTGCCAAGACCAGACAGGACGATGACGACGAGGTGACGCTTCCACCAAGTCCATTGTTGCGAAGTGGTTTTCAAGGCCTGCGCTCCCCCGGGTTGAATTCCAACGCTATTGCGCGGGTTGGTCCATCCAGCCGCGCAGATAAACACGTTCAAATCCAAAAACCACGGCAATTGCAACCAGGGCATAGATAACAATTGCGGGATCACTTTGCAGTTTCATGGCCGTGAAGGCGGCCAGCACCACCGCATCCAGCACAAGCGCCGCGAGCAATACCGCCCCCGAGGCGCCGATTTCGGCGCGGCGATAGCGCAAAACGCCCCAATGCACGGTCATATCCATGACCAGGTAGAAAAACGCGCCCAGCGAGGCGATCCGCCCAAGATCGAAGAACACTGCCAGCGCCGAAGCGATGACCACCGTATAGACAAGCATATGGCGCCGGATATTTCCGGACATGCCAAAATGACTATGCGGGATCATCTTCATGTCGGTCAGCATCGTCAACATGCGTGAGACGGCAAACACACTGGCCAGCACGCCCGAGGCCGTGGCCACCGCCGCCAGCAGCACGGTCAGGAAAAACCCGACCTGCCCAAGCGCGGGGGCTGCCGCCTCGGCCAGCGCATAGTCACGCGCGGCGATGATCTCGTCAATCGTCAGGCTTGCCCCCACGCCAAAGGCCACAAGCAGGTAAACCACAACGCAAATTGCGATGGAGATGATGATCGTGCGGCCCACATTGCGATGCGGGTCGGTAATTTCGCCGCCACTATTGGTAATGGTCGTAAAGCCCTTGAAGGCAAGAATCGCCAGCGCAACCGAGGCAACGAAGCCAACAACGCCAAAGGAATTGCCCGCCTGTGATGCTGCGGCAAACTGAAAGCCGCTGGACCAAAGCGCCGCAATGCCAAACAGCGCGATTCCACCGATCTTGATTGCGGCCATGATCAGCGAAAACAGCCCGACCGAGCGGTTGCCGGCGATGTTGACAAGAAAGGCGAACAGGATCACCGCCACTGCCAGAACGGGCACGAGCGGCCCGCTGGTAATGTCAAAGGGCCGCAGCACATAGGTGGCGAATGTGCGCGCCACCAGGCTTTCGGCAATGACCATGCTCAGCGCCATCAAAAGTGCCGCACCCGCGGCAATCGCCCCGGGGCCATAGCATTTTTGCAAGATCATCGCGATGCCCCCGGCCGAGGGCCAGGCATTGGACATTTTGATATAGCTATAGGCGCTGAAACTGGTGACGATGGCGCCAAGAATGAAGGCCAGCGGAAACAAGGGTCCGGCCAATTGGGCGATTTGGCCGGTCAGTGCGAATATCCCCGCCCCGATCATGACCCCCGTGCCCATTGCAACAGCACTGCCCAGGCTGATCGAGCCTTTGCGATAGGTCTCATCCTTGTGGTTATGCTGCATCCTGCCCCACCTTCCTTATCTTGTCTTGTCGTGTTCAGGTTTTGGCACAACGACGCAGCAAAGTGCAGCCCCGGCTGAATGCCGGCCTAGTCATGATCCTCGGCATCGTCACCCGCATCTTCCATATGGGCCATCATGGCTTTGATATTATCAGGAATATCCGCTTCGGAAAACCGGGCCTGCTCTTCGGCATCATGCACGAAGGCGATGATTGCGGCCAGTTCATCGCCTTCCAGATAGATCACATCGCCCAATTCATCGCGCTGCAACTCCACCATCGTTTCGGCACCGCGCCACATGCGGGCGGCAAAGTCGAACGGGTTCATGGGCAGGTCCATGAATTCGGCATCCAGCATGGGCGCATCCTCGCCGCCGACACCGTTGATCGAGTGGCAGACAACGCAGCCCGTCGAGGCAAAGAGCTTGCGCCCCTCGGCTGCATCCATTTGCGGAATCACAAGCCCGCTGGACAGAAGTGATTGCGTGTTCTGGCCATGATTTTCCGCGCTTGCGGGCAAAACGCCCAGCATTGCAAAAGCCGCTGTCAGGGTTTGCACAGATCGTTTCATCGAATCCTCCTTGTCGTGATTGCGTTTTGTTTGGGCGCCAGTTCTGCTTTTGGTGAACAATGCCCGCGCCCGGCCCCGAAAGCGCGGTCAATCCGGCATCATATTTACTGCGTTCCCCGATTCCAGTTAACACCGCCCTCGGTTTCGGCCAGAGCCGTGTCCAGCGCCGCGCGGGGCGAAACGCCGCCAAGTGGCCGGATGGCGATATCCAGACGCCGCGCCGCATTGTAGCCCTGTGCCGCTGCCACGCTCGGTTCGGCGCCATAGGCGCTGCGGTAGCGTTGCGCAAAACTGCCGGCACTGTCATCGGCGGCCCAGCTGTCAGGCAGCGCGCCCGATGGCACCACACTGCCCTCAAAACCAAGTTCGGCCAGCACGGCCGCGGGAACGGGCGCATCGCCCAGAATGACCATTACATCGGGCGGAATCTGCGCTGTGCCGTTCAGCCCGGTGACCGACGCGGCCATCGCCTCGGGCAGTGGCAGAATCTGCACATCGACACCGCCAAGATGGCCATCCGAGGTTTCCGCCGGATGCCCGTCACGCTCGTCCGCGGCCAACAGGAAACCATTGACCGCCTCGGCAAGCCGCTGGGCGCGGTTTTCGCCCGTCACATAAAGCGCGGTTGTGAATTCATGCGCCATTGCTGCATTCGCGACAAGGCCAAAGCCAAAGGCTGCAAGCGCAAGCCGCGCAAGATGTCGTTTCATATTTTGGTTCCTCTCAACCGCAATGCGTTCATGACCACCGAAATGGATGAGGCGCTCATCGCAAAGGCCGCAAACATTGGGCTGATCAGGATACCAAAGAACGGATACAGAAGGCCTGCGGCCACCGGCACGCCAGAGGCGTTGTAGATCAGCGCGAAAAACAGGTTCTGGCGGATATTGCGCATGGTGGCACGCGACAGGCGCCGGGCGCGCACGATCCCGTCAAGATTGCCCTTGATCAGTGTAATGCCCGCACTTTCGATGGCGACATCGGCGCCGGTGCCCATTGCGATGCCGACATCGGCCTGGGCCAGCGCGGGCGCGTCATTCACCCCGTCGCCCGCCATAGCAACCTTGCGGCCCGCCTCTTGCAGCTCGCGGATGATCCGGGCCTTGTCTTCGGGCAGAACATCGGCGCGGATCTCGTCAATGCCCAGGCGCGCACCAATCGCCTTGGCCGTGCGCTCGTTATCACCGGTGGCCATGATGATCCGAAAGCCCAGCGCGTGCAGTGCTTTCAGCGCGGCAGGCGTTGTTTGCTTGACCGGGTCAGCGACGCTGACCAGCCCGGCAATCTTGCCTTCCAGCACGACAAACATCACGGTTTCACCCTCATCGCGCCGCGCATTGGCCTTTTCGGTCAGCGCGCCGCCGTCAAGCCCCATGTCCCTGATCAGCGCAAGGTTCCCCAGTGCAACCGTGCGGCCATCGACCATGCCGGTAACGCCCTTGCCGGTTACAGCCTCAAAATCGCTGGCATTCACCATGTCAACGCCGCGCTCCTCGGCGCCACGCACAATGGCCTCGGCCAGCGGATGTTCCGAGCCGCGCTCCAGCGAGGCTGCCAGGCGCAGCACCTCGGCCTCGTCATGGCCGGGTTCGGGCAGAACGGCAACCAGCCGGGGCTTGCCTTCGGTCAGCGTGCCGGTCTTGTCCACGATCAGCGTGTCGACCTTCTCGAACCGCTCCAGCGCCTCGGCATTCTTGATCAGCACCCCGGCCTGCGCACCACGGCCCGTTGCGGTCATGATCGACATGGGCGTGGCCAGCCCCAGCGCACAGGGACAGGCGATAATCAGCACCGCGACCGCCGCAATCAGCGCATAGCTCAGCGCCGGGTCCGGCCCCCAGATCGCCCAGGCGATGAATGACAGTATCGCGATTAAAATCACCACTGGCACAAAGAATCCGGCAACCTTGTCCGCATATTTCTGGATAGGCGCGCGGCTGCGCTGCGCGTTCGATACCATCTCGACGATTTGCGACAGCATCGTGTCGGCCCCAACCCGTGTTGCCTCCATCACCAGGCTGCCGGTGCCGTTGATCGTGGCCCCGGTCAGCGCATCGCCTTCGGTTTTTTCAACCGGCACCGGTTCGCCCGAAATCATGCTTTCATCCACCGATGAGCGGCCCTCAAGCACCGCGCCATCGACCGGCACCTTGTCACCGGGGCGCACGCGCAGACGGTCGCCAACCTGCACGTCTTCCAGCGGAATTTCTTCTTCGCTGCCATCGTCACGGATAATGCGCGCGGTCTTGGCCGCCATATCGAGCAGCGCGCGAATGGCCTTTCCCGTGCCTTCGCGGGCGCGCAGTTCCATCACCTGCCCCAGCAAGACAAGGGTCACGATCACCGCTGCGGCCTCGAAATAAACGCCGACATGGCCTTCGGCATCACGAAAACCGTCGGGGAAGATTTCCGGTGCCAGAACCGCAACGATGCTGAACAGCCAGGCCGCCATAACGCCCATGCTGATCAGCGAGAACATGTTCAGGTTCATCGTGCGGAACGAGTTCCAGCCACGCACCATGAAGGGCCAACCGCTCCAGAAAACCACGGGTGTGCCAAGCACAAGCTCTATCCACAGCGTTGCGCGCTCACCGAATATCTCGCGCACGCCGGAAAACCCCAGATAGGGGGCCATTGTCAGAACCAGCAGCGGAATGGTCAGCACCGTGCCCACCCAGAAGCGGCGGGTAAAATCCACCAGTTCCGGATTCGGCCCGTCTTCGGCCATCGCGGCGGTCGCCAGCTCCAGCCCCATGCCGCAGATCGGGCATGATCCCGGCTTTGGCTGCCGCACCTCGGGGTGCATCGGGCAGGTGTAAACAGCACCCCGATGGCTGGCTGGCACGGTGTCATACCGCCCGCCCTTTTCACCGCGCGCGGTGGCTGAATGCGCGTGCGCAGCATGATCATGGCCATGCCCGTGTTCGCCATGCTCACCCGCCTGATCGGCGGGAACAAGGTGCATACCGCATTTCGGGCAATTCCCCGGCCCGGCCTGCTGCACCTCGGGATGCATCGGGCAGGTATAGACCGTTGGGCTTTCAGCGGGGTTGGAGGAAGAATTATTCATCTGTAGTCCTACATGTTATGAGGGCGCGTTACGATACCGTTTGCCTGTTGAAGTTCGCGGATATAAGCAACGATCCGGGCGACTTCGGCGCCAGTAACCTGTTGCGGCGGCATGTTTCCAAATCGCCAGTGATGTGCCTGCACCCCGTTCCTTGCGGCGCGTTGAAAGGCCTCGTCGCCGTGATGGCCGGGATTATAGATGTCGTTGACAAGCGCCGGCCCCTGCGCCGTGCCCTGCCCGTTCTGTCCATGACAGGCTGCACAAACAGCATTGTAATAGCGTTCTCCCTCCTGTGCCTCGGCCGAAAGAGCGGGCACGACAAAGGCACCTGGTTGCGCAGTGGCGTTGGCCTGCTGTTGCGATGCGGGGCGAAGCGCGAAATAAGCGCCTAGGGCCACAACGCCCGCCGCGGCAATGACAAGCAAGCTTTTGCTGGTTATCATGAATTCGGCTCCTGTCCTAGAATTGCTAATCAGACGCGACCAGGCGCGCGCCAAAGGCCCGAGCATATCGCACAGATTTTCCGCCAAACTGGCGGCGCCCGGCGGTGATCACGGGCTGCCTTTTGTATGTGCAAAGGCGTTGAACAGGCCACCGAAGATCAGCGCGGCATACCAGCCGTAAAGAAAGCTTTCGACCAGGCCGATGGCAAAGCCCAGCGGGGTCAGCCAGACGAAGCCGGGCAGCAGGCCCGACCAGGATTCATACATCGCATAGCCCGGGAAGATCAGATCGAAGGCAACGCAGACCAGATAGGTGAGCGCCAGAAACAGGCTAAGCGCCCAACCCAAGGGAATGACGGGCAGGCGCGCGCCCTTTGCTTTTGCATCCGTGCCCATGACGCAGGCACCGCATGTCATGCGCAAGGCCAGAAACAGAAGTGCGGCAATTGCCGAAAAATATAAAATGGGCATCATGGCTTGCTCCTTTCGAAGGCCACGCTGATCAGACGACATGCTTTGCTGTGACGCGCGCCGGGCAAGCAGGCTGGCCCGGCGCCGGTTTTCTTCAGTTGCTGGCACCATCCATCGGCATATCGCCCATATCGCCACCCATCGGCATATCGCCGGTATCGGCACCCATCGGCATCCGCATGGCGGGGGCCGTCATTTCAGTCGGTGTGACCGCGCCGTCACCGTCGGCGTCAAGATATTGGAACCGATCAACCATCATCTCGCGGATCATGGCGCTGTGAAGGGTTTCGAATTCGTCCAGCGACAGGCTGCCATTGCCGTCGGCATCAAACTCTGTCAGCCGTGCCTGCATCGCGGCGGCCGCATCCTCGGCCGAGGCCATCCCCATCGCGCCAGACCCCATCATCATCTGCATCATGGTGCCATCCATGCCGCCCATGCCTGCCATGCCCGACATGCCGCCGCCCATCATGCGGCCATGCATACCCATCATCATGCTCATCATCTTTTGCATCATTTCAGCCTGCGCACCACCCATCGGGCCAGATGTGCCATCGGCTGGCCCCATCGCCCCGCCAGATTGCTGCGCAGCGTGACCATGATCATTTTGCGCAAAAGCTACACCAGTTGCGCCCAGCAACAGCGTGGCCGAAGTTGCGAGCATTTTTAGCGTTTTCATTGCCATTTTCCTTTTGAAGTTCTGTCTTCGTCCAATGCGGCGCGGCGTTATGCAGGCCGCGCCGCAGCAAATATCAGTTGGAGCCGCAACGGCAGCCCGAGCTGGCCGCCTGTTCCGGCTGCTTTTCAGCCACGGGCGGTGCGGCCTTCTCGGCAGCGGGCTTGCCATGCCCTGCGCCGCCGCAGCATCCTGTTGCGGCATCGCTGTCCTTGTTCTGATGATTTAACGGGTTGCCCATCTGAACCTCCTTTGGTTTGTGTTCATTCTGTAGACGCCGCACGGTGAAATATATTACAGGAAGAACGCGGTTTTCCTGAATTGAAGAAACCCGCCCGGCAGATGCGCCACCAATCCCTGACGGCGCCACCGCTTCGAGGAGACCGAATTGTCCGCACCCATGCCAAACCGGCCGCGCATCCCCGTGGAAGCCGATCTGCTGATCCTGTCCTTTGTCGGTCATTTTGCCTGGGAGCTGCTTCAGGCGCCGCTGTTTTCGAACCTTAATGACAAGGGCCATATCGCCGGAATCCTGATCTGCCTTCAGGCCACTCTGGGCGACCTTGGCATCGCGCTTGCAGCCTTTTGGGCGGCATCGGTTGCAGGGCGTAGCCGGCGCTGGGTTGCAAAGCCGGGCATTCGCCCTGTGGTGGTATATTTTGCAACCGGGCTGCTGATAACGGTCGTGTTCGAATTTGTAAGCGTGGAAATTCTCAACCGCTGGGCCTATGCGCCCGATATGCTGCTTTTGCCCGTGCTTGGCACGGGACTTTCCCCCATTCTGCAATGGCTGGTCATTCCGGCGCTGGTGCTGTGGTATCTGCATCGCCTTGCACCACCAGACGTTGCGTGATCCCGCGCCTCAGATACCGTAAGACCAGGCTGGCAGGCGGCCCATCTGCACATCCGTGCTGCGCACACCGGGCACATTTTCCACGGCAACGCGTATGGCCTTTTCCTGGGTATCGCTGTCGGCAACGCCCCATAGCACGACATGCCCGTCCTTGACCGTGTAGGTGATCAGATTGACCGCCACCTCGGGAACCTCTTTCAACGCCGCGTCAACGCGCGTGCGCAAGGCCCGATCATCTGCCGGCGGCGTTTGCAATGCCTGATCGGGAACCGATGCCAGCGCCTGAAGCAGGTTGGCGCGGCTGACGATGCCCACAACGCGCCCGTCGCGCAGCACCGGCACCCGCTTGATGCGGTGCTTGTCCAGCAGGCGCGCGATTGTGCCAACCGGCGTATCTTCTTCAACCGACACAATTTCGCGGCTCATCACATCGGTGACGCGCTGGCTGTTGAGCATCACGAAATCATGTGCGGCATTGCCCGGCCCATCCAGCAGTTCCAGCCACCAGGACCGGCGTGGCGCTTCTGGCGCGCGGATGCGGCGCATCAGATCGCCTTCGCTGATCAGCCCTGTCAGGCCGCCATCGGCATCGACAACCGGCAGCGCGCTGATGTGATGCTCAAGCATCAGGCGCACAGCTTGCACGATTTTGGCATCTTGCGGGATTGTAATGACAGTCGTGGTCATGATGTCGATCGCTTGCATGAAATCATCTCCTTTTGCACAAGCCTCGGATTGCCGAATATGGCTGGGCACGGTTCAGCGCACAGCCTCTGGCGAAGGGCGCGGCGCATCGGCATGAACCGGGCCTTCAATGTGAACGCCCGCATCCACATGCAGCACCTCACCCGTGATGCCGCTGGTATAGTTGCTGGCAAACAGCAAGGCGGCGCGACCCACCTCATCAGCCTCGATATTGCGCCGCAAGGGGGCGCTACGGGCGGTGGCGGCCAGCAAGCCGGAAAATCCGCTCAGGCCCGAAGCCGCACGGGTTTGCACCGGCCCCGCCGAAATGGCGTTGACGCGGATATTCGCCGGCCCGAGTTCATGCGCCAGATAGCGCACACTGGCTTCCAGCGCCGCCTTGACCGGCCCCATCACGTTGTAATTTTCCACCACACGCTCGCCCCCAAGGTAGCTGAGGGTGATCAGGCTGCCGCCAGCCTGCATCAATGGTTCGGCCAAACGCGCCATGCGGATCAGCGAATATACCGAAACCATCATCGCCTCGGCAAAGCCCTCGGCCGAACACTCGGTCAGGCGGCCATGAAGGTCGGCGGGCGGCACGCTACCCACGGCATGAAGAATGAAATCGAGCTTGCCCCAGCGCGCGGCAATGGCATCAAACACCGCTTCAAGCGCATCGGGCGCGCCAACATCACAGGGCATGACGATCGGCGCTTCAAGCCGCGCAGCCAGGGGCGCCACATAGGGCTGGGTGCGCGCATCGCGATAGGTGATCGCCAGGTCTGCCCCGGCCTGCCGGAAATGCAGGGCCGCAAGCCAGGCCAGACTCCGATCATTGGCGATGCCCGTGACCAGACCCTTGCGGCCCGACAGATCCAGCAATTCCGCCGGATCGCAGCATTCAGGAAAATCAGGCATCTTTGGCCGCCGTCTTGGTCTCGGGCTCGGGCTCGGTCCCGTTCCCGGTCTCGGTTCCGGGCGCGGGCTTTGGCTCAATTTGGGTGTCGGCTGTGTGGTCGTGCGCCGCGTGCTGCGCATCGGTCGGCCCATGCTTGTGCCCGCCATGCCCGTGCCCAAACATATGCATTGCAACCATACCGCCGATCAAAAGCAGCAACAGCCAGTTTTCAGCAAGCCATGTCATTTTGTGCGCTCCTTCAAATCTGCCCCGGCGTTTTTGGAAGCCGGGGTCGATGTTTCGCCCAATGGCTCAGCGCCAAACAGCGCGCCAAAGACATGGGCAAGCCAGGCGTCGCGCCCCTTTCGCCACGCCGCCAAACCCTCGCCCATATGCGCCAGCAGCGCGCGCTCGGACATGAGTGCGGGGTGATCCTCGGGCAGTGGCGCGCGTGACTGGCGCAGCGCTTCCGCCGTAGCTTTGACAAGCCCCATCCAGGGGTTCACCCGTTCGGAAAACATGGTTCTGCTCCAGCGCATCGGGTGCAGGGCGCGCAGGGCTTCGGCACTGGCCGGTGATGTTGCGGCCTTTATCCAGGGGCTGGCAAACAGGGTGTAGGCCGTCTCGTTGTTTTGCGAAATCCGCGCCACGTGCGACAGCGCCACATCATCATTGGCGATGCCAAGATTTTCAACTTCGCGCGACACAAACCGCACATCCGGCGCCCCGCGCTGATCGTGTTTCGGCTGATCGATCTGCATTTCGTATAGGCCCGGTGCCAGCGATTCAACCGCTTCCAGATGCGCCAGTATCGCCCGATGCTGAAGCCGCGCGACCGACCCCGAAACAAAAATACCCAAATGCCCGACCGTTTCATGCGTCAGATAGACGATGCGCTGCCCCGCGGCTTTAAGCGCGCCCGTATCGGGGTAAAGCCGCGCAATCCACCCCAGCGCCTGCTGCGGCGGCGTGATATTGTCACCCTCCGAGGCGAAGATGACAATCGGATTGCTGATCCGCCGCAGGTCTATGCTGCAATGCGCATCCAGGGCCATTTCGCCCCGTTCCAGCCGGTTGCCGATGAACAGGTTCTGCGTGATGGCAAGAATCTCTTCGCGGCTCAGCGTGTAATAGCCGTTCCACCAGCGTTCGAATTCCAGAAACCGCGCGCGCTCGGTATCTACATGGTTGAAAAGATTTGCATATTTTTCCCAGATCGCCTTTTCGGGTTGCAGGTTTTCGAAATTCTGCGCCAGCCAGGCACCGTCAAAGCGCCCATCATCCAGATCGGCGACCAGATGTGCCGCCCAGGACCCGCCGGTAAGCGCGCCCATCATCCGCATCGGGCTGGTTTGCGCCGCGCCCGACCAATAGCTGAGCGGCGAGCCGTTCAGCACGATGGGCCCGACCAGCCCCTGACAATCGGCGGCCAGCAGGGTGGCGGCCCAGCCGGCCTGGCAATTGCCGTAAAGAACGGGGGTCGCATTCGGGTGGCGCCGGGCCACTTCGGTCACGAAATCCCGCAACGCATAATGCACATCGGCAAGGGTCTGGCCGGGCATGGGTTCGGGGAAGAAGATTACGAAATATACCGGGTGCCCCTCGTGCAGGGCCATGCCGACTTCGCTGTCATGCTTGAAGCCGCCAATGCCCGGCCCATGCCCGGCGCGCGGGTCGATGATGATGACGGGCGGCTTGGTCTCGTCCACGCAATCATCCCAGCAGTCTTCTCCCGCCCGCGTGATGCGCAGCAAGGCATAATTCGCAGGCCGTTCGAAGCTGCGCGCATCCAGCAGCAGTTCATAGTCGAAATCCAGAAGCGGCGGCATTCCCTGACGTTCATGCGCGATCATGTTATCGGCACGTTCGCGCAGCGTATCAAGAAACAGCAGCCAACGCTCCATCGCGTCAATGACATAAGGTGGTTGCGCGCCCGGCTTTGCGGCTGGCACCGGTTTGGCGCCTGCCGGTCCGGCTTTGGTGCGCGCGGGTTTGGTGCGCGCAAGGCTCAGTGGCTCAGTCATGGTCAATCTCTCCTTGCGGCAAGGTTTTCTTGCGCGGCGGCTTTGCGCCCAACACGCTTACAAGTGTCTGCGCCATATCCGCGCGCAAACCGGCCAGCAGATAGGTTGCATCGCCATAGCCCAACCCAAGTTCGCGTGCGGCCAGTCGGCAGGGCTGGCTCAAGATATCAACACGATGCACCAATGCCCGCGCGATGGGGGCATCGGCAAATGCGGCGCAATTGGCGCAGGCGCATGTCATGCGCGACAGGAATTCCGGAATGTCGGAATTGCGCAAAAGCGGCGGTGCAGAAGCTGAATTTTCGGTCTCGTGTGGTGCTGGCATGGTCTGGATACTCCCGCATTGGTGCCCTTGGCCCGGTTGTAGAAGTAGACGTCAGACACTGGCCAGCATTACAGAACCACGCCTGCAAGGCTCAGGCCGGCACGGGTTCGGGCGCGCAACTGCTGGCATGAGTGGCACTCTCGCAGCCCTCTGGCGGGCAGGAACAGTCATCCCGGTCATTCTGGCAACAATCGCCGCAATGCTGTGTCATCGCCTTGCGCAAGGCGGCACGCGCCCGGTGCAGACGAACGCGCAGCGCATTGCGCGAAAGGCCAAGGTCTTGCGCCACGCTTTCGCGGCTTTCCTCACCAACATCGATGCGCCGGATCAGCTCGGACTCTGTTGCGTTCAATTCGGAGATCAGCCCGCTATGACAGGTGCAGACCCGCGCCATTTGTGTTGGCGCATCTGCAATCCAATCCTGTGGCTCGCGCGCGACAGCTTCGGCCAGGCGGTTACGCCTTGTGCCTTTGCGGTAGTGATCGTTCAGCGTAGAGCGCAGGATCGCATAAAGCCAGGCATCCATCCGATCAACATCGCGAAGCTGGTGCTTGCGTGCCAAGACGCGAATGCAGAAATCCTGCAACACATCTTCGGCATCGGCCCGGTTGCCAAGCCGCTTGACGAGGAAGCCCATGAACGCACTGCGCCCGTTCAGCAACGCGCGTTCCGGCGATGTATCCGGCGCCTCTGGTCGATAGCTCTTCTGCGGTAACATCAGGTAACAGCCTTTCCGACAACCCTGCTCATAGGTCGTCTTGAAATTGCGTATAGCCCGCGCACCGTCTTATGACATTGATCTGCATCAACCGCTTCAAAACCTGCTGTGCCAAGCCATTGCGGCGGACCGATCCGGTCCGGCTCCTGCTATGCGCGCAATGCTGGTTGGCTCAGCCAGATTTTGGCAACATCCATTGCAGATCACGGTCGTAAGCTGGCGCAGCAACGCCAGCGCAAGGTGATCATGGCCCCGACTCATCTGGGCGGTGTAAACGACACGACAGACGAAGACTGCGACGTTACAGAAAAACTGCGTGCGCGAAGAAATGCGCCGCTGCATCGAACACGGTAAACAAAATTTGCCGCTTCGCCCCTTGAAGGTCTGGCAACATTGTTCTGTAATGTCACGTGGTTTCATTCGTCTGTTTTGATGGACAGGGGCCAGACATGCCCCGTCCGGATTTAATGAACGCGGAGGCAAAATTCATGTCCAATAGCGAAATCACACCCGATGAACGTCTTGACGCGCATGACGGGCACAAGAAAACGCGGCGCGGCCGGTCCGGACGGGGGGCCATGTGGCTGCTGGCCAAAACCCTGCACCGCCTGGTGCGCAACGGCCGCCTGACAGTGATCGATGCGCAGGGTGGCACCTGGCAGTTTGGCAGCCAGACCAGCCCGGCGGTGAGCATTCGCCTGGGCACTGCACGCCTGCCATCGCGGCTGCTGGCCAATCCAAGCCTTGCGCTTGGCGAGGCGTATATGGATGGCACGCTGCGCATCGAAAGCGGCAGTCTGCGCGATTTTCTGGCGATCTGCATGTCCAATATCGATGCGCTCGATGCCCTGCCCGCCCGGCGCATCAGGCGCTGGCTCGACCAGCGCATTGGCCGCAAGCTGCACCATAACCCGATCAGCCGCGCCTTGGCCAATGTGGCGCATCACTACGATCTGTCAACCGCGTTATACGACCTTTTTCTTGATACCGACCGGCAGTATTCCTGCGCCTATTTCCCGACAGGCACCGAAACGCTGGACATGGCGCAAGCGCTCAAGAAGCGGCATATCGCCGCCAAGCTGCGGCTGGAACCAGGCCTCGATGTGCTGGACATCGGTTCGGGCTGGGGCGGGTTGGGGCTGGAGCTTGCCCAGGCGCATCAGGCCCGCGTGACCGGGCTCAGCCTTTCGGCAGAGCAGATTGCGGCCGCACGGGCGCGCGCGGCGCAATCAGGCCTGTCAGACCGGGTGCGCTTTGAACAACGCGACTATCGGCAAGAGCGCGACCAGTATGACAGGGTTGTGTCGGTCGGCATGTTCGAACATGTCGGGCGCAGCGGTTTTGATGCTTATTTTTCAACGCTGAACCGCGTGCTGAAGCCCGACGGCGTTGGGCTGGTTCATGCCATTGGCACAATGGAGCCCCAGGGCGGCAGCGACCCCTGGACCCGCAAATACATCTTTCCGGGTGGCTATATTCCAACCCTGTCTGAAACCATTGCCGCGATCGAGCGCGCGGGGCTTTGGGTGACCGATGTCGAAATCCTGCGCCTGCATTACGCCGAAACCCTGCGCCACTGGTCTGAACGTTTTGCCGCCAACCGTGCGGCTGCGCGCACGCTTTACGACGAGCGGTTCTGCCGCATGTGGGAGTTTTATCTGGCCGCCAGCGAAATGTCCTTTCGGCACGGGCGGCTGATGGTGTTCCAGATCCAGCTCGCCAAGCGCCGCGATGCCGTTCCGCTGACGCGCGACTATATCGCCAAAGCCGAAGCGGATTACGCTGGCACCATTCGCGCCGATGACACCGCATCCGAGTGCAAAGGATGAACGGCAAAAATCCGATCAAGGTGGCGGTAAACGGCTATGGCGTGATCGGCAAGCGCTTGGCGGATGCGGTGGGGCGCGGCACGCTGTTGCGATGCGCCACCGACCCGTGGGAAAGCCATTTGGGCGGCATCGTGAACACGTGGTGCCCGAACCCGAAATCCCCAGCCATCAGGGCCCCGATGCGCAAAGCGTTGACCCCGATCTGGATGTGATCACGATGGCGGTCAAGGTGCCGCAAACCCTTGCGCATCTGCATTACTGGGCGGTGCGGATGCCGCGCAAGGCTTCAAAGGACGAGGTGCTGGCGGCATTTCGCGCGTCGTCCCGCATTGCCCTGATCCGCATGGCCGACGGGTTGGACGCGCTCAACCCGGTCAAGGAGATGATGGCCGATCTTGGCCGGCCCAATGACAGCCTTTACGAAGTCGCCCTGTGGGAAGACATGCTGAAGGTCGAGGGCGACGAACTTTTCTATGCCTATATGGTCGACAATCAGGCGATTGTAATTCCCGAAACCATCGACGCAATCCGCGCCCTGACCGGGGCCGAGCCCGACGGCGCCGCATCGATTGCGCGCACGAATGCAGCACTTGGTGTTGGTGCGTTCACAACGGGCGCATCGGCGCAATAGGCCGGGGTATTGCGCCGTTTCTACATACGATGCGCGGCCAGGCGCAGCTGCGTCCCGGCCGTTCCATCCAGAAGCGCCAGCGCATCTTTCAGGCGGCCGATTGCGGCCAGCCCGCCGGATTGAGCAAAATCGGCTGCTGCCGCAATTTTCGGGCCCATCGAGCCGGCGGGAAGGTCCAGTGCGCGGGCCTCTTGTGGCGTGATACGCGCGATCGGCGCGGCGTGATCGGTGCCAAAATCGCGATAGGCGGCATCGACATCGGTCAGCAGCAGCAGCGCATCTGCCCCCAACCGCCGGGCCAGCAGCGCGCTGGCGGCATCCTTGTCGATCACCGCTTCGATTCCGATCATCGCGCCATCGGGCAGGCGCAGCACCGGAATGCCGCCGCCGCCGGTGCAGATCACGATCACACCCTGGTCCAGCAACAGGCGCAGCACCCGCAGATCGGGAATGTCCTGCGGTTTGGGCGAGGCGACAACCCGCCGCCATTTGTCGCCATCCGGCGCGATGTGCCAACCGGCGGCGTCGGCGCGGGCCTCGGCTTCGTTGCGCTCATAGACGGGGCCGATGAATTTGGTCGGGGTCAGAAACGCCGGATCATCGGCATCGACCACAACCTGCGTCAACAGCGTGGCGACAGGCTGCTTATGGTCCAGCGCGTTCTCAAGCTCTTGTTCGATCATATAGCCGATCATGCCGCCGGTTTCGGCCCCCAGCACATCCAGCGGATAAGCCTCGTCCGGTTTATAGGCCGCGCCCTGCAACGCTAGAAGCCCGACCTGCGGGCCGTTGCCGTGGGTTACGACCAGCCGGTGCCCGGCGCGCACAATATCCGCCAGCGCCATGCAGGCGGTGCGGATATTGGCGCGCTGGTTCTGGGCGGTCAACGGCTGGCCGCGCTGCAACAGCGCGTTCCCGCCAAGGGCGGCCACCACCAGCATCTCAGCCCCCTAGCGTGGCGACAAGCACCGCCTTGATCGTGTGTAGCCGGTTTTCCGCCTGATCAAAAACAATCGAGGCGGGGCTTTCGAACACCTCCTCTGTCACCTCCATCGCCTCAAGGCCGAATTCGTCCCTGATCTGCGCGCCCATCTCGGTTTCGGCATTGTGAAAGGCGGGCAAGCAATGCATGAATTTCGTGCGCGGATTGCCGGTTTGCGCCATGACCCCGGCGCTCACCTGATAGGGGGTCAACAGCGCAATGCGCTCGGCCCATTTCACCTTGGGCTCTCCCATCGACACCCAGACATCGGTATAGACGAAATCGGCCCCCTTCACGCCGGTCGCCACATCCTCGGTCAGGGTTATGCGCGCGCCGGTTTGCGCGGCAATCGCCTCGGCCTCGTCGCGGATTGCCTGTTCCGGCCACAGGCTTTCTGGTGCGCAAAGCCGCACATCCATGCCCATCTTGGCCCCGCCAATCAGCAGGCTGTCACCCATATTGTTGCCCGCATCGCCCATGAAACAATAGGCGACCTCGCGCAGCGGTTTGTCGGAATGCTCCATCATCGTCAGAAAATCGGCCAGAATCTGGGTTGGGTGGAACTCATCCGTAAGCCCGTTATAGACCGGCACACCGGCATATTGCGCCAGCGTCTCGACAATCGGCTGGCCAAAGCCGCGATATTCGATCGCATCATAGACGCGGCCCAGCACACGGGCAGTATCCTTTACGGTTTCCTTCCTGCCGATATGGCTGCCGCTTGGCCCCAGATAGGTGACATGCGCGCCCTGATCATGGGCCGCCACCTCAAAGCCCACGCGGGTGCGGGTGCTGTCTTTTTCAAAGATCAGGGCGATTTCCTTGCCGGTCAGGCGCGGCACCTCGTAGCCGCCGTATTTCGCCGCCTTCAGATCGGCCGACAGTTTCAACAAGAAGCCGATTTCCTGTGGGGAAAAGTCGCGCAGCGTCAGAAAATGGCGGTTTCGCAGATTGTAGGACATGGGGTTTCCTTTTGTCAGATTGCGTCGCGGATGGTCGGGCAGCTCATGCAATGGCTGCCGCCCCGGCCCCGCCCCAGTTCGGCACCGGGGATGGCCAGCACCTCGATGCCGGCATCCTTCAGCGCGGCATTGGTGTCGTCGTTGCGGTCATAGCCGATGACAACGCCGGGGCGCAGTGCCAGCACATTGTTGCCATCGTTCCACTGTTCGCGCGACTGTTCGGCCAGATCGGCGCCACCCGTCGGCACCAGATGCAGCTTTTTGAACCCCAGGATCTCGGCCGTGATCTCGAACAGGTGGCGGGGGTCGCGCCGGATATCCAGCGGCGCCTTGCCCGGCCCCGGGCGCAGATCGTAACAGGTGATCGCATCGGCCACCTCCTGAAAGGTCGTCACCACATCATTGCCGCAATGGGTAAAGACCGTGTCCAGATGCATGGCCGCGCGCGACCGGGGCATCTGGCAGGCGATGACGCGGCTTACATCGCCGCCCGCAAACAGCGCCTCGGCCAGTTGGCCGACGGCCTGCGGGGACGAGCGTTCGCCCATGCCGACCATTACCACACCATGCCCGATGGGCATGATGTCGCCACCCTCCAGCGTGGCCGCGCCGAATTCGCGCGTGGGGTCGCCGAACCAGACGCGTGCGCCCGCGAATTTCGGATGGAACTTGTAGACCGCGGCCATCAGCAAGGTTTCGGGCCGCCGCGCCGGCCAATACATCGGGTTCAGGGTGACACCGCCATAAACCCAGGCCGAATTGTCGCGGGTAAAGATGAAATTCGGCAAGGGTGGCAGAACAAAGCCGTTCAGCCCGAGATAGCTGCCAAACATGCCGGACGGGGTGAAGGGCAAATCGGCCACCGTGATCCCGCCAACCAGAAAGCGCGCCAGCTCGACGCCGGGCATGGCCTCCATCCAGTTGCGCAGATCGTCGCGCATTCCCACCCCCACATCGTTGCGACTTATCCGGTGGTCCAGCACGAAGGCCCGTGCCTTGGCAATGTCCAGCGTTTCGGCCAGCAGGGTCATGGCGTTGAGAACCTCGATGCCCTCGTTGCGCATGATATCGGCAAAAACCCCGTGATCCTTGATCGCCTGCTTGACCCAGAACACATCGTCAAACAGCAGATCGGCGCAATTGTCTGGGGTCAGGCGGCGGTGGGCCAGGCCTGGCGGCGACACGATCACCTGCCTAAGCTGCCCGGTTTCCGAATGGACACCCGGTTGTGTTTCAGACATGAAAGTAAGCTCCTTTGGATTGGCTCAGAGAATTGCGGCCACGCTGATGCTGGCCGAGATGAACAGGACGAGAATGAGCAGCAATGGCCAGATGAAAACGATCCAGCGGTCAAACGACACCCGCCCGATGGCCAGCCCGCCGATGACAACGGCCGAGGTTGGCGTGATGAGGTTCACCAGCCCGCTTGCCGATTGATAGGCCGTCACCACGACATCGCGCCCGACTCCGGCGAAATCTGCCAAAGGCGCAAGGATCGGCATCGACAGCACCGCCAGTCCGGATGACGAGGGCACAAGAAAGCTCATCCCCGTTTCGATCCAGAACATCAGGTTGATAAAGGCCATCTGCGGCAGCCCGCCCAGCGTATCGGCGGCGCTGTTCAAAATGGTGTCGGCAATAAGCCCCTGCTCCATGATCACGACAATGCCACGCGCCAGCCCGATGACCAGCGCCACGCCCAGCAAATCCTTGGCGCCATCGACAAAGGCCGATGTCAGCTTCTTTTCGCCCATCCGCGCGACCAGCCCGACAACGATGGCCATGCCAAAGAACAGCGCCCCCATGCGCGCCATCCACCAGCCCTGGCTCGACACGCCCCAGATCATCACCGCGAAGGTGGCGAAGAACAGGACAAGCACCAGCTTTTGAGTGCCGCTCAGCCTTGGCGTGGCGGCTTGCGCATCGGCATCCTTCAAGAAAAACCGCCGGTCGCTGTCACGCTGGGCGGCAATGACCGAGCGGGCCGGATTGGCCTTGATGCGCGCGGCATAGCGCATCACATAAGCAATACAAATCGCAAGCCCGCCAAGCAGAATGACCAGGCGCAGCGCCATGCCTTCGGTAAACGGAATGCCCGCCGCGTTCGAGGCGATGACCGTGGCAAACGGGTTGATGGTCGAGCCGAGCGTGCCAATCCCCGCGCCGATCAGGATGATCGCAACGCCCGTGACCCCGTCAAACCCCGCCGCAATGACAACCGGAATAAGCAGCCCGTAAAAGGCCAGCGTTTCTTCGGCCATGCCATAGGTGGTGCCGCCCAGCGCGAAAAGCGACATCAGGATCGGTATCATCCATATCTCGCGGCCCTTCAGCCGGCCCATCGCGGTCTTGATTCCGGTGTCGATTGCGTTGGTTGCGTTCACCACGCCCAGAAACCCGCCAAGCAGCAGCACGAACAGCGCCACATCGATGGCATTTGCGGCATAGCTGTCCGGGTCATAGAAGCCGGCAACCGGCGCCAGCAGGATATCGACAAACCCCTGCGGGTTGGACTCGACGGTCTGATAGGTGCCGGGCACGGCAATTTCGCGCCCGACCTCGTCATTCATCGCCCGGTCATATTGCCCCGCCGGGATGATCCAGGTCAGCCCCGCCATAAGGATGATCAGCAGGAAAAGAATCGTGTAGGCGGTTGGAAACCGCGCCGCCAGCCCGCTGCCTTCGGGCTTTTTGTCAGTTGATGTCTCAGCCATGTCCCTGTCCCTTCCGTTCAGGATTTACTCTGTGGTGAAAACCCGCCAATCCCCGCCAGCCGCACCCGTTTGAGCAGCAGCGCATTGATCGCGACCAGCGCCGAACTGCCCGACATCGCCAGCGCCGCAACGGCGGGGCTGATGATCAGCGGGTAGAAGACGCCCGCCGCCATCGGGAAGGCGACAACGTTATAGGCCACCGCCCAGAACAGGTTCTGGTGCATCTTGCGCAAGGTGGCGCGCGACAACTCGATCGCGCCGACAACATCGTAAGGGTCGCTTTTCATCAGCACGACATCGGCGCTTTCCATCGCCACATCGGTGCCCGCGCCAATGGCAAAGCCGACATCGGCCTGGGTCAGCGCGGGCGCGTCGTTGACGCCGTCACCGACCATGCCCACCTTCTTGCCCTGGGCCTGCAATTCCTTGACCTTGTCGGCCTTCTGGCCCGGCAGCACGTCGGCCAGCACCATGTCGATGCCAAGCTCGCCGGCAATCCGCCGCGCCGTGCCCTCGTTGTCGCCGGTCAGCATCGCCACCTCGACCCCGCGTTCGCGCAGCTTGGCCACGGCGGCCTTGGCGCTGGGGCGCGGCGCGTCGGCAATGGCGATCAGGCCGATCAGCCGGCCGCCCTGCGCCACATGCACCACGGTGCGCCCCTCGCCTTTCAACCGTTCGGCCTGTGCGTTCAGCGCACCAAGCTCAACGCTTTCCTCGTCCATCAGCCGCCGGTTGCCCACCAGCACGGTCTGCCCGCCGATCTCGGCGCGCGCGCCCCGGCCCTCAAGGTTCTCGAAACCGGCCATCTGCGGCACATCAAGCGCCTCGGCGCGCTGGACGATCGCCAGCGCCAGCGGGTGGTCCGATCCGCGATCGACAGCGGCGGCGGCGCGCAGCGCGTCATCCTCGGCGCTGCCCTCGGCGGCCACGATCTCGACAACGCGCGGCTCGCCCATCGTCAGCGTGCCGGTCTTGTCGAACACGATCACGTCGAGCTTGGTCGCATCCTCCAGCGCCCCGGCATTCTTGAACAGGATGCCATGCTGCGCCCCAAGGCCGGTGCCGACCATCACCGCCATCGGCGTGGCCAGCCCCAGCGCATCGGGGCAGGCGATGACGAAAACCGTGATTGTCAGCGTCAGCGCGAACAGCAGCGGCGATCCGATCCACCAGAACCAGACCGCGAATGTGGCCAGCCCGATCACGATGGCAATCACCACCAGCCATTGCGAGGCCCGGTCGGCCAGCAGCTGCGCCGGCGCCTTGGAATTCTGCGCCTCCTGCACCAGCTTGACGATCTGCGCCAGCGCGGTGTCGGCGCCAACCTTGGTGGCGCGGTAGCGGAAGGTGCCGCTCTTGTTGATCGTGGCGCCGATCACGGTGTCGCCCACGGCCTTGTTGACCGGCATCGATTCGCCGGTCAGCATGGATTCGTCCACCAGCGATGTGCCCTCAAGCACCTCGCCATCCACGGGAATCTTGTTGCCCGGCCGGATGACCACGGTTTCGCCCTGAAGCACCTCGGCGGTCGGCACCTCAACCTCGCGCCCGTCGCGGATTACAACGGCCATCGGCGGTGCAAGATCAAGCAGCGCCCGGATCGCCGCCGAGGCCCCGGCCCGCGCCCGCATTTCCAGCCAGTGGCCCAGCAGGATGAACACCAGCAGCACCGCGACCGCCTCGTAGAACTGCACACCGGGAAAGAAGAAGGTCGAGCCGACGCTGAACACATAGCCGGTGCCGACCGACAACACGACAAGCACCGCCATGTTGAGGATGCCATTGCGAAGCGCCCGTGCGGCGGCCACAAAGAACGGCCAGCTTGGCCAAAGAATTGCCGCACTGCCAAGCACGAACAGCCACAGATCGAGCCGCAAGCCAAGGGGCGGTGCGGGCGGTGTGAACATGCCGCCCATCGGCGAATAGATGAAGATCGGCACGGTAAACAGCAGCGCCACCCAGAAACGGTTGCGCATGTCGCGCACCATGCCCGCCATGTCCTTGCCGCCACCATGCCCCATTTCATGCGCCATCGCATCGTGGCCAGCCGGGGCGTTTTTGCCATGTGCTGCATGGCCCGTATGGCCCGCATGTTCGGCAGGCACCGACTGGCAGATATGGTTCGGAACCCGCTCACCAGCACAATGAAACCCACAGGATTCAATTGCCTTGCGCAGCGCCGCTTCGCCCAGAACGGTTTCGTCATACTGCACGGTCACACTGGCCGAGGCTGGGTTGGCTTGGGCGCGCCGCACCCCCTTTAGCGCAGACAGATGGCGTTCAACCGCAAGGTGGTCGAGTATCTCGAACAGCCCACGGACCTCAAGGGTCATGGTTTTCAATATTGGCTCCTATCGATTCATCCTTGCGATCGCAAAAGACCGTCGGAGGAAAAGACGTTGCCAGAATTTGAACATTACACCGGCAGAAGAAAAAATTTTATTCGACCGACCGAGGCAATGCCACATTTGGTAATGCCGTGGCTTGGCAAGCGTCTATCGGCGGGATAACCAAGCACGTAGCCATTCAAGCGTTGTTGATTGACCTGAACAACGGAGCCTGAACATTGACCCGCCACGCCCAGCGCAATAACCGGCCACACAAATCCTTTGCACTTGTATTCAGTGGCGGCGGGGCGCGTGGCCTGTCACATGCGGGTGTTTTGCGCGCGCTGATTTCGCGTGGCTATATGCCCAGTGCTGTGGTTGGCGTGTCGATGGGCGCGGTTGTTGGCGCGACCTATGCGCTCAACGATGACTGGTATGATGCGCTGGTCGGCATGGATACCAGCGGGTTTCCCGCAGCACCCGACTTTCGCCAGCCGGGGCTGAGGGCAAAAATAAGGGGGTTGCGCATTGCCTTGCTTGCGGCGCGCGACATGTATTTCGGCTGGGGGGTTGGCGCGCGCACCGAGACCTGGGGCCGCAATGTGCTTACAGAACTGACCCGGGGCAAAACCCTGCAAGAGGGGCGGATTCCGGTTTTCGTTTGCGCAACCGACATGCTTACCGGCGAGCGTGTGGTCTTTTCGCAGGGCCGGGCCACCGATTATGTCTATTCCAGCGCGGCACTGGCCGGGATATTGCCGCCCCTGGTCGACGGCCCGTATGTGCTGATGGATGGCGCCTATGCCGACATCGCACCGGTTGATGTTGCCCGCGCCACCGGCGCCGAAGTCGTGATCGCGGTTGACCCTGGCCAGCGCGAAAATGCCGCCGGCCCGAAAAACGGAATGCAGGCCATGCTGCGCTCTGTCGAAGTCTGCCAGTATGAACATGCACGGCTGCGCTTCGAGCGGGCCGATATGGTCATAAGGCCAATGTTCCGCCAGACGATAGGCACACTGGAATTTGCACAAAAGCGCCATTGTATCGCCGCAGGGGCGATGGCCATACGCCGCGCCTATCCACAAATCGGCCAATTGCTCGATCGCCCTTCGCCGGGCTGAAGCCTTGCATTTGCGCCCGGGCCAGAACCCATGCCGCCTTGCCTTATCGGGCGGGCATATGGGCGCGACTTTGGCGGCTTTCCAGCGCCGCCCAAAGCTCTGCGACAATCATCGCGGCAATCACGCCCGGTTCCTTGCTGGCGGTTTTGCGGCCCATCGGGCAATGCAGCGGGCCTGGGTTTAGCCCCTGCTCGCGGCAAAAACGCGCAAACCGCGCGGCTTTCGTGGCCGAGCCGATCATCCCGCAATAGGCGGCATCGTGGCGCGCCAGCGCCTCGGCCCCAAGCAGAAAGTCGAGCGCATGGTCATGGGTCAGGATGATGAAGGCGCTGCCCGCAGGCGCGGCCCGCAGTTCAGATTCTGGCAGTGCGGTAAGTGTCTGGGGCAGGTCAGCAGCCAGCGCCAATTCCGCGGCACGGCTGTCGATCAGCCGTGCCGCACAGGGCAAGGGCTGCACGGCGCGGGCCAGGGCGCGGCCAATATGACCCGCGCCAAAAATCAGCACATGCGGGTGGGTTTGGCGAATGGTTTCCAGCGCGACAAGTTCCGCCTCTGGATCGGTTAGCCGCGTCAGTTCAACCTGCACGCGCCCGCCGCAGCACTGGCCGATTTCGGGGCCAAGCGGCACATCCATGCGTGCTGCCAGCCCCCCGCTGGCCAGCAAGGCGCGCGCCTGGTCAAGCGCCATATATTCAAGCTGCCCGCCACCGATCGTGCCAAGCTGTCCGGCGGCTCCGACATACATGCTCGCCCCCGCCGCGCGCGGCGATGAGCCGGCAACATGCGCCAGACGAAGCCGCACTACCGGGCCTTGATGCACAAGCGCGCGCAATGCGGCCGGTTCAGTCACGCAGCCGCTCCAAAGCCATAAGCACGCGTTCCGGCGTTGCGGGCGCATCCAGACGCGGGCAGGTCTTGTAGTCCTTCACGCTGGCCACGGCCATCGACAGCGCCTCGAACACCGAAATGCCCAGCATGAATGGCGGCTCGCCCACGGCTTTGGACCGGCGGATCGTGGGTTCGGCAGCCCGCGCCCAATCTGCAAGTTCTACATTAAAGACGCGCGGCAAGTCACTGGCCAGCGGTATTTTATAGGTGCTGGGCGCATGGGTGCGCAAGCGGCCCTTGTCATCCCACCACAGCTCTTCGGTGGTCAGCCAGCCAACGCCCTGCACGAAGGCGCCTTCGACCTGCCCCTTGTCAAGTGCCGGGTTCAGGCTGCGGCCGACATCGTGCAGCACATCGCTGCGCAAAATGCGGTATTCGCCGGTGAGCGTGTCTATCGCCACCTCGGAAACCGCCGCGCCATAGGCGAAATAGTAAAACGGGCGACCCTTGCCGGCGTCACGATCCCAATGGATTTCGGGGGTTTTGTAAAACCCCGTGGCCGAAAGCGAAACACGTGCCATATAGGCGGCTTTGATGACGGCTTCAAAGCCCATAACTTCGCCGCCCACCCGCACACCTTCTGCTGTAAATTCAACGTCTTGCGGCGAAACCTTCCAGTGTGCCGCGGCAAATTCCACCAGTCGGGCGCGAAGGGTGAGCGCGGCATCCTGCGCAGCCATGCCGTTCAGATCGGTGCCCGAACTCGCCGCGGTGGCTGATGTATTTGGCACCTTGTCGGTGGTCGTTGCCGTAACCCGCACGCGCCCCAGATCAACCTGAAAACAATCGGCGACCACCTGTGCCACCTTGGTAAACAGGCCCTGGCCCATTTCGGTGCCACCATGATTGAGCAGCATAGAGCCATCATTATAGATATGCAGCAGCGCACCGGCCTGATTATACCAGGTCGCGGTGAAGGAAATGCCGAATTTCACCGGCGTCAGCGCAATGCCCTTTCGCAGCGTTATGCCCCTGGCATTATGCGCCAGAACGGCAGCGCGCCGCGCCTGATAGTCGGATGATTTCTCTATCTGATCAAGGAGTTGCGGCATGATGTTATCAGCCACGGTCTGATGATAGGGCGTGATGTCGCGCCCATCTGCATAGAGGTTGGCGCGGCGCACGGCGAGCGTGTCCATCCCGCGATGATAGGCGATCTCCTCGATGATCCGTTCCGCCGCAATCACCCCCTGCGGGCCGCCAAAGCCCCGAAAGGCGGTGTTTGAAACGGTGTCGGTCTTCATCGGGCGCGAGACAAGCCGCACGGCGGGGTAGAAATAGGCGTTGTCGGCATGAAACAGCGCACGATCAGTGACCGGGCCGGACAGATCGGCGGAAAAGCCACAGCGCGCGGCAAAGCTGCCGTCAACCGCCAGAATGCGGCCAGCATCATCAAAGCCCACCTCGTAAGTGATGAGAAAGTCATGCCTTTTTCCGGTGGCAACCATATCGTCATCGCGATCCGGGCGCAGTTTTACAGCGCATTTATGCTTGGACGCGGCCACGGCAGCCACGGCGGCGAACAGGTTCGGCTGGGTTTCCTTGCCGCCAAATCCACCGCCCATACGGCGCACGGTAATGGTTACATCATGGCTGTTTTTGCCCAGAACATGCGCCACCATATGCTGCACTTCGCTGGGGTGCTGGGTGCTGGAATAGACCTGAACCGCGCCGTTTTCCCCCGGAATAGCCAGCGCGATATGGCCTTCCAGATAGAAATGGTCCTGCCCGCCGACACGCATTTCACCCTTTATTCTATGGGGCGCGCCGGCCATTGCACTGGCGATATCGCCGCGTTCCAGCGTGAGCGGTTTGGTGACATGGGGGTAGCCCTTTTCCATTGCCTCGCCCACATCGCAAACATGCGGCAACCCGTCATATGCCACCTTGGCCAGTTGCGCGGCCCGGCGGGCCTGATCGCGGGTTTTGGCGATGACGGCAAACAGCGGCTGGCCCCAGAAGGCAACCTCGGAATCGGCCAGAACAGGCTCGTCATTCAACCCCGTCGGGCTGATATCGTTATGGCCGGGAATGTCGGCTGCGACAATCACATCGACCACGCCGGGGGCGGCGCGCACGGCCGACAGGTCCATGCTGGTAATGGTTGCCCGTGCGATTGTCGACAGGCCAAGATAGGCGTGTAACGTATTGGCAGGGCTGGGAATATCGTCGGTATAGTCCGCAGCACCAGTGACATGCAGGCGGGCGGAGTCATGGGGTTCTTCGGTGTGGATGGCACCTTGCAGGGCTTTGGTCATGCCACATTCTCCTGCCGCAATGTCAAGGTTTCGTCTTCCCCGGCCATCTGGTCATAAAAGCGCAACAGCAGGTTCGCGGCGACCGTGGCGCGATATTCTTTTGAGGCGCGCCAATCGGTCAGCGGGGTGAAATCATCGGCAATGGCGCGCGCGGCGGCGGCAAAGCTTTCACGGGTGAAGGGCTGGCCGATAAGCGCCGCCTCGGCCTTTTTGGCGCGCAAGGGGGTGCCCGCCATGCCGCCATAGGCCAGCCGCGCAGAAGTTACATTGTAACCGTCTTTTTGCACCAAAAAGCCCGCTGCAACCGCCGAAATGTCTTCATCCCGCCTTTTAGTTACTTTGTAACCGCAAAACAGCGCATCGGCCGCAAGCGGCGGAATGTGGAGCGCGGAGACGAACTCGTCTGCCGCACGGTCTTGCTTGCCATATGCGATGAAGAAATCCTGAACGGGTATGCGGCGGTTGCCGCGCGTCGATGTCAGCGCTACCTCGGCACCCAGCGCGATCAGCACCGGCGGTGTGTCGCCAATGGGCGAGCCGTTGGCGACATTGCCGCCCACCGTGCCCATATTGCGCACCTGCGCGCCGCCAATGCGTGGCCAGAATTCGGCAAGCTGCGGATAGGCGGCCAGCAGCGCGGGCGCGGCATCGGTATAGGTAACACCCGCGCCCAGGGTCAGGCCGGAGGCGTCTTGCGTGATCGTCTGAAGCTCGGCCAGATTGGTGATGAACACGGCGGGCGAAATATCGCGCATGTGTTTGGTGATCCACAGGCCGACATCGGTCGAGCCCGCAACGATGGTCGGGTTTTCATGCGCCGCCAGAACCTCGGCAAGATCGGCCAGACTGGCGGGGATGATGGCGCGGTCTGTGCCGCTTCGCGACAGCTCTACCCGCGCGCCATCGGCGAGTGCGGCGAGCCTTGTGTCCATTTCCGCACGGTGACTGATCAGCGCATCCATCCCCTGCCCGCCCATCTCGCTGGCGGCCCTGGCGGCGCGCAAGATCGGGGCGTAGCCGGTGCAGCGGCACAGGTTGCCTTGTAGTGCCACCTCGATCTCGGCCACGCTCGGCTTTGGGTTATCCATCCAGAGCGCATAGAGCGACATGACGATGCCGGGCGTGCAAAAGCCGCATTGGCTGCCGTGATGGTCGAGCATGGCCTGCTGCACGGGGTGCAGCGCACCGCCCTGGCCCGACAGGTGTTCGACCGTGACGACATGGCACCCATCAAGGCTGGGCATGAGGCGGATGCAGGCATTGACCGCCTCGTAAACCAGCCCGCGCGCGCTGCGCCGCCCAACCAGCACGGTGCAGGCGCCGCAATCGCCCTCGGCGCAGCCTTCCTTGGTGCCGGTCAGGTTGCAATGAAGGCGCAGAAAGTCGAGCAAAGTATCGCTGGCCCCGATCTCGGCCAAGCTGACGGGTGCATCATTCAGGATGAAGTGCAGATGATTGCGCCTGGCCATTCAGCTACCCCTGTAGGTGGAATAAGCAAAGGGAGAGACGAGCAACGGCACGTGGTAATGCTGGGCCGGGTCGCGCACACCAAAGCGCAGCGGCACGATATCAAGAAACAGCTCGCCATCATCCACCAGCCCGCCTGCGCGCAGATAATCGCCGACATGAAAGACCAGCTCGTAACTGCCGCTGGCCATATCTTCGGGCGCAATCAGCAGCCCGTCGGTGCGGCCATCGGCATTGGTGGTGAATGTGCCAAGCGGGCGGCGCGCGCCACCCGGATCGGCAAAAAGTTCAATTTTCAGCCCCGCCGCAGGTGCGCCGCGCGCGGTGTCAAGGACATGAGTGCTAAGCCCGGCCATAGAATCCCCCATCTGTTTTGGGCAATTCTGCGCGCATGGGGGGTGAAAATCCAGAATTTTTTTGACCAATTGGAAAAATTTCTGGATTGTTGCGCAAATTCAGTGGTTTGGGGCAGATTTTGGCCTAATCCTTGATGAATAACCGCCGTTCTGTGGTGCAAAGACACTCGTAACCATTCTCGGTAATCAGAATGGGTTCGGTGATTTCCAGGCCGCCATCATCGAGCCAGAGTGCGGGCATGAAGTGAAAGCACATGCCGGCCGCCAGCACCGATTTATCGCCCGCGCGGAACGACATGGTGCGCTCGCCCCAATCGGGCGGGTAGGACAGGCCGATGGAATAGCCGCAGCGACCATCTTTATTGAAGCCCGCCTTGTTGAGCGCGGCGTTGAAGGCGTTGGCGATGTCTTCGCACAGATTGCCCGGTTTGGCCTGTTCCAGCCCGGCCTCGACCGCATCAAGCACGGCGGCTTCGGCGTCGAGGTATTTTTGCGGCGCGGCACCCAGGAACAGCGTGCGTGATTGCGGCACATGATAGCGGCGATGCACACCGGCGATTTCAAAGAAGGTGCTTTCGTTCTTGCGCAAAGGCGCGCCATCCCATGTGAGATGCGCGGCAGTGGCATCCAGCCCCGAAGGTGCAAGCGGCACAATGGCGGGGTAGTCGCCCCAAAATTCATCGGTGCCGCGAATGCCTGCGGCGTAAATTTCGGCGACAAGGTCGTTCTTGCGCATTCCGGGTTCAGCCCGCTCCACTATGGCGGCGTGCATCTTGTCGGTAATGCTGGCCGCCCCGCGCATATAGGCGATTTCGCGCGGCGATTTGATGGCGCGCTGCCAGTTCACAAGGCCGTTTGCATCGACAAATTGCGCATCGGGCAGGCCCATGACAAGGGTGATATGGGCGGCGGCGGAATAATAGTAATTGTCTAGCTCCACGCCAATGCGCGCCGTCTCGTATCCGCGCGCCTTAAGCAGGGCGGCAAGGTCGGTCATGGTGTGGATTTCGGGGTTCTGCACCAAATAGTCGGGGTAGCCGACGATGTCGTCATCGCCCATGAACACGGTGCGCTGCGCGCCAACGGCATCCATCCCGCGGCCCCAGTAAACAGGGTCGCCCTCCATCCCCAGCAAAACGGCCTGATGCACGTAGAACGACCAGCCATCATAGCCGCTGATCCAGGCCATGTTCGATGGGTCGGAGATGATGATGCAATCAAGCCCGCGCGCCGCCATTTCGGCGCGCGTGCCCTTGATGCGGGCATGGTATTCTTCGGTGGGAAAATTGTTGATCTGGTAGGACATGCTTCGGCCTGTTGTAAGGGTCAGGCCGAAGCCTGTTGGTTAGAGCGTAGCGGTGACTTTATCGACCGCCTTTGCCGTTGCATCCACAATACGGTCCAATTCCGACGTGGATACACAAAATGGCGGGGCGAAACCCAGAATATCGCCCTGCGGCATGGCGCGCGCGATGATGCCCTGTTCGAGCATGGCCGCCGCAAGTTGCGGGCCGATCTTTTGGGCGGGGTCAAAGAATGTGCGGCTGTCTTTGTCGGCGACGACTTCGACAGCCGCCAAAAGCCCCTCGCCGCGCACATCGCCCACGATGCGCTTGCCCGACAAGGCCGATTTCAGCGCCGCGTTGAAATAGGCGCCCTGGGTTTTGGCGGCATCGACAAGCTTCAGATCGTCGATCAGCTTGAGATTGGCCACACCGGCAGCGGCGCAAATCGGGTGGGCGGAATAGGTCCAGCCGTGGCCGATCGGGCCAAGCTTGTCGGTGCCATCGGCTAGCACCTTGAACATCTTTTCCGATACGATAGAGCCGGAAAGCGGCGCATAGGCCGAAGTCAGCCCCTTGGCGATGGTGATCAGGTCGGGCTTGAGGCCGTAATGGTCCGAGCCGAACATGCTGCCGAGCCGGCCAAAACCGGTAACGACCTCATCGACCACGAGCAGGATATCGTATTTCGACAGAACCGCCTGAATGGCCGCCCAATAGCCTGCGGGCGGGGGGACAATGCCACCGGTGCCAAGCACGGGCTCGCCGATAAAGGCGGCAACGGTGTCCGGGCCTTCGGCCAGAATCAGCTCTTCCAGCGATCGGGCGCAATGGGCCACGAACTCGGCCTCGCTCTGGTCCAGAGTCTCACGGCGATAATAATAGGGCGCTTCGGTATGCACGACTTGCGAGAGCGGCAGATCGAATTTCTTGTGGAAAAGCTCCAGCCCCGTCAGGCTGCCCGTCATCAGGCCCGAGCCGTGATAGCCGCGCCAGCGCGAGATGATCTTCTTCTTTTCGGGCCGGTCCAGCACATTGTTGTAATACCAGATCAGCTTGATATTGGTTTCATTGGCGTCCGAACCGCCAAGCCCGTAATAGACCTTGGACATGCCTGCTGGCGCGCGGTCGATGATCATTTTTGAAAGCGTGATGCTGGCCTCGGTCCCGTGGCCGACATAGGCGTGGTAATAGGCCATTTCGCGCGCCTGATCGGCAATCGCCTCGGCAATTTCGGGGCGGCCATAGCCGACATTCACGCAGTAAAGCCCGGAGAACGCATCCAGCAGGCGGGTGCCGTTGCGGTCTTCGATTTCACAACCCTTGGCCGTGGTGATAACGCGGTTGCCCTGTTCACCCCGCGCAAACTGCCCAAGATGGGTTGAGGGGTGAAAGAAGGTGTCGCGGTCCCACTGGGCCAGATGGTCATTGGTCAGCATGTTGTTTCCCTGGATTGCACTGAACCTGCCTTACCACCCAAAAAAATAGGGTCAACCCCCTTGGCCGGGCCGCATGGGCGGGGCGCGCTCATTTCTTTTGCGGCATCAGGCGCGGTTCTGATAGGCTGGATGACAGCAATTTTGGCAAGCGCGGCAAGGCGGCGGGAAAGGCGCGGATGACATCTTCCAAAAACACCATCTGCCTTTGGTATGAAAGCGATGCCGAAGCAGCGGCGCGGTTCTATGCGGCAACCTTTCCCGATAGCGCGGTCACAGCCGTGCATCGCGCCCCGGCAGATAACCCGTCAACGGCGCAAGGTGCCGTGCTGACGGTGGAATTTACGGTGTGCGGCATTCCCTGTATCGGGCTGAATGGCGGGCCGGCCTTCAAGCAAAGCGAGGCGTTTTCCTTCCAGATTGCCACCGATGACCAAGACGAGACCGACCGTTATTGGAACGCGATTGTCGGCAATGGCGGGCAGGAAAGCATGTGCGGCTGGTGCAAGGATAAATGGGGCGTTTCGTGGCAGATTACTCCGCGCGCGCTGACCAAAGCGATGGCCGCAGGCGGCGAACCCGCCGCACGGGCTTTCAAGGCGATGATGCAGATGAAAAAGCTTGATGTTGCGGCGATTGAGGCGGCGGTGCGGGGCGATTAGCGGCTATTTTGCGCGTGTAAAGCCGGCTGCAAAGCGATTGCCCGTTTTCAGCCGCGCGCTCAGCGATGAGGCGTTGAGCCATGCTTCAATTTCGTCGGTAAATGCCCCCAGAAACGTAACCTCGGCAAGACCTGCAACTTTGTGCAGGGCCTTCATTTCGGGCCAGTCCATTGACGTATCATGATGCCCGATCCAAGCGGTTGGGTTTTCGTACTCGATTACAGCTTGCGCGGTTGCTTCACGCGGATTTGCAAAAAACCGGTAGGACAGCACGCCGCGATGCCCTTCTTGCTCGACCCGTCGCACAAGCGCTAAGACGGCCATGTCAAACTGCGCAGCAGGGGCGAGCAGGTTGTAGCGGTTGAGAATGGTGAGGGTTTCGTCGCTCATTGCAGAACACTAGCGGGAGTTGCAGTCCTTTGCGAGGAGCAAACGGGGGTGATGCAATTCAATCGCATTTAAGACTTCCAATCGCCCGTGCCCGGAGTTAGGCGTGGAGCGCATCGCCGAAGGCGGCGAAAAGCGGGCGTGATACGCTGTCATGCGCGGCGTTCCATTCGGGGTGCCATTGCACGGCCATCGCAAAGCCGGCAGCGCCTGCAATATGGATGGCTTCGGGCGTTTCATCTTCGGCATAGCCTTCGATGATCACGCGGCTGCCCGCCAACTCTATCCCCTGCCCGTGCAGCGAGTTGACGCGCACACGCTCGGCCCCGAACACCTGTGCAAATTTCCCGCCGGGGGCAAGGTGGACATCGTGGCGAAGGGCGAATTTTTCCTCGATCGTGCCATCGGGCGGCATTCGGTGGTTCATGCGGCCCGGCAGGTCGCGGATTTCGGGATGCAGGGTGCCGCCAAAGGCGACGTTGAATTCCTGAAAGCCGCGGCAAATGCCCAGAATCGGCTTGCCCGCCGCAACACAGGCCTGGATGAGCGGCAAAGCCAGTGCATCGCGGTTACGGTCGAAGGCGCCATGCGCCGCGGTTTCCTCATGGCCATAATGGCTGGGGTGGACATTGGGCCGCCCGCCGGGAAAGAGAAACCCCGCACAAGCCGCCATAAGGCTGGCAATTTCGCTGGTATCGGGCAAGGCGGGCACGATCAGCGGCAGTGCCTCGCACACCTCGGCCACGGCGCGCATGTTCATATCGCCCGCGCCCTGCACCATGTAACTGTCGTTGATGAGATGGGCGTTGCCGATGATACCGATGACGGGGCGCAAGCAGGCTCTCCTTTCAGGAATGGCGCAACGGGGCTGGCCGCTGCGCCATTTGTAATGCGTTTACGCCCGGTTCACAAAGCGGATGACGATGAGCAGCAGAACCGCGCCGAGTGTGGCGTTGATGATGCCGCCGATTATGCCCGAACCGATGACAACACCAATGGCCGGCAAGACAAAGCTGGCAATCGCCGCGCCAACGATTCCGACGATGATATTGCCGACAAGGCCAAAGCCATAGCCCTTGACCAACTGGCCCGCAAGCCAGCCGGCAACCGCACCGATAACAACAAGAATGATAATGCCTTCTAGAGTTATAGTCATGTCTCTGCTCCTGTTTCTGGGTGGCGCGAGTCTTGCCTATTTGTGCAAAAAAACAACCCCATTTCGGCTGTGGTTTGATCTGGCGCAATGTTGCGGGCGCACAACGCGGGCAAACTGCCCTGAAAGAAGGAGCGACAGCATGAGCCACCGGCCAAATTCACTTGCCGACCAGTTTCCCGATCAGAGCGAGCGCATTCATGCGCTAAAACTGAACGACGCGCATTTTGCCAAACTGGCCGATGACTATGAGGCGCTGAACAACCAGATCCACCGTGCTGAAACCAATCTGGACCCGGTGGATGATTTTACCGCCGAAACCTGGCGCAAGCAGCGCCTGGCGCTGCTCGACCAGATCGCGCCCTATTTGCGCTAAAGCCTGTTTGCGGCATCTGCGCGGCTTGCCTGCTGGCGCTGGTCTTCCTTGGCCTGCTGGCGATAGGCGTGCAACAGCGGCTCGGTATAGCCCGAGGGCTGTGCGGCGCCTTTCAGCACAAGATCAACGGCGGCATTGAAGGCCGGGCCGTCATAGCCCGGTGCCATTGGCCTATAGGCGGGGTCATCGGCGTTTTGCGCATCGACGACCCTGGCCATTTTGCGCATCACCTCAAGCACGCGCACATCATCCACCACGCCATGTTCCAGCCAATTGGCCATATGCTGGCTTGAAATGCGGCAGGTGGCGCGGTCTTCCATCAGGCCGACATCGTTGATATCGGGCACTTTGGAACAGCCGACACCCTGGTCGACCCAGCGCACGACGTAACCCAGAATGCCCTGCGCGTTGTTTTCCAGCTCGGCGGTGATCTCGTCTTCCGACCAGTTCTGCCCGGCGGCCAGCGGAATGTTCAGCAACCCGCCACGGCCCGGGCGCGGGCCTGCTTCGCGCAGTTTTTGCTGCACGGCGGCAACATCGCACAGATGGTAATGCGTGGCGTGCAGCGTGGCGGCGGTGGGGCTGGGCACCCAGGCGCAATTGGCACCCGCAGCCGGGTGCGCGCCTTTCTGGGCCAGCATATCGGCCATCAAATCCGGCATGGCCCACATGCCCTTGCCGATTTGCGCGCGCCCCATCAGCCCGCAGGCCAGGCCGGTATCGACATTGTTGTTTTCGTAAGCGCCAATCCAGGCGGCGGTTTTCATATCGCCCTTGCGCAGCATCGGCCCGGCCTGCATCGAGGTATGGATCTCGTCGCCCGTCCGGTCGAGGAATCCGGTATTGATGAAGGCGACACGGTGGCGCGCGGCGCGGATACATTCGCCAAGGTTCAGCGATGTGCGGCGCTCTTCATCCATGATGCCGAGCTTCACGGTATTGTTTGGCAGGCGCAGCGCGTTTTCCACTCGGTCGAACAGCTTATCGGCAAAAGCCACTTCCTGTGGCCCGTGCATCTTGGGTTTGACGACATAGATCGAGCCCGCCGCCGAATTGGCATGGTTGAACTTCAGGTCATGCAGCGCGCAAAGCGTGGTGATCATCGCATCCATAATGCCTTCGGGCACCTCGCGGCCCTCGGCATCCAGAATGGCGGGGTTGGTCATCAGGTGGCCGACATTGCGCACCAGCATCAGCGCGCGGCCCTTGACCGTCAGCTTGCCGCCATCAGGCGTTTGGTAGGTGCTGTCGGGGTTCAGCTTGCGGGTGAAGGTCTTGCCGCCCTTGGTAACGGTCTCGGTCAGATCGCCCTTCATCAGCCCCAGCCAGTTGGCATAGGCCAGAACCTTGTCTTCGGCATCGACGGCCGCGACGGAATCTTCGCAATCCATGATCGCTGAAATGGCGGATTCAAGGTAAATGTCGGAAATGCCGGCAAGGTCTTGCGCGCCAACCGGGGTGGATGGATCGACCAGAATTTCCAGCAGCAGGCCGTTCTTGCGCAACAGCACCTGCAACGGGCACAGACCGTTTTCCAGATAGCCGACAAATTGCGACGGGTCGGCAAGGCCGGTTTCGCCTTCGGGCGTGGTGGCGATCAGCATTTCACCATCAACGCGCAGTCTGGTGACATCGGCCCAGCTTCCGCCCGCCAGCGGCGCTGCCCTGTCCAGATGCGCCTTGGCCCAGGCAATGACGCGCGCGCCGCGCTGCGCATCATAGCCCTTACCGCTTGGCAAATCGCCCAGCGCATCGGTGCCATAAAGCGAATCATACAGGCTGCCCCAGCGGGCATTGGCGGCGTTCAGCGCGTAGCGCGCATTCATGACCGGCACCACAAGCTGCGGCCCCGCAATGGAGGCGATTTCGGGGTCGATATTGCTGGTTTCAATCTCGAACGCTGCGCCTTCGGGCACGATATAGCCGATATCGGCCAACATCGCGCCATAGGCGGCGGCGTCATGCGGCTTGTCGCGGTTGGCGATATGCCAGGCATCAATTTTTGCCTGCAATTCTTCGCGTCGCGCCAGCAGCGCGCGGTTCTCGGGGGCAAGTTCGGAGATGATCGCCTCGAAGCCGCGCCAGAAATCGGTGGCCGTGATGCCGGTGCCGGGCAGCGCCTGCTGCTCGATAAAGGCAACGAGCCGGTCATCGACCTGCAATCCGGATTTAATGCTGCGTGCGGTCATTCTGGCCTCTGATACTTGGGGTCTGCGGGTATGTGTATTCAGCATGTGTATACGGCGGGATACCGCCCAGATAGGGTTTTTTGGGGCCACTGGCAACCTTGGCCCCGCAAAAGGGGCTGGACAAATTTTGCGCGACGGCAATACTTAGGCTTATGACTAAGTATTCGCCGCAACTCGATTCGATCTTCCATGCGCTTGCCGACCCGACGCGCCGCGCGGTTCTGGCCCGGCTGGCCCGTGGCCCGGCCAGCGTGGGCGTATTGGCCGAACCCTTCGACATGGCCCTGCCCTCGCTGATGCAGCACATCAAAAAGCTGGAGGACGGCGGGCTGATCGAAACCCGAAAAGAAGGGCGCACACGGCAGTGCGCGCTGCGCCCCGATGCGCTGGCGCCGGTGGAAGACTGGCTGTCGGCCCAGCGCGATATGTGGAATGGCCGCCTGGACCGGCTTGAGGCCTATATCGAAACCCTGACAAAGGAAAAACCATGAACGACCTGAAATTGCACCGCATTCTGAAAGCCCCGCGCGCGCTGATCTGGGAATGTTTTACCCAGCCCGAGCATTTGAAGAATTTCTTCATTCCCAGGCCGCATAAAATTCTTGATGCCGAGGTGCAGCTTTTCGCCGGCGGGCGCTTTTATTCGCTGTTCGAGGTTGACGGGACCGAATACCCGAACGAGGGCTGCGTGCTGGAGGTTGTTACCGGCGAAAAGCTGGTCACGACCGACACGCTGCTGGCCGGTTACATTCCGGCACCCAACCCGTTTTTCACGGCAATCATGACATTTGCCGACCACCCCGATGGCACCGAATACACCGCCCTTGCCCGCCACGGAAACCCCGATACGCGCAAGCGGCACGAAGAAATGGGCTTTCATGAGGGCTGGGGCACGGTGGCCGACCAGTTGGAAGCCTATGCGCAAGGCCTGCAGAATTGAGCGCGGCTATGGACAACCGAACAATGGTGCTGGAACGCCAGTTCAATGCCACACCCGAAGTGGTCTGGGCCGCGCTGAGCGACCCGAACGTGCTGCCAACATGGTGGGGGCCGGACGGGTTCAGCTGCAAAACCAAAGAGATAGACCTGCGCGAAGGCGGGCAATGGCGGTTTGACATGATCGCACCTGATGGCACGGTCTTTGCCAACCGCCACCGCTTTACGGTTTATGACAAGCCGCGCCGCATTGTCTATTTGCTGGATGATGACGGCCGCGGAGAGCAATCCAAAACCGCAGAAATTACGCTGATGCCGCAAGATGGCGGCACGGCGCTGCGGCTCTGTATGCGGTTCGCAACAGCCGAGGACTTGCGCGCCGCCAAAACCTATAACGCGGTTGAATTGGGCTATCAGACATTGGGCAAGCTCGCCGCTTATCTGGAGGCGCATGGACAGGAAACAACCCCTTGCGCCACGCCCGATGGCGCGGTTGAATAGCGCCATTGAAGCCATGCAGGGGTGCAGAATGGGGATACGTGGAATTCACCTTGTGGTGGCGCTTGCCGCCTGGGCGACGCTTGGTACGCAAATCTACCTGACCCTGAATGATGCGGATTTTTCCGGCGCGCTGGCGGCGCTTGTGAATCTGTTCAGCTTTTTCACCATCCTGACCAACACATTGGCCGCAGTGGTGCTAAGTGCGGTCGCGCTTGCACCTTCGGGGCGGATCGCGCAAAACGCGCCACTGCGCGCGGCGGTGGCGCTGTATATCGGCTTTGTGGCGGTGGTGTATCACATTCTGCTGGCCCCGCTGTTCAGCCCGACAGGGCTGAACTGGCTGTTGGACCAGATGTTGCACACCGCCCTGCCCGCGCTTTACATCGGGCTTTGGATGGGCTTTGCGCCAAAGGCCGGGCTGCGGTTCAGCCATGCGCTTTACTGGCTGATTTATCCGCTGGCCTATTGCGCCTATGCCCTGCTGCGCGGTGCGGCGACTGGGCTTTACCCCTATTTCTTTCTTGACCCGACTGCGGCGGGCTATGGCCCGGTTGTGCAGATGGTCGGGCTGCTTGTTGCGGCTTTCCTGCTGGTCGGATTGGCACAAATCGCCTTGTGCCGCGCTGTTGCGCGTGGCTGAGCCCTTGCCCAAGCCCGCCTAACTGCCTACAACCCTTCGCAAACCTAGCTGAGGGCCATGATGAACACGCTTGCCTATACCGACCCGACCCCGAAAATCTATCACGGCGCCAAGGGCGACTATGAGGTGGTGATTGGCATGGAGGTTCATGCGCAGATCGCCAGTAAATCCAAGCTGTTTTCGGGCGCATCCACAGGTTTTGGCGCGGCCCCCAACACGCATGTCAGCCTTGTCGATGCCGCCATGCCGGGCATGTTGCCGGTGGTGAACGCGTTTTGCATCGAACAGGCCGTGCGCACCGGGCTGGGGCTGAAGGCAAAAATCAACCTGTTCTCGAGCTTTGACCGGAAGAACTATTTCTACCCCGACCTGCCGCAAGGCTATCAGATCAGCCAGCTTTACCACCCGATCGTGGGCGAGGGTGAAGTGCTGGTCGACATGGCCCCCGGCATTGGCCGCAAGGTGCGGATCGAACGGATTCATGTGGAGCAGGACGCCGGCAAATCGGTTCATGACATGGACCCGGAGATGAGCTTTGTCGACCTCAACCGCACCGGCGTTGCGCTGATGGAAATTGTCAGCCGCCCCGATATTCGCGGGCCGGAGGAAGCGGCGGAATATGTGCGCAAGCTGCGCCAGATTCTGCGCTATCTGGGCACCTGCGATGGCAATATGCAGGAAGGCAGCCTGCGCGCCGATGTGAACGTGTCGATCTGCACGGCCGGCACTTACGAGAAATTCCGCGAAACGGGCGATTTTTCGCTGCTCGGCACGCGCTGCGAGATCAAGAACATGAACTCCATGCGGTTTATCCAGCAGGCGATTGACTATGAGGTGAAGCGCCAGATCGCGATTGTGGAAGATGGTGGCACGGTCGATCAGGAAACGCGCCTGTATGACCCCAACAAGGGCGAAACCCGCTCGATGCGGAGCAAGGAAGAGGCGCATGACTATCGTTATTTCCCCTGCCCCGACCTGCTGCCGCTGGAAATTGAACAGGCCTGGGTTGATGGCATTGCCGCCAGCCTGCCCGAACTGCCCGATGCCAAGAAGGCGCGCTTTGTGGAAAAATTCGGCATGACCGAATATGACGCCGGCGTGCTGACCGCCGACACGATCAACGCCGATTTCTTTGAAACCGTGGCCAAAGGCCGCGATGGCAAGACAGCGGCAAACTGGATCATCAACGAGCTGTTCGGGCGGCTGAACAAGGAGGGGCTGGAGATCGACGCCTCGCCGATTTCCGCCGATCAGCTTGGCGGATTGCTGGACCTGCTTGCGGCTGACGCAATTTCCGGCAAGATCGCCAAGGATGTGTTCGAGATTGTCTGGACCGAAGGCGGCGAGCCTGCCGAGATTGTCGAGGCACGCGGGATGCGGCAGGTCACCGATACCGGCGCGATTGAAGCGGCGGTTGACGAGGTGATTGCCGCCAATCCCGACAAGGCGGCCGCAGCGCGCGAAAAACCGTCTATGGCGGGCTGGTTCGTGGGTCAGGTGATCAAGGCTTCGGGGGGCAAGGCCAACCCGAAAGTGGTGAATGAAATGGTCCGCGCCAAGCTCGGGCTTTAGGAGGGCGGATGTCTGACTTTGAATATAAGGTGATTGTCGCGCCAAGCGTGGCCAAAAAGGTGAAGGGCATCAAAACCCTGCCCGAACGGTTTGCGCATGTGCTGGCCGAGGCGATCAATACCGAAGCCCGCGAAGGCTGGGAGTATGTGGCCCAGGAACGCTTTCAGGTCGAGGGCAAATCCGGCCTGCTGAGCAAGGCCAAAATCGGCGAAGAAACCTTTCTGATTTTCCGCCGCGCAAAAGATGCAAAAGGCGCCGTGCCGCTTGACCAGCGCCTTGAAACGATGGTGGAAAAACGCGCCCGCAACAAGCCGGTTGAAAAGCCTGCAACGCAAAGCGCGCCGATTGAGACCATAGCGCCGGTGCCCGCCCCCAGCCAGGCCAAGACCGAGCGGGCCGAACCGCGAATGCAGGCCGACCCGGAAGCGCCGCGCACAACCAGCACCAGCGGTGTATTCAGCCCGCTCAGCAGCCGCGATACGGACAGCGATGAAAACGCCCCGAAAATCGGCCCGGCCGGGCGCGATTAGGGCGCAGCCACATCCAGCACCAGCGCATGAACGCGTTCGGCCAGTTCCTCGCGCAGCGCAGCCATGACGGCGCGCTGTGCGGCCACGCGCGACTGCCCACGAAACGCCTCGGCGCGGATTTTCACCGAAAAATGCGTCTGCCCGCCATCGCGATAGCCGCCGTGACCACGATGCGCCTCGCTATCATCTTGAATTTCAAGCAATTCGGGGTGAAATGCCTCTGAAAGTTTGCTATGTATGCGCGCGGCATAGTCCACTTGTTTTCTCCTCTGCCCAACCGGGCAAAATAAAGCACGGCTGTGCGATTCGATAAATTGAGTTCAGGACTATTACCTATGTCGACTGCCAGCAACGCCCAAGGGCGCGGACTGATTTTTCCATTTAACCTGATATTTGCACTGCTGGCCGCAGCCGTTATTTGCGGTCTGGCCGCTGCCGCCTATCTGGCCGCCAGCCAATATGCGGTAGATGCTGGCTTTGAATATTTGCAGCTTGCGGTGATACTCTGGCTGCTTTTTGGCTTTGGTGCCGGGCGCCTGGTGGCCGGGGCAGCCCGCCGCCTTGGGTTGCGCAACCCGGTTCTGGTTCTGCTGCTCGCGCTGGCAAGTGCCTGGATGATGCTGGTTGCAAATTGGGGTCTGTGGAGCCTGAACCAGCCGGGCGCAGCCTTGGCCATTGGCGAGGAAATCCTTCGCTATGCCGGATTATCCCCGCAGGGCTGGGTTGAAACGATAAATGAATGGGCGCGCATTTCCGGGCGCCAATATGGCGGCAGCTTTGGCGAGATGTTCACCAGCGCGCAAATCTATTGGCTCGAAGGCGGCGTAATGGCCACGGTGGCGGGCCTGACCGTTCTCATCAAATCCCGGCGATAATAGGCAGAGTTTGGCAATTTGAAGCAATCCGCCCTTGGCCTTGGCGCCAAAATGGCTATGGTGTTGCGCTCTTGAGCCTTTGGGGAATCAACCTATGCGCCGTCGCACGCCACTCGAATTTGATATTTCCGTGTCTGCCGACAAGAAGAAACGGGCCCGTGCGCGCGGCATGTCGGGGGCTGTGGAAACCTCGTCGCGCAAATGCGACCAGGCGGGCTGCGAGAAGCCCGGCAAGTATCGTGCGCCCAAAAGCGTGGACAACCCCGACGAGTTCCACTGGTTCTGCCTTGATCATGTGCGCGCCTTCAACCAGAAATGGAACTTTTTTGACGCCGCCGCCGCCCCCAGCCCCGATGAGCAGGTGCAGGCCGATGGCGTGTGGGGCCGGGCGACCAAGCCGTTTTCAGGCTCAAGCGAAAAGCTGCGCAATGCCAACCCCGAGGGGCGCGCCTGGCACCGCTTTGGCTTTGATGACCCGCATGAACTGCTGGGCGACAAGGCCACGCTGAACCCCGCCAGCCCGACCGCACGTTCATCGCAACGCCGCCTGCCCCCGACCGAACGCAAGGCGCTGGATATTCTGGGCGCAAAGGATGACATGACCAAGGCCGAAATTCGCAAGGTTTACAAAGCCCTGGTCAAAGACCTTCACCCCGACACGAATTCCGGCAGCCGCGCGGATGAAGACCGCCTGACCGAAGTCGTCTGGGCCTGGGACCAAGTGAAGGCCAGCCGCAGCTTCAGGGATTAGGCACGAAAAAGGGCCGCATGGCGAACCATGCGACCCCGTTGCGCCGGCCGTGTGGGGGAAACCGGCGCGCCAACGTTGAAATTACATCGCTGGCAGCAGGACGCGGTCGATCACATGGATAACACCATTTGACTGTTTAACGTCTGCAATCGTCACATTTGCGACCCCGCCTGTTTCGTCTTCGATCATGATGTTGTCATCGGCGCCATAGCTGACTTTCAGCGTGCAGCCGCCAACGGTTTCCACGTTGTGGACGCCGCCATCATCATCAACCATGCCGCGAATGGCATCTGAAAGCGCATTGGTTGGAACAACATGGCAGGTCAGGATCTTGACAAGCGTATCTTTGTTTTCCGGCAACAACAGGCTTTCAACCGTGCCTTCGGGAAGCGCATCAAACGCCGCGTTGACCGGGGCAAACACGGTGAACGGGCCTTCGCCCTGCAAGGTTTCAACCAGACCGGCGGCGGCAACAGCGGCCACAAGCGTGGTGTGGTCGGCCGAGTTCATGGCGTTTTCTACAATGTTCATGGTTTCGAACATTTCAGCGCCACCCACCATCGGGTTGCCCATTGAATGGCTTTCGGCAAATGCGGTGCCTGCGGTCATCGACAGGGCGATAGCGGCGGTCATCATACGGATCTTCATTGTGTCTCTCCTTTGTTGGCAGTCCTACTCTCACGCGGACCTGAAGTAGATACGCAGGCAGCGGACAGATAGTTTCAAAGGTGGGAAATTTTTTTCTGATGACCTTTGGAAACAGGCCGGGTAACGCAGCTATACCGTTGTTTTTTAACAGTTTAATTTTTGCGAAAAAACGACGGGTAAAGCCGGATCAGTTCAGCGCAAGCGGCCCGACGGCCAGCACGGCGCCGGTTGCAACGCCCGTTGGCGAGCCACCCGAAGGCTCATCCGAAATGGCCAGAACCGCCTGGTTCAGATTGGCGCGGAAGGTTTCGGGAATGGTGATTTCGGTCACGGTATCGGGCAGCACACCCAGTGAAATTGGCGCGTCCACCTCGGGCACGATCAGCCAAAGCTCCTGGTCGCGACCTTCGGGCACAATGCCGGAAACACGCGTCACGGTCAGCGCGCCGGTTGCGGCGTTGACAGCGGCAGTCAGCACGATGCTGCGGGATTCATCGGCCATTTCGGCGGTGTAAACCGGCGCATCAGGGGCGAACAGGCCGGGTTGCAGCACAACCACGGCCAGGGCTGCGGCCACAAGCCCGCCCGCCAGCCACGGCCACCATAGGCGGCGGCGGGCTGGGGTTTCAAACAAGCGCGCCTCGACCTTGGCAAACAGATTGGCGGGCGGCACGGCAGGGGCGAATTCACCATCCAGCGGCGACAGGCGGTCGTGCCAGAAATCGACCATTGCGCGCAAGGCGGGTTCAGCCGCCAAACGCGCCTCGAACGCCGCCCGCTCTGCAGGCGCCATCAGATGCAGCGCGTATTCAGCGGCGCTGTCCTCGTCTGAAGGTTTATGCAGGTCGGTGTCGCTCATTTACTCAGGCACTCTTTCAGTTTTTGCAGGCTGCGGCGCAGCCAGGTTCGCATTGTATTCAGCGGCACATCGTGGCGTGTCGCCAGATCCTGGTAGCTGTCACCGTCCAGATAGACGCGGCGCACCGCATCGGAATGGACAGGGTCGAGCCCGTCGAGGCAGGCACCAAGCTGGGCGCCTTCATCGGCCGCAAGCGCGGCCTGTTCGGGGTTGGGGCCACTATCGGGCAGGGTTTCCAACACCTCGGTGCCATCGGCGGGCGCACGGCGCGCGCGCAAATGGTCTATCGCAAGGTTGCGGGCGATGGTGATCAGCCATGTCATGGGGGAATAGCCCCGCTGCGCATATTGATCCGCCCGCTGCCAGATCCGGACATAGGCTTCTTGCAAAGCATCCTCGGACTCGGCCCTATCCCCTAAGATACGAAGGCAAACGCCAAAAAGTTTCGCCGAAGTCGCCTGATAGAGCGCCAAAAACGCCGCACGGTCGCGCAAGGCAACCTGTCCGATAAGCTTTTCAACGTCATTCAACTGCACTTATTGGCTTTCATTGCGGGGCGTTGCTGCCAGACTATGGGACTTCCGCGCAATGGCAAGCGCAATTTGCTGGCTTACTCTTGAACCCGCTTTACGATTCATCCATACCTCGAACAAGCATTTGCAAGCATATTTCGCCGATAGAGGACCGTATGGAACAACGCATCAAGCCCACCGAAGATATTGACGTTCGCGAAGTATTCGGAATTGATTCCGATATGTCGGTGAAGGGCTTTGAAGAGCGGAGCGACCGTGTGCCCGATATCGACAGCACCTACAAGTTCGACCCGGACACCACGCTGGCTATACTGGCAGGCTTTCGCAACAACCGGCGCGTGATGATCCAGGGCTATCACGGCACGGGCAAATCGACGCATATCGAACAGGTTGCCGCGCGGCTGAACTGGCCCTGCGTGCGCGTGAACCTTGACAGCCATGTCAGCCGGATCGACCTGATCGGCAAGGACGCGATCAAGCTGAAAGACGGCAAGCAAGTCACCGAGTTTCAGGAAGGCATTCTGCCCTGGGCGCTGCGCAACAACTGCGCGATTGTGTTTGATGAATATGATGCAGGCCGCCCCGATGTGATGTTCGTCATCCAGCGCGTGCTGGAAACCGATGGCAAGCTGACCCTGCTTGACCAGAACAAGGTGATTACCCCGCACCCGTATTTCCGCATTTTCGCCACCTCCAACACGGTGGGTTTGGGCGATACGACCGGGCTTTACCACGGCACGCAGCAGATCAACCAGGGCCAGATGGACCGTTGGTCGCTTGTCGCCACGCTGAACTATCTCAGCCATGATGCCGAGGCGGCGATCGTGCTGTCCAAATCCCCGCATTACAATTCCGAAAAAGGCCGCAAAACCATTGGCCGCATGGTTACCGTGGCGGATTTGTCGCGCGCCGCGTTCAAAAACGGCGATATTTCGACGGTGATGTCACCCCGCACTGTCATCACTTGGGCCCAGAATGCCGAGATTTTCGGCTCCGTCGGCTTCGCCTTCCGCCTGACCTTCCTGAACAAATGCGACGAGCTGGAGCGCCAGACGGTCGCCGAATTCTACCAACGCTGCTTTGACGAGGAACTGCCCGAAAGCGCTGTGAGCATGAGCCTTGGCTAAACCATCCGACAACCCCTCTGATCCGTTCAAAAAGGCGCTGGTGGAAGCCACGCGCGCGATTGCGGGTGATGGCGAGCTGAACGTGACATTCTCGCTCGACCCGGCGGGGTTGACGGGCGATGGCGGGCTGCGCTTGCCGCAGGTTTCCCGCCGCATGGCTGCCGATGAGGTGATTGCCGCGCGCGGCACCGCCGATGCGCTGGCGCTGAAGCTGCGCTTTCACGATGCGGGCGTGCATCGGCGTTACCGTCCGCAGGGCGAGGTGGCGGCGGCCTTGTATGAGGCGATGGAAACCGCGCGCTGCGAGGCGATGGGGGCGGAAACCATGCCCGGCACGCAGCGCAACATAGATGCGCGCATCGGGGCCGAGGCAAAGCGCATGGGCTATGCGCAACTGCGCGACGCCGCCGATGCACCGCTGGCCACGGCGGCGGGCTATTACTTGCGCCAGATGGCCACGGGCCGCGCCCTGCCCGAAGGGGCCGATAATGTGCTGAACCTCTGGCAGGGGTTCCTTGACAGCAATGCCGGCGACACGTTGCGCAATGCCTCGGACATGATGGATGACCAGGCCAGCTTTGCGCGGCTGGCGCGGCAGGTCATCTCCGACCTTGGCTATGGCGACCAGTTGGGCGATGACCCCGACGAGATGGATGACGAGTCCGAGGAGAACGCGGAATCCGAGGGCGAGGATAGCGAACCGCAAGACGATGGCGGCGAGGATGAGAGCGAGGGCGATCCTTCCGACGAGGAGAGCCAGGAAAGCAGCGAGGACGAGCAGCAGCAGCAGGCCCAGGCCGCCTTGCAGGATGATGCCGATGCCGAGCCGATGGACGATGCCGAAATGCAGGACGGCGCCCCGCCCGATGAAACCGCGCCACCGCCCCCCATTTCGGAGGCTGATGTCAACTACAAGGTTTACCAGACCGCGTTCGACGAGGAAATTCTTGCCGAAGACCTTGCCGACCCTGCCGAGCTGGAGCGTTTGCGCAGCTATCTGGACCAGCAGCTAGAGCCGCTGAAAGGCGCGGTCAGCCGCCTTGCCAACAAGCTGCAACGCCGCCTGCAGGCCCAACAAAACCGCGCCTGGGAGTTTGACTTGGAAGAAGGCACGCTCGATGCCGCCCGCCTTGCGCGCGTGGTGGCCAACCCGACGACGCCGCTTTCCTTCAAGCAGGAACAGGATACCGAGTTTCGCGACACGGTGGTGACGCTGCTGCTCGACAATTCCGGCTCGATGCGCGGGCGCCCCATTTCCATTGCCGCGATCTGCGCCGATGTTCTGGCCCGCACGCTGGAACGCTGCCAGGTGAAATGCGAGATTCTGGGGTTCACAACCCGCGCCTGGAAGGGCGGGCAAAGCCGCGAGGCATGGCTGGCGGCCAACCGCCCCGCTTTGCCCGGCCGGCTGAATGACTTGCGCCATATCGTCTATAAATCGGCCGATGCGCCGTGGCGGCGGGCGCGGCCGAATTTGGGCCTGATGATGAAAGAAGGCCTGCTCAAGGAAAACATAGACGGCGAGGCGCTGGAATGGGCGCATCGGCGCATTACGTCCCGCCGCGAGGCGCGCAAGATTCTGATGGTGATTTCCGATGGTGCGCCGGTCGATGACAGCACGCTCAGCGTGAACCCGGCCAACTATCTGGAAAAACATCTGCGCGATGTCATTGAAATGGTCGAGAGGCGGCGCGCGGTCGAGCTTTTGGCCATTGGCATTGGCCATGATGTGACCCGCTATTACAAGCGCGCCGTGACCATAACCGATGTCGAACAGCTGGCCGGTGCCATGACCGAACAGCTTGCCAGCCTGTTTGAGACCGACAGCCGCAAACGCGCGCGCATCAGCGCATTCGCCTGACCGGCCCGCTGCGGCTGGCCTGCACTGTATCATGCTTGTTATCATGAAGCGCGGCAGCGTTGCGCCGGGCACGGGTAGAGTTTTTGGCCACCTTCACCTTGCCCGGCCTTGGCGTGGCAACCCGGTTCCGCCGGAACAATCCACCCAGAACCCATAGCACAACGGCAATAACGGCCAGGGTCGGGGCGGCGGGCATCATCAGAAATTGAAACACATAATCCATCGCGCTCCACAGGCCCATCTGCTCCATTGCGGCCTGCATTCCGAACAGGCTGTCAGGATCCAGCCGGAACCAGTGGTCGCCGATTGACAGGAATTCGAAATCGGTGCGCTTGTCGAAGGCGAAAAACGCGTCCATGCCGCCCGCCGCCAGTGCCGCGATGAAAATAATGAATGCCAGCAGCCTTGCCATTCGCGGCCCTTTCGTATTGCATCTGCCGCAATGCTAGCCATGTTTGTTTCGCTGCGCAAACGGCATATGCCACGTGATACCAGAAAGCCGGATACCATGTTCCAGACCTTTGAAGCCTCGACATCGCCACATACGGGGGCCGAACGGCTGAAACATCTGCGCAACGAACTTGCGCGCCGTGGCCTTGACGGGTTTCTGGTGCCGCGCGCCGATGCCCATCAGGGCGAGAACGTCGCCCCCGCCGATGAGCGTTTGGCCTGGCTCACGGGGTTTACAGGCTCGGCCGGGTTGGGGCTGGTGCTGGCCGACAAGGCCGGGGTGGAGGTTGATGGCCGCTATCGCCTTCAGGCCATAGCACAATGCGATACAACCGTCTTTACCCCGGTGCATGTGCCCCCCGCCACCAGTGGCCGTTGGCTGGCCGAACATGCGCCGGAAGGTGCAATGATCGGCTATGATCCGATGTTGCACACTGCCGACCAGATCAAGGCACTGGACGAGGTTTTGGCCGCAAAAGGCGCAAAGCTGGTGAAATGCCAGAGCGCGAGCGGCGCGCCGGATAACCCGATTGATGCGATCTGGGCCGACCAGCCCACCCGCCCTGCCGCGCCCATCGTGCCGCATCCGCTGGAGTTTGCGGGGGTTGCCAGCGCCGATAAACGCGCCGCGCTGGCTGAAAGTCTGCGCAAGGCAGGCCTGGCGGCCTGTGTGCTTAGCCTGCCGGATTCGATTGCCTGGCTGCTGAATATCCGCGGGGCCGATATTGCGCGCACACCGGTCATGCTTGCCTTTGCCATAGCCTATGACGATGAAAGCGTTGATCTTTTCGTAGAGCCTGCGCGCATTACCCCCGCGCTTGCCGCGCATTTCGGCCCGGCGGTCCGGCCCATTGCCCCCGCCGATCTTGGCGCGGTTCTGCGCGCGCTTGAAGCGCCTGTCGGGGTGGATATGGCCAGCGCGCCGGTCTGGATTTCTGACCAGCTTGAACACCCCCGCCCGCTGACCGACCCGTGCCGCCTGCCCAAAGCGCGCAAGAACACCGCCGAACTGGCCGGACTGCGCGCCGCGCATCTGCGCGACGGGGCGGCAATGGCCGAATTCCTGTTCTGGCTCGAGTCAACGGCAACCAAGGGCGATTTGACCGAAATTGACGTTGTCACAAAACTTGAGGCAATCCGCGCTACATCCAACCAGATGACCGATATTTCCTTTGAAACCATCTGCGGGGCCGGGCCGAACGGGGCGATCATCCATTATCGCGTAACCGAGGATACCAACCGTGCCGTAACCCCCGGCGAGCTGCTTTTGGTCGATAGCGGCGCGCAATATCTGGATGGCACCACCGATATTACACGCACCGTGGCCATCGGCACCGCCCCGCCCGAGGCTGTTGCCCCCTTCACGCGCGTGCTGGCCGGCATGATCGACATGTCACGCATCCGCTTTCCCGAAGGGATTGCCGGGGCGCATCTTGATGTGCTGGCGCGGGCGGCGCTTTGGGTCGCCGGGCAGGATTATGACCACGGCACCGGGCATGGGGTGGGTGCCTATCTGGGTGTGCATGAAGGCCCGCACGGGCTGGCCCGCCGCGCCACAACACCCATTGAAGCCGGTGTCGTGCTGTCCAACGAGCCGGGCTATTACCGCGAAGGGGCGTTTGGCATCCGGCTCGAAAACCTGATGGCCACCCTGCCCGCCGAGGCGATTGAGGGGGGCGACAGGCCCATGCACGGCTTTGAAACCCTGACGCTTGCGCCCATTGATCGGCGACTGATTGACGCGGCCCTGCTGAATTCTGCCCAGCTTGACTGGCTGAACGGCTATCATGCCCGCGTATTGGCCGAAATCGGCCCGCTGGTCAGCACCGCTTGCCAAAACTGGCTGCGCGATGCCTGCGCGCCGATTTCGTGATATACCCAAACATCCAAGCCAGGAGGCCTTATGACAGACGCTTTACGGATTGAACCCGCACCGGGCCATTATGTGCTGCGCGGTGGTGGCGCGGTAATCGGTGAAACCGACAATGCCGTCTGGCTTTATGATGACGGGCCCGAACCACGGCTGTATCTGCCCCGCGCCGATATTGCGATGGAGTTTCTGGACCCGTCGGAAACGGTTACGCAATGCCATCTGAAAGGCACGGCCAGCTATTTTTCGATTGTCAGCAAAAGCATGGTCATCAAGGACGTGGCCTGGAGCTATGAATCCCCGCTGCCCGGCGCCGAAGCCATTGCCGGAATGCTGTCATTCTATGATGACAAGGTCACGGTCGAGCGGATATGAGCATGACCCCGCAGCGCGTAACCCTGATCACGCTGGGGGTCGATGACCTGCCCCGCGCCAAGGCGTTTTACAACGCGCTTGGCTGGGTCGAGGCGCGCGCACTTGAATCTGTTGTGTTTTTCCAGATGCAGGGCGCGGTTCTGGGGCTGTTTGGCCGCGCGGCCCTGGCTGAAGACCAGGGTCGCAAGGGCGCAGCACTTGGCACGGGCGCAATGAGCCTTGCGCAGAATTTCAGCACCAGGGCAGAGGTCGATACCGCCTTTGCAACTGCACTGGCGGCTGGCGCGCGCGCGCTCAAAGCCCCGGAGGAGGTGTTCTGGGGCGGCTATTCCGGCTATTACGCCGACCCCGATGGCCATGTCTGGGAACTGGCGATGAACCCGTTCTGGCCGCTCAACGCCGATGGCACACTGACCCTGCCAGACGACCCGGAACAGATCTAGCCAGCCGCCGCCGCGAACACCATTTCAAGCATGGCCTGCGTGCCGCGCGCCTGTTCCAGCGGCCAGGCATAAGCCGTGCCATTGCGCGCGGCATCGCAAAAGGCCTGCACCTGCAGCACATATTGGTTGACTGCCGGAAAACGTTCCACAACGCGGCGGTTGTCGGGCAAGGACAGTTCGATCTGTGCAAGGTCAAACACCCCCGCATTGAACGGTGTTTGCAAGCTCATCACGCCCTTTGTGCCGTGAAACACCATCGCCTGCCGGTTGGCCATGCGCATCGACACCATTGCGCTGAAGCTTGCGCCACCAAATTCGGCACTGACATGCGCGGTGGTATCGACACCGTTCTCGATATGCAGCATCGCATGGGCAATGGACTCTGGCTCCGCCCCCAGCATCCAGCGCGCCGCGCCAAACGGATAGACACCGATGTCGCGCAGCGCCCCGCCGCCGGTTTCCGGGCGGTTGCGGATATTGGCGGCATCGGCGTTGAAATAGCTGAACACCCCGTCGACATGCCGGATTTCACCAATCATGCCCTCACCCAGCAGCGCCCGCGCGCGCTGCCATTGCGGATGGTGGACGATCATATAGGCCTCGGCCAGTTGCAGCCCGCTGGTATCGCGCGCGGCGATGAGCTGGTCAATTTCCGTGGCCCGCAGCGCGATCGGCTTTTCGCACAGCACATGCTTGCCCGCCGCATTGGCCTTGAGCGCCCATTCGACATGCAGGTGGTTGGGCAGCGGGATGTAAACGGCGTCAATCTCAGGGTCGGCGAGCAGGGCTTCATAACTGTCATGCACGCGCAAATCGGGGCAGAAGCCGGTGAATTTCGCAATATTGGCGGGGTTCTGGCTGGCAAGGGCGGCAAGGCGTGCGCCCTGTGCGGCATGAATGGCCGGTGCCATTGCGCTTGCGGCAAAATGCGATGCGCCCAACACGCCGAAATTGAGTGGTTTATCCATGATGAATGCCTCTGAATGCTCGTCGGGGCACTATGGGTGCAGGGCGGCGCGGGCGCAAGGCTTCAGGCAAACTGCCCTTGTCGCGCCGCGTCAGGAATGTTCTTCGCGCGCCGTTTCAGCCAAGGCGCGGGCATAGGCTTTCAACGCATCGACATGGTAAACCGCACCCAGAATTTCCGGCCCGCTCCCATCGGCGGCTTGCCGCACAACGGGTAAGAGGCCGACCTTGTCGAGCAATGGCAGCGCCTTTTCAAGCGTGTCATTGGGGGCCACGAACACGCCTTGCGCCACCAGATCGCTCAACTGGCTTTCAGACGGGCCGTTATCGGCCCCCAGCGCGCGCATCAGGCGGCCCGCCGAAATTGTGGCGGGCAGATAGTCTTGCGGCCCGCCTGCCAGATGCACGCCACTGCGCTCGAGCTGCGTCAGAAAGAAGGAGCGATGCACCAGACGGCTGGCAAGGGCCGAGGCAAGCGAGACGGTCACCATCACCGCAATCCCGGCCTGCCAATCGCCCGTCAGTTCAAACACGATCAATGTGGTGGAAATTGGCGCCCCAAGCACGGCCGCCGCCACCGCCCCCATGCCCGCCAGCGCGTAAAGCGTTTCGGTGCCTGAAACGCCGGGGAAGATTGTGGTTGCCACCGCCCCGAAGGCCAGCCCGGTCAGCGCCCCCATCATCAGCGAGGGCGAGAATATCCCGCCCCCCATGCGCCCGGCAAAGGTAATGGCCACGGCAATGCATTTCGTTATGGCGAAAACTATCGCCTCCCAAAGCAACAGGTTGCCGGTCAGCGCGGCTTCGGTGGTTTCATAGCCCACACCAATGATATGCGGATAGGAAATGGCAATTCCGCCAAGCAGGGCCCCCGCCACAGCCGGGCGCAGCCATTTCGGCATACGGGTAATGCGCGCCACATAGTCGCCCGCATCTTCGGCAATGAAGATCGCGCGCATCATCGCATATGCCACAAAGCCGCAAAGCAGGCCAAGAATGGTAAAGGCGGGCAGCTCTTCGTAGAAACCCAGCATGTTCACCGGCAAAATGAACTCGGTCACATTGCCCATTTGCAACCGGCTGACCACCGTGCCGGCAACCGAGGCTATGACTATGGGCGCAAAGGCGTGAACGGCGAAATGGCGCAGCACAACCTCTAGCGCGAACAGCGCACCGGCAATGGGGGCGTTGAAGCTGGCGGAAACAGCCGCCGCCACGGCGCAGCCCATCAGGTCGCGCGCGGTAATGCCATCGGCATGGATGACATTGGACACCCAGCTTGAAATGACCGCCCCCAGATGCACGACCGGCCCTTCGCGCCCGCTGGAGCCGCCGGTTGAAAGCGTGATGAGCGAGGCGAGGGTCGAGGCGAGCCCCACCCGTTTTTGAACCCGCCCGTCGCGCAAAGCCGCACCCTCGATCACCGAGGCCAGGTTCTGGGCACGGCCATCGGGGGTGAATCTGTGCAGGATCAGCCCCACCGCCAGCCCGCCCAGAATGGGAATGGCAACCACCCAGCCCCAATGAAGCTCGGCCAGATGGCTGGCAAGGGTGAAGTCATCGACGCCGTAAAACAGCTCTTGCAGGGCCAGAATGGAGACACGAAAGCCGATGGCCGCCAGCCCGGCGACAATGCCGATCACCAGCGCGATCAGCCAGAACTGCACCTGCCCCGGCCCTTTCAGGCGAATGGTGGTCAGCCCGGCGCGCAGCTCGGCCCCGATGGCCCGCCGCCAGCGCGCCAAAACCGCGCCGGTTTGCACCGCACCCGCCCCCAGCCCGGCCCGCAGCCGCGCCAACCGCCCTTTCGGGGCGGGCGCATCGGTCTGGTCTTTTTCGGCCTCAGCCATCCACACCCTTTTACTTGCGTAATTTGCGCGCTACCGTGCCGGCGCATCGGAGACGCATGAATGAGCATTGATACAGCGATTGAAGCCCTGCGCAACCTGTTGGGCACCCGGCTTTCCACCAATTCCGCCATAATGGACCAGCATGGCCAGAACGAGGCCTATTTCCCCGTGACCCCGCCCGATGCGGTGGCCTTCCCCACCAGCACGGCCGAGGTGTCGCAGATTGTGAAAATTTGTGCCACGCATGATTGCCCTGTGGTTGCCTATGGCACCGGCACCGCGCTTGAAGGCCACCAGCTTGCCGCGCGCGGTGGCGTGGTGGTCGATCTGATGCGCATGGACAAGGTGCTGGCCGTTCATGCCGAAGACCTCGACTGCACCGTGCAACCCGGTGTCACGCGCGAGGCATTGAACACCGAGTTGCGCGCCACCGGCCTGTTCTTTCCCATCGACCCCGGCGCGAATGCCAGCCTTGGCGGTATGGCGGCCACCCGCGCCAGCGGCACAGCCGCCGTGCGCTATGGCACGATGCGCGACTCTGTGCTGGCGCTGGAGGTGGTCATGGCCGATGGCCAGATCATCCGCACCGGCACGCGGGCGCGCAAATCATCCAGCGGCTATGACCTGACGCATCTGTTCGTCGGCTCGGAAGGCACGCTTGGCATCATCACCGAACTCACGCTGAAATTACAGGCCATACCCGAGGCGACCAGCGCCGCCACCTGCCGCTTTGCCAGTTTTGAAGATGCGGTGAATACCGTGATCACGACCATCCAATCCAACATTCCGATGGCGCGGATTGAATTTGTAGACGAGATGATGGCGCGCGGCTTCAACCTTCATGCGGGGGTAAACCTGCCCGAAATGCCGCATTTGTTTGTGGAATTCAACGGCTCGAAAGCCAACGTGCAGGAACAGGCGGCTGCTTTCGGTGAGATCGCCAACACGTTTGGGGCCGAAGGCTTTGAATGGGCGCATCTGGCCGAAGACCGCAGCCGGCTATGGAAAATGCGCCACAATGCCTATTACGCGCAAAAGGCACACCGCCCCGGCGCGCGGGTAAAAAACACCGATATCTGCGTGCCGATTTCCATGCTGGCCGAGGCTGTGGCCAAAGCCCGCGCCGATGCGACCGCGCTTGGCCTGACCGTTTCAATGGTCGGGCATGTGGGCGATGGCAATTTTCACTGCGGCATTTCGGTTGACCATGACAACCCCGACGAGATGGCCCGCGCCCAGGAATTTTCCAACCGTTTGAACGGTCTGGCTCTGTCGCTTGGCGGCACGATCAGCGGCGAACACGGAATTGGCATGGGCAAGACTGCCTATATGGAGGCCGAGCATGGCCCCGCGCTGGATGTGATGCGCAAGATCAAGGCAAGCTTGGACCCGCAAAACATCATGAACCCCGGCAAGCTGCTGCCGGGCAACTAGCTTTCGGTTGGGGGTTTGGGGCGCGCGGGGCGGCGCGCCATTGTGGCCGCAAGCGATTTTTCGAGCGCCGCCAGATCATCTGGCACCGGCATTCCCATGCCGCGCAGCCCGGCCAGCTCTTCTTGCAAACGCTCCAGCAATTCATGGCCGTCATGCGGGGTGCTGGTGGCCTCGTCCATGAACATGGCAATGCGGGCCTTGAGCGATTCAAATGACATAAACTCTCCTATGGGGCGCAGTTTTTACAAAATGGCGTATGCGGGACAAGGTCAAGCCGGGCTTCGGCTATGTCTTCGCCGCAGATGGTGCAAATGCCGTAATCCCCGCTTTCAATGCGCGCAAGGGCGGCGTTGATCATGCGGATTTCAGCCTGACTGGCCGCGCCGATCCCTTCCAGAACCTCGTCATCCTCACGCTCGACCGCGCGTTCCTCGGAATCGGCGCTGGGGGTTTCATCCAGCGCGTCCTCTATCTCGACAAGCTTCCAGTTCAGCTCTTTGAGGCGGTTTTCAAGTGCTGCGCGGCGGTCACTATGCGGGTTCATCGGCAAACTCCATTCTGTTTGCTTATATCACACCCTTCATGTGTTGGCTGCGTTGATATAAATCAAGATGCTGTGCGCGAAGCGAGCAGCGATTGTGCGGCGGCGCGCGCGGCGTCGGTAATGCTGTCACCCGCCAGCATACGGGCAATCTCGTCTACCCGTTCCGGCGCATCAAGCGGGCGCACGCGGGTTTCGGTTTGCCCCTTCTGCACGGCCTTTTCCACGCGCCAATGATGCGCGCCCTGCGCGGCCACCTGCGGTGAATGCGTCACCACCAGCACCTGGCTTCTTGCGGCAACGGCGGCCAGCCGGCGGCCCACCGCATCGGCGGTCGCGCCGCCCACGCCGCGGTCGATCTCGTCAAAGATCATCGTCAAGCCAGAGCTGCGCGCCGACAGGCAGACCTTAAGCGCCAGCAAGAACCGCGAAAGCTCGCCGCCCGAGGCGATACGGTCAATCGGCCCGGCCGGGGCGCCGGGATTGGTGGCCACCACGAAGCTGACGGAATCGACCCCGTCCGGCCCCGCCGTGGCTTCACCGATCGCGGTGGAAAACCGCGCCTGTTCCAGCTTCAGCGAGGCAAGCTCGGCAGCCATTGCGGCATCGAGCTTCTTGGCGGCCTTCTGGCGCGCGGCCGTCAGCGCCCCGGCCTGCGTTTGAAATGCCTCTTCGGCCCTGATGGCGTCGGCCTTCAGCCTTGCCAAGTTTTCCGCGCCACTGGTGATGGCCCCAAGCCGCGCGCGCAATTCATCGGCCAGCCCGGCCAGGTCATTCGGGGCCACCTGATGTTTGCGCGCGAGGGCACGCAAGGCAAACAGCCGCTCTTCGACCAGGTCGAGATCATCCGGGTCGGCCAGCAGGCGGTCGAGCGCGCGCTCAACCTCGGACTGTGCCTCGCCAAGCTCGTTGAGCGCGCGGCCAAGCGCGTCGATCGCGCCATCGAGCAGGCCTTCGGCTTTGGGGGCGACATCTTCCAGCCAGCGCAAGGCATCGCCCATCGCGCCTTCGGCCCCTTCATGCGACATGGCATTGGCGGCCTTGGCCACGTCTTCACGAATGCGCTGCGCGGCCTGCATCAGGCGGCGGCGGGTGTCCAGCGCCTCATCCTCGCCGGTTTCGGGGGCAAACTGGTCAAGCTCGGCCACGGCATGGGTCAGAAAGTCTTTGTCGCGCGCGGCGGCGTCCTGCGCGGCCAGCGCCTTGGCAATGGCGCTGCGAAGGCTGGCAAGCTGGCGCCAGGCGGCGCGGGTCGCCTCAAGCTGCGCATCGTTCTGCGCGAAACTGTCGAGCAGGCCCATATGGCCGCGCGCATCAAGCAGGCCACGGTCATCATGCTGGCCGTGGAGTTCGACCAGAACATCGGACAGGCTGCGCAAAACCTCGCCACTTACGGGCCGGTCGTTGACCCAGGCCCGCTTGCGGCCATCGCGCCCGGCGACGCGGCGCAGCAACAGCATATCGCCCCCCGGCAGGCCCGCCTCATCCAGAATGGCCTGCGCGGGGTGGTCGGCACTTAGGGCGAATTCGGCCGTTACCTCGCCCTGCTCGGCCCCCTGGCGCACGACATCGGCGCGGCCACGCCAGCCCAACACAAAGCCAAGCGAGTCGAGCAGAATGGATTTGCCTGCCCCGGTTTCACCCGTCAGCACGTTGAGACCGGGCTGAAATGCAAGTTCAACCCGGTCAATCAACAACACATCACGGATGACGAGCTGAAGCAGCATCCGTCAGTAACGGAACCGGCCGCCCGCATTCGGCTGCCGCCCGGTGGTCAGCAGTGATTGCGCGGCTGCGTTCCAGCTGCTTTCGGGGTATTCGGCGGCCAGTTGCGCCGCGGCCGCAGCGGCCTGCCCATCAAGACCAAGCGACAGATAGGCCTCTACCAAACGGTGCAATGCTTCGGGGCGGTGCGGCGTGTCGCCGTAATCTTCCACCACGGCGGTAAACCGCCCGATGGCCGAAGTATACTGGCGCTGGCGCAGATACCAGCGGCCCACATCAACCTCTTTGCCGGCCAATTGGTTCAGTGCTGTCTGGAATTTGGGCGCGGCCAGGTCGGCATATTCGGTGCCGGGGAAGTTTTCCATCACATCGCGCAGCGCCATGAGCGCCTGGAATGTATTGCCCTGATCGCGCTGGATATCGACGATCTGGTCATAATAGGACAGGGCCACCAGATATTGCGCCAGCGCCGAGTATTCGTCGCGCGGGTAGTAATCGAGATAACGGCTCGCCGCGGCGCGGCTTTCAATGAGCATCCGCGCATCATGATAGGCTTTTGCGGCCTCGACCAGGGCAAAGCGGCTTTCGGCGGTGAAGGGGTGCAAACGCTCCACCTCCATGAACAGGTCGGCGGCGCGTTTTTCACGGCCACGCGCCAGTTCTGCCTGTGCCAAACCGATAATCTCGCTTGCGGGGGTGGAATCATCAACAAGATCGCCAATCGCGCGGCCACCGCAGGCCGCTACAAGAACGATCAGCGCCACCAATCCCATTCGGCGCATCATCACACTTACCATAACCCGACCCTTCTGCCTGTGTCTGTCGATTGACTAACACATTCCTTGGCGGTGAAAAACGGAAATTGGTGTTTTTTAGCCAACCCGCGCAAGATCGGCGCGGTTTAGCCCGCTGCCGGGCAAGCGCGCTTGCAGGTTTGTATCGGCCAGCACGGGCAAAAGCGCGCCCGGCGTGGCAAAAGCCCGGCGCAAAAGCTGGTTTGTCAGCCCATGCCCGGCGCGCACACCGCGATAGCGCCCCAAAAGCGGCCCGCCCGCCAGTGCCAGATCGCCCAAAGCGTCGAGCATTTTGTGGCGCACGCATTCATCAAGGCGGCGCGGGCCTTCGGGGTTTTCATATTCCATGCCGTTGATGACAAGCGCATTGTCATGATTGCCGCCGCGCGCAAGGCCACGGGCGTGCATGGCGTCAACATCCTGACGGCGGCAGAAGGTGCGGCAATCGGCCAGTTCGCGCACAAAAGTGCCGTTCTGCATGTCGAGCTTGCGCGCCTGACGACCGATGATCGTGCCCGCAAATTCGATCTCGAAGTCGATTTCGAAAGATTCTGCCGGCGAAAGCTCGGCCCAGGCGCTGCCCTGTTCAACGCGCACGGTCTGCATGACCTGCATCACCCTTGCAGGCGCTTGCTGCGCCACAAGGCCGGCGGCCAGGATTTCGGCCACAAATCGCCGCGCGCTGCCATCCATGATCGGCACTTCCGGCCCGTCAAGCTCAACACGCACATTGCTCAGGCCAAGCCCGGCAAAGGCGGCCATAAGGTGTTCGATGGTCGAAACTTCAACGCCATCTTCATTGGCGATACGCGTGCAAAGGCCGGTATCGTTCACCATATTCCAAAGGGCGCGCACATGCGCGTTGCGCTGGCGGATATCGGTGCGAGAAAAGCTGATGCCCGCATCAACCCCGGCCGGATGAAGCGCCATGCGCACGGCACGACCGGAATGCAGTCCGGTGCCAATCAATGACACTGTGCGTTTCAATGTGTGCTGCATCTGTCGTCCTGCCGGGTTATGCGCAAATTTCGCGCCAGACTGTTCTGCGCCACTTTTCTGCGTCGTTCCGGCCGATGTATAGAACATATGCGCGCGCGCCATAACCCCGGTGCCCGTCACCTTTTGTGACTCATTATTGCAATAATATGACAACCAAAGAAAAGGGCGCCCAAACGGGGCGCCCTGAAGTCTTGGAGGAGGGTCGTCTAATTGGCTTGGCGGCGCAAAAACGCTGGAATTTCAACACGCTCCCGCTCGTCATCCTCATAGCTGGCCTGGTCGTTCACCTGCGGGGCGGCGGGGGCTACTGGGGCCGAAACCGTGGCCGTGGGGATGGGTGCCCTGACCTGCGGCTGGCTGGTTGGCCGCTCGTCGCGCTGCGCGCTGCCGGTCATGCGGTTGATGAGGTTGTTGAGCGCAAAGCGCGGATGTTTTTCACCAGCGGCGCTGCCTTCGCCTTCGGGCTGCTTGGCCGTCGGGTCGGGGCGGTTCTGCACGGCGGCACGCAAGCGCAGCAGGGTTTCCTGCGACGGTTGCGCAGTTTTTGCGGCCATCGGTGCGGCAGGTTCGGCCTGCACCTCATGCTCGGCCGACATTTGAAGCGGCGCCGGGCGCGCTGTCATCGGAGCCGCAGCCGCGGGGGCGGGCGTGAAAATAGCCTCTTCCTCTTGCGGGGCTTCAGCGGCGATTTCAACGTCGTCTTCGACCTGCTCAACGGGTTCAGGCGCTGCGGCTGCAACCGGCTCGCTGAAGCTGCGGCGCTGCTGGGGCACGGCGCGCTGGTCTTCGACCACATCGATGCCCGTGGCCACAACCGACACGCGCAGCACACCTTCCATCGAAGGATCGAGTGTCGAGCCGACGATGATATTCGCGTCCGGATCCACCTCTTCGCGGATGCGGTTGGCGGCTTCGTCCAGCTCGAACAGGGTCATATCGGCCGAGCCTGTGATGTTAATCAGCACACCGCGCGCGCCGCGCAGACTGATCTCGTCAAGCAGCGGGTTGGCAATGGCTTTTTCGGCGGCCTGAATGGCGCGGTTCTCGCCCGAGGCTTCGCCGGTGCCCATCATCGCCTTGCCCATTTCGTCCATCACGGAACGCACATCGGCAAAGTCGAGGTTGATGATACCGGGGCGCACCATAAGGTCGGTCACACCCTTGACGCCCTGATACAGCACATCGTCGGCCAGGCTGAACGCCTCGGTAAATGTGGTTTTTTCATTGGCAAGGCGGAACAGGTTCTGGTTGGGGATGACGATCAGCGTATCAACAACCTTTTGCAGCGCAGCGACGCCTTCTTCGGCCTTGCGCATACGCGAGGCACCTTCAAACTGGAAGGGTTTGGTCACAACACCAACTGTCAGCACACCAAGTTCACGCGCGGCCTGCGCGATGATCGGCGCAGCGCCGGTGCCCGTGCCGCCGCCCATGCCGGCGGTGATGAAACACATATGGCTGCCGGCCAGATGGTCCAGAATTTCTTCAAGGCTTTCCTCGGCGGCCGCGGCCCCCACCTCGGGGCGGGCCCCTGCGCCCAGCCCTTCGGTGACGCGGGCACCAAGCTGCACTTTTTTGGGCGCTTCAGACTGGCTCAGTGCCTGGGCATCGGTGTTTGCGACCACGAAATCCGCGCCTTCGAGCGATTTTGCGATCATGTTGTTGACTGCATTGCCGCCCGCCCCGCCAACGCCAAAGACCGTGATCTTCGGCTTGAGTTCCTGGGATTCCGGCATACGAAGATTCAAAGCCATTTTCTGTCCGCCTGTATTTGTTGTGCGCCCATGTTCGGACTGTCGTTGCTAAGGTGTTGATTCGACAATGTAACCCATAGACGAATCTCGGTCACGCGTTATTCAACCATTTATCCACAATATCTTGTGGAAAACTACCAGATAAGCGATATTTCGCAAGTCCCCACGCCAGTTCTTGCATGAAATACTACCAATTATCGCGAAACCAGCGCATTGCGCGCCGGATGCGCCGCGCGCCAAGCCGGTCGGCTGGCACTTCAAAATCCCAACATTCATCGGAAGGATGGCTGGCATGAAGCGCCAGACCCACGGCTGCGGAAAAGGCCGCGCCCGTTGCGGCCTGCGGCAGGCCCTGCACGCGCAAGGGCCGCCCGATGCGCACCTGCCGGCCCAGAATGCGGCTGGCCATATGGTCCATCCCCGGCACCTGGCTTGCGCCACCCGTCAGCACAATGCGCTGGCTTGGCAGATGCTCAAAGCCCGACGCATCGAGACGGTCGCGCACCTCTTCCAGTATTTCCTCGACCCGCGGGCGCATCACGCCAATAAGTTCCGAACGTGAAACCGTGCGCCGGTCGTTTTCCCACTGCGCCATCGGGTTGGGCAATTCGATCTGGTCACGGTCATCGGCGCCGGTCGCCACAAGCCCGCCATGCAGGGTTTTGATGCGCTCGGCCACATCGAACTGCACCTGTAGCCCATGCGAAATATCGCTGGTGACCTGATCACCACCAAGGCGCACGGCATCGGCATAGATGAGCTGCTTTTTGATGAATACCGAAAGCCCGGTGCTGCCCCCGCCCATATCGACCACGGCGGCGCCAAGCTCCTGCTCATCCTCTACAAGTGCCGAAATGCCGCTGGCAAAGCCCGAAAAGGCAAGCCCGGCAAGTTCCAGATCGCAGCGGCGGATGACTTGAAGCAGGTTATGCACGGGGTTGCCCGCCACGGTGAGCATGTGCAGATCGACCGCCAGCCGAAAGCCGATCTGGCCGCGCGGATCAGACAGGCCTGTGCGGTGGTCAAGGCTGAAATTGACCGGCATCGCGTGGATGACTTCGCGGTCGTGGCCATAGGGCGGCACATCGCAAGCCGCCAGCACATGGCCGATATCACGCTCGGTCACTTCGCCGTTCTCGACCTCGATCTCGCCATCCAGCCCGTAGGAACGTGGCCGCCCGCCGCTCATGCAAACAATCACATGGTCAACCCGCTGGCCGGCCATTTTCTGTGCGCCCTGCACCACGGTGCGAATGGCGCGCTCGGTTTCCACCATATCGGTGATTTCGCCGAACTTGACCCCGCGCGAACGTGTGGTCTTGACCCCGACAACCCGGAATGCGCCCATTGCGGGCAGGTTTATATCGGGCTGCGCTGCGCCACGCTCGTCGTGCATTTCAGGGGCGAATTGCAGGATGAGGCAGGCCACCTTGCTGGTGCCGATATCCAGAATGGCCACCGTGCCCCGGCGCACGGCATTTTCACGGCGCTGGCGCATTTCGCGCTGAATTTCAAAAAGATTGGGGGTCATATCGCATCATCCCGTGCTGTGGCGCGCGCATCCCGCAAGGATTGCAGCGCGTCAGGGTTTAGCCGCAGTATGGGGCGGTCGGCATTACGCATATCAACTACAGAAATGTCGCGGTCCAGCAGCGCCTCGCTGGCCTGAAGCGCGATGACCTGGCGCAAGGCATCGGCTGCGCCGGATTCAGGCAGCATGATGGTCTGGTCGCGGTCCAGCACCACGTTCCAGCGCCGCGCACCCACCCGCACAAGGCCACGCATCCGCGCACCCAAAGGTGCTGCGACGCGCAAAAGACGCAGCGCATCTTCAACCGCCGCATCCGCCGCCTCGCCCGCCACGACGGGCAGGTCGGGCTGGGCACCGCGCGCCGGCACAAAGGCCACGCGCGCGCCGGTTTCATCGAGCATTTCCAGCACGTCGCCCTTGCGCCACAAAATGACGGGGCGGCGCTCGACCACCTCTATCTGCAAGCTGTTCTGCGCACCAAGCCGCAATGTAGCCGATTTGACGGCATCCAGGCTTTCAACCTGGGCGCGCAGCCCGGCAAGGTCGAGATCGAGCGCCGAAATCGGCAGATCCATCTCAAGTATCGCGGCGATCTGCGCGGTCAGATCAGGGCTGGCATTGGAAATGGTCATAGAGGCGATCTGCATTTCGGGCCGTTCGGCAACCGTATCGCGCAGGGCGGCGGTTTGCGCACCAATCCAGGCCTGCACGCGCCCGTCGTTTATGACACCGGCAACCACCGCAACCAGAATGCCAATCGGCAGGCCGCGGCGCAGGAACCAGCGAAAGCGCTGGGTCAGCCAAAGCCGCTGCAAGCGGTAGCGGATGCGTGATGGCGCCGGGTCGTGGCGCGTGGGAACTAGCGCAAACATGAGGCATCCTCCACCAGCCAACGGCAGAGCGCACCGAAGGACATGCCATGAAATGCAGCCTGTTCGGGTGCAAGCGAAGTTGGCGTCATGCCGGGTTGGGTGTTGGTTTCCAGCAGGAACAGCCCGTTGCGCCCGCGGCTTTCATCCCAACGAAAATCGGTCCGGCTCAGCCCGCGGCAGCCCAGTGCCTCATGCGCGCGCAATGCGTAATCTTCGCAGGCGGCATAAACATCGGCAGGAATATCGGCAGGCATCACATGGCGCGAGCCGCCGACGCTGTATTTCGCATGGTAGTCATACCAGCCATCGGCAATGATATCGGTCACACCAAGCGGGCGGTCGCCCAAAACCGAGGCGGTCATCTCGCGCCCGGGCACAAAGGCTTCAACCATCAGGGTTTCGGGCATGTCGCCGGAAAGCTGCGCCGGGCCATTGGCGCTTTCATGCACAATGTAAACGCCAACCGACGAGCCTTCGTTATAGGGTTTCACCACATAAGGCGGCTTCATCGGATGGCCCGCCTGCACCGCGGCAGCGGGCACCAGCAGGCTTTCGGCCACCGGCAGGCCCACCCGGCGATACACCGCCTTGCTGCGCGCCTTGTCCATTGCCAGCGCCGAGGCCAGAACGCCGGAATGCGTGTAAGGAATGCGCAGCCATTCCAGCAGGCCCTGCACGCAGCCATCTTCGCCCCAACGGCCATGCAGCGCGTTAAAGGCGACATCGGGTTTGGCATGGGCCAATTGCGCGGGCAAATCATTGCCAGCGTCAATCTCGACGACCTCATACCCTTCGCCCCGCAGTGCGGCGGCACATTCCTTGCCGGATGACAGCGAAACGGCGCGTTCAGCCGAAAAGCCACCCATTAGCACTGCGATGCGGTTTGCTGTCCTGCTCGACATCACCGCCTCTAGCCCCCATGCCTTTGCGGCTTATTGGGGTGTTCGTTTTATAAAACGCGTTCTCCGACGCGCCTTATTTCCCACTGTAACGTGATACCGCTTGAATCGAAAACCTTTTTTCGCACCAATTCGCCCAAATTTTCCAAATCTTCGGGGGTGGCGCTATTTGCGTTTATCAGGAAATTCGGGTGTTTGGGCGACATTTGTGCGCCGCCAAGCGTAAATCCGCGCAAACCGGCATCGTCAATCAGCTTCCATGCCTTCAAATCATGCACATCATCGGCCTGCCCGGTAGAGGAAAACCCGGCAGGGTTGCGGAAAGTCGACCCGCAGGAGCGGTCTTCAACCGGCTGGGTGGCGGCGCGGCTTTCCAATGCGGCCTCCATTTTTGCCACAATGGCGGCGGGCGCGCCTTTGGGTGCGCGAAGCAGGGCCGACACAACCACCGCCCCTTCGGGCAGGTCGGCATGGCGATAGCCGAAATCGAGCCGCGCCGCTGGAATGTCGCACCGCTCGCCAGTGCGCAGCACCACGCGGATGCTTTCGCAGATATCGGCCATATAGCTGCCATAACAGCCCGCATTCATGGCCACCGCCCCGCCGATTGTGCCGGGGATCGTGCGCAGAAAGGCAAGGTCATACCCCGCCTCGGCGGCGCGTTTGGCGACCATCGCATCAAGCGCGGCAGCGCCCGCGCGAATGCGGCCATCGGGCAAAATCTCGACCCCGTTGAAACCGCGCGCAAGCCGGATGACCACGCCTTTGATACCGCCCGACCGGATGATCAGGTTCGAGCAGACACCAATGGCAAAGACCGGAATTTCGCCAGACAAGGCGGCCAGAAACTGCGCCAGATCATCCTCGTCTGCGGGGGTGAACAGCACCTCGGCCGGCCCGCCCACGCGCAGCCAGCTCAGATCGGCCAGCGGGCGGTTGGCCAGCAGGCGACCACGCGTTTGGGGCAGGTTTTCAATCATCTGTGGCGCTGCCAGCGGGCGCGGGCTTCCGCGTCATCCAGTTCGGGCGGAAAATCCATGCCAAGCGCGCGGCCAATCATGCGGCCCATATAGCGCAGCACATTGCGCAACTGCCAGGCAACGATGAAATAAAATATCGCCAGCACCAAACCGCCATAGGCCTGCCCCAGCACATAGCCGACAGGGCCAAGTGACAGAAAGAAGATGTAAAACAGCACCCGGTTGAAATAGGGCCCGGCAATCATCGAGGTGAGATTGAGCGCCAGAAGCCAGCCAAGGGCAAGGAATGGGGCGTAGGTCGTCATCAATATCCGCAGATCGGTTGTGTTTGCAGCAGGTTTAACCCGATTTGATGCGCAAGGGAAAGTGGGTGTGCAAGTTTACCCGCTCCACTGCGCCCCATCCAGCGCAACCGTCATGAAACCACCCCATATCAGGAACCAGCGGCACAGATACATTGCGCCCTAAAATGGCCTCATCCGCAGTCGACTGATCGGCAATTTGAACTCGCCAAAGGGCCGGGGGAAGCACCCGGCCCTTCAGTTTTGTGCGCTGCGGCGCGTTGCGCGCCATTTGCGCCACCAATGCCGCAGCAATAGCCGCAACTGAAACAGCGTCAGCATAAAAAACCCCAGCGCCCAGCCCCAGTGATGGGCATAGGCAAGGCCAATGGAAATGGGCAGAATGCAGGCGATGAGGGTATAGGCGCCCGGTCGGTTCCAGCTATGGGGCAGCACGGCCAGCACATTGGCCGAGATCGACCAAGCCAGCGCGGCATATCCCGCCCAGCTCATTTTTCCAGTGCAGCGGGCAGGTTATGCGCCCATGCGGTAATGCTCCCCGCCCCCAGAAACACCACCATATCGCCCGGTTTCGTGCTGTCGCGCACCAGCGCGGGCAGGTCGGCCTCTGTTTCCACGGCGCGCGCATCGCGGTGTCCGTGGCGGCGCAAGCCGGCGACAAGCCCGTCGCGGTCGGCGCCGTCGATCGGGTCTTCGCCCGCGGCATAGACATCGGCAATGACCACGGTATCGGCCTCGTTGAACGCATTGCAGAAATCGTCGAACAAATCATGCAGGCGCGAATAGCGGTGGGGTTGGTGTATGGCGATGACCCGCCCCTCGCAAGCCTGGCGCGCGGCGCGCAGCACGGCGGCAATTTCAACAGGGTGATGGCCGTAATCATCGATGATCGCCACACCGTTCCATTCGCCCACACGGGTGAAGCGGCGGTTCACCCCGCCAAACGCCCTAAGGGCGCTGCGAATTTCATCATCCGTAACGCCAAGCTGGCGCGCGGCGGCAATGGCGGCGGCGGCGTTCAGCACGTTATGGTCGCCCGGCATCGGCAACACCAGCCCTTCAAGGCGGCGGCCCTCGTCGGTAAAGCCCACATCAAAATGCGCCTGCCCGGCAATGTAATGCAGGTTTTCGATGCGCACATCGGCCTGCGGGTTCCGGCCATAGGTGATGACACGGCGGTCGGTGATGCGGCCCACAAGCGCCTGCACCTCGGCATGGTCGATGCAGCAGATCGCGGCACCATAAAAGGGGATGTTCGACACAAAGGTATGGAACGCCTCGCGGATCGCATCAAAGCTGCCGTAATGGTCGAGGTGTTCTGGGTCGATATTCGTGACGATCGCAATGGTGGCAGGCAGGCGGTTGAAGGTGCCGTCGCTCTCATCCGCCTCTACCACCATCCAATCGCCCGTGCCCATGCGCGCATTGGAGCCATAGGCATGGATGATGCCACCATTGATGACCGTCGGGTCGAGCCCGCCGCCGACCAAAAGCGCTGCCACAAGCGATGTGGTTGTGGTTTTGCCATGCGTGCCCGCAACGGCAACATTGGATTTCAGGCGCATCAGCTCGGCCAGCATTTCGGCGCGGCGCACAACGGGAATGCCCTGGGCGCGGGCGGTATCCAGCTCTGGGTTGCCGCGTTTGATGGCCGATGAAATGACCACAACCGCAGCACCGGCCAGATTTTCGGCACGCTGGCCAATGAAAATTTCGGCGCCCTTTTCTGTCAGGCGCTGGGTAATCGGCGTGGCGCGCAGATCCGAGCCCTGAACCTGGTAGCCGTGGTTCAAAAGCACCTCGGCAATGCCCGACATGCCAATGCCGCCAATGCCGACAAAATGGATGGGGCCAATATCTTGCGGCAGGCGCGTATGGGCGTTCATGGCTGCTCCTGGGTCGCGGTCGATTCTACCAGATCGGCCAATTGGGTTGCGGCCTCGGGCTGGCCAAGCGCCAATGCCGCCGCCGCCATCGCCTTGGCGCGGCCCTCATCGGCAAGAATATCGCGGATATGCTGCATAAGCGTATCGGCTGTCAACGCCGTCTCTGCCAGAACAATCGCCGCACCCGCGGCGACAAACGGCGCGGCATTGGCGGATTGATGATCGCCCGTTGCGGCGGCAAAAGGCACCAGAATTGCCGGGCGGCCGATCACCGACAGGTCGGCAAGGCTCGAGGCACCGGCGCGCGAAATGACCAGTTGTGCCTCGCTCATACGGGTCGGGATGTCGCTAAAGAACGGCTTGACCTCGGCCTTGATACCCGCAGCGGCATAGGCGGCGACAACCGCCTCCTCGTCCTCGGGGCGGGCCTGATGGGCGATGCGGATACGGCTGCGCAGGTCTTCGGGCAGGCTGGCCAGCGCGGTGGGCACGATCTGCGACAGAATGCGCGCACCCTGACTGCCCCCCAGCATCAGCAGCGACATCGGATAGTCGCCCGGCGGAATATAGGCGGCGCCGGCCTTGGCCTTGATGGCGGCGCGCACGGGGTTGCCGATATTCACCCCCGCCACGCCCTTGGGCAGGCTGGTTGGCCAGGTGCCGCAGGCCACGGCCGAAACACGCGGTGCAAAGACTGTGTTCACCCGGCCAAGCACACCGTTTTGCTCATGTATCATGCGTGGCAGGCGCAAGGCCCAGGCGGCCAGCATGGCCGGAACTGCCGGATAGCCGCCAAAACCGATGACAATATCGGGCCGGTTGCGCTTGAACGAGCGCCGCGCAGCCCAGGCGCCTGCCAGAATGCGCGGCACCACCAGCGCCTTGCCAAGCAGGCCGCCCCGCGCCGTCGTGGCCGATTTGACCACCTCGCGCGCAACGGCATCGGGAAAGCCGCTTGCATAACGCGCACCGCGCGCATCGGTTGACAGTTTCACCTGCCAGCCGCGCGCCAGCAATTCTTCGGCCAGCGCCTGTGCAGGAAACATATGCCCGCCGGTGCCACCGGCCGCAATTACCACCAGGCGCGCCATATTACCGGCCCCGGCCCAGAACATCGGCCAGGTCATCTTGCGGGCGGCGGCGGGTCAGCGCCAGCAGGCACCCCATCATGATGCCCGTGGCCAGCGCGGATGAACCGCCATAGGAGATGAACGGCAATGTCATGCCCTTTGCCGGCAAAAGCCGCACGGCAACGCCAAGATTGATCAGCGCCTGAAATGCCAGAAGCGCCGCCAGCCCCACCCCGGCAAGGCGCACGAAGGCGTCGCGCTCGCGCAGCAGGCGCAGGATAGAGCGCACGACGATCGCCGCAAACAGGCCGACAATCAGCAGGCAGACCAGCACGCCATATTCCTCGGCGGCCACGGCAATGATGAAATCGGTATGCGCGTCGGGAAGTGACCATTTCACGCTGCCCGCGCCAGCGCCCACGCCAAGCAGGCCGCCTTCCTGAATGGCGTTGGTCGCAAAGCCAAGCTGCGTGGTCGGGTCAAGCTCCGAGGCAAGGAAACCATCTATGCGGCGGGCGAAATGTTCGGAAAACGTATAGGCTGTCCAGCCCGCGCCCCCGGCCATGCCACCAAGCACGATCAGCAGGCGCACCGGCGCACCAGAGACGAAATACATCATCCCCCAGGCGGCCATGATCAGCCCCGCCTGCCCGAAATCGGGCTGCAAGGCCAGCAGCAGCGCCAGAGTGATCGCCACGAAAAACGACAGCATCCGCCCCGGCGGGCCGTTCAGATCGCTCGACCCGGCCATCAGCCAGGCCGAAAGCACGATGAAGGCGGGCTTCACAAATTCGGAGGGCTGCAAGGAAACGATACCCAGCGAGAACCAGCGCGTTGCGCCCTTGCCATAATCGGTGCCGGCAAACGGCAGGATCAGGAGCGACAGAAAGACCGCGACAAACCCCAGCACCATAAGGCGGCGCAGCCGTTGCGGTGAAAATGTCGAAATCACCACCATCGCGCCCAGCCCGAGCAGGCCAAAGGCAACCTGCCGCTTCACGTAGTAAAACGCTTCAAGCCCGTTGCGTTCGGCCAGGGGGGGCGATGCCGCAAGCCCCAGCAACACGCCGATCACAAAAAGCACCAGCACAAAGCCCAGGGTCCAACGGTCCATCGTGCGCCACCAGCGCGATAGAATCGCTTCGTCATGCCGTGTTGCCACGGTATTGAAAACCATTTCGGTCATGGGGCTGCTCATCCTCATGTAACGCCGCCGGTTTGCCCGGTCATTCGTAGAGCGGAGTCTAGCGCGAAAAAACCGCACTGGCCAGTGTTACGATGTCAGCGCAAGCCCACAAAGTGCGGCAAACTGCGCACCGCGGTCTTCAAAGCTGGAAAACTGGTCGAAACTGGCACATGCGGGTGAAAGCAAAAGCACATCGCCCGGTGCCGCCTCGGCCAGGGCTTTGGCCACGGCATTGGCCAGCGTTTCGCAACACTCATGCGGATGATCGCCAAGCGTTGCGGCAAATTCGGCCTGCGCATCGCCGATCAGGTAAGCCTTGGTGACATTGCCAAAATACGGCGCAAGCGATGTTATCCCCCCCGCTTTCGCCTGCCCGCCCGCAATCCAGCGGATATTCTTGAACGCGGCCAGCGCATAGGCGGTGCTGTCGGCGTTGGTGGCCTTTGAATCATTGATGATGCGCACGCCCTCCACTTCGCCCAGCAACTGGCAACGATGCGGCAATGCGGCAAAGCTTGCCAAGGCCGGCTCTATCTGGCGCGGGCCAAGGCCAAGCGCGCGGCAGGCGGCATAGGCGGCGGCGGCGTTCTGGTGGTTATGCGCGCCGGGCAGCCCTGCAAAGCCGCGCAAATCAATGCTGGCCATCTGTTTGTTTCTGCGCCATTCGGCCAAGAACCCCTTGCGGGCCAGCACATACCAGCCCGGCCCGCCAAGCTTGCCGCTCGATGATACGCGGATCAGCCGGTCATCCTCGGGCGCAAGGGCAATCTGGTTGGCAAGCATCCGGCCTTCGGCCTCGTCGACACCCACAATGGCACGGTCCGGCCCGCCTTCGGCAAACAGGCGGCGCTTGGCGGCAAAATACCCCCCCTGCCCGCCATGCCTGTCCAGATGATCGGGGGTGAGGTTGGTGAACACGGCAATGTCCGGTGTCAACGCGCGGGCAAGCTCGGTCTGGTAGCTCGAAAGTTCCAGCACGATCACCTCGCCATCATGCGCCGGTTCAAGGTCGAATACAGCGCGCCCGATATTGCCACCCATCTGGCAGGGAAGGTTATTGCGCTCCAGTATATGGTGGATCAGCGCCGTCACGGTCGATTTGCCGTTGGAGCCGGTCACAGCCACCACGCGCGGCACAGATTCCAGCTTCGCCCAGTCCGCCCCCCCGAACGAGGCGAAAAACAGGCCGATATCATTGTCGACCGGCACACCGGCAGCCATTGCGGTGGCAATGATCGGGTGCGGTGCCGGGTAGAGATGCGCAATGCCGGGGCTGACAATCAGCGCCGCAATCTCGGACCAGTCGGCACGGCGCAGATCGGCCAGCGGAATGCCAGCCGCATCCGCCGTGCCGCGCGCCGCCTCGCCATCATCCCAGGCCAGCACCTCGGCCCCACCCGCAACCAGTGCGCGCGCTGCGGCAAGGCCCGAACGCGCCAGCCCAAGCACGGCGACCTTGCGGTTGGCATATGCGACAACGGGGATCATAGCTGTAGCCTTTTTGATGACATCACCACCTAGCGCGGAACGTGGCAAGCTGGCAAGGCACAGGGTGCGGTCGTGCGCGCATTCTGCCGCGACCCACGCGCACCACGCCGCCCCGGACCTGATCCGGGGCCTCTGCGCTTGCAATCAGGAGGCCCCGGATCAGGTCCGGGGCGGCGCAGTCGTCTGGATTGGCCTTGCGCCTCAACGCAGCTTCAGCGTTGCCAGCCCGATCAGCGCCAGAATAACAGAGATGATCCAGAAGCGGATGACGATCTGCGCCTCGCCCCAGCCCTTTTTCTCGAAATGGTGGTGAATCGGGGCCATCAGGAACACGCGTTTGCCGGTGCGCTTGAAGTAGAACACCTGTATGATCACCGACATCGCTTCAACCACGAACAGCCCGCCGATAACCGCCAGCACGATTTCGTGCTTGGTGGCCACGGCAATCGCGCCGAGCGCGCCGCCAAGGGCAAGGCTGCCGGTATCGCCCATGAACACGGCCGCGGGCGGTGCATTATACCACAGAAAGCCAAGCCCCGCGCCGATAAGCGCCGCTGCGAAAATGGCTATCTCCGAGGTGCCGGACACGTAATGCACCTCCAGATATTCGGTAAAATCCGTGCGGCCAACCACATAGGCGATAACGCCAAGCGAGCCGCCTGCGATCATCACCGGCATAATGGCCAGCCCGTCCAGCCCGTCGGTCATGTTCACGGCATTTGCCGCGCCCAAAATCACGATCATCGCGAAGGGCACAAAGAAATATCCCAGATACAACAATGCGTTCTTGAAAATCGGGAACGCAAGATAGCCCGACAGTTCGGGCGGCTGCAAATACATGGCCCAGATGCTGGCAATGATCGCCACAATCGCACCGATGCCCATGCGCAGCCTGCCAGACACACCTTTTGTGTTTTGCCGCGTCACCTTGGCATAGTCATCGGCAAAGCCGATAAGGCCAAAGCCGGCAGTGACAAAGAGAACCAGCCAGATATAGCCATTGTCGGGCCGCGCCCATAACAGCGTGGACACCAGCAAGGACAGCAGGATCAGCGCGCCCCCCATCGTGGGTGTGCCCGCCTTTTGCAATATATGGCTTTCCGGCCCGTCATCGCGTATTGGCTGGCCGGTTTTCTGCTTCTTTTTCAACCAGTTGATCATTGGCTGACCAAAGGTGAAGCTGATGATCAGCGCGGTCAGAAATGCGCCCCCCGCACGAAACGAGATATAGGTGAAGAGATTGAATAGATCCCCGATATTCGACAGGTCTTTGAGCCAATACAGCATTTACGCCCCTTCGCTTTGCTCCAGCGGGCTGCTTTCGCCCAAATTCTTGATCGCGTCAACCACATGGCGCATGGCCGCGCCAAGCGAGCCTTTGACCATGACGACATCGCCAGCATCCAGAAGCTTTGCAGCCATTGCCGCACAGGCCTGAGAGGTTTCAAACCATTGGCCGCGTTTATTGCCCGGAAGTGCCTCGTGCAGCGCCTTCATGCGCGAACCGACACAGTGGATGATGCTGATACGGTCCAGCGCCGCATGGCTGGCCAGCGCGGCGTGAAGCGCCAGTTCTGCATCGCCCAGCTCCAGCATATCGCCCAGAATGGCAATGCGCCGCCCGGCGGCGACACGGCCGATGCCATCTTCAACGGGGCACAGGGTCAGCAGATCCAGCGCCGCGCCCATGCTTGCCGGATTGGCATTATAGCTTTCGTCAATCAGGGTTATCCGCCCGTCCATTCCGCTGGGGCCAAGGGCAATGCCAAGCCGCGCGCCGCGCCCCGCGGGGGCGCGCCAGGCGGCAAGGCTGAGGGCGGCGCGCGCAAGATCGGCCCCGGCGGCCTGCGCGGCGGTCAGCGCGCCAAGCGCATTCATCGCCAGATGCAGCCCCGGCGCGCCAAGTTTGAACAGAAACGGCCCCTCGGGCCCGCGCGCATTGATAACCGTCGCCGTCGGGCCGGGGCGGGCCTCTATTTGCTGGAAGGTTGCTGCATCTGCCCTGCCAAAAGTTACAATGTTACCCGCATGGCGCTGCGCAACCGCAAAAAGCCGCTCGAAATGCGCGTTATCGGCGGGCAGAACGGCAATGCCGCCGGGCACGAGCCCCTCGAAAATTGCGGCCTTCTCATCGGCAATCTCCGCGACGGATGCAAATGCGCCAGCATGGACGGCGGCAACCGTGGTGATCAGCGCCACATGCGGGCGGGCAAGCCGGGCGAGCGGGGCAATCTCTCCGGGGTGGTTCATGCCAAGCTCGATCACGGCAAAAGCGGCCTCGCGCGGCAATCGCGCAAGGGTCAGCGGCACACCCCAATGGTTGTTATAGCTCTTTTCGGCGGCATGAACCTGGCCCTGATCGGCAAAGATCATGCGCAGCATGTCTTTTGTGCCGGTTTTGCCAACCGAGCCGGTGACTGCAACCACCCTTGCCGCAGACCGCGCGCGCGCGGCTTTCGCCATCTGGCCCAGCGCGGCCAGCGGGTCGGGCACGATGATCAGCCTTTCGGGCGCGACACCGGGAAGCGCGCGCGCCACAAGTGCTGCGGCGGCCCCCTTGTCGAGCGCATCGGCCACAAAGTCATGCCCGTCGCGCTGGTCGAGCAGGGCCACAAACAGGTCGCCCGGCTTCAGGCTGCGCGTGTCAATCGAAACACCGGCAACGCCGGCAACCGCCACGGGCGCGCCTGTGGCGGCGGCAAGCTCGGCCCCTGTCCAAAGCCAGTTCACAGGCCCAGCCCGTCGAGCGCCTTGGTGGCCATGCTCGCCTGCTCGACATCATCAAAGGGTAAAATATCGCGCCCGACGATCTGCCCGCTTTCATGGCCTTTACCGGCAATCAGCACGGCATCACCGGGTTGGGCTGCATCAATGGCGCGCAAGATCGCCTCGGCCCGGTCGCCAACCTCGATACCTTCGGGGCAACCGGCCAGAACGGCGGCGCGAATGCTGGCCGCATTTTCGGTGCGGGGGTTATCGTCGGTCACAAAAACAAGATCGGCATAATTGGCCGCGGCCGCACCCATCAGCGGGCGCTTGCCACGGTCGCGGTCACCGCCCGCGCCAAACACCGCAATGAGCCGCCCCAATACATGCGGGCGCAGCGCGGTCAGCGCGGTTTGCAGCGCGTCGGGCGTGTGGGCATAGTCGACGAACACCTTCGCGCCATTGCCGCGCGTTGCGGCAAGCTGCATACGCCCGCGCACGGTGGCGAGTTTGGGCAGGGCGGCAAAGACAGCTTCGGGCGCCGCCCCGCAGCCTATGGCCAGGCCCGCGGCCAGCAGCGCATTGCCCGCCTGAAAACCGCCGATCAGCGCCAGCCGCACAACCTGGCTTTCACCCCGCCAGTCAAAGCGCAAATCCTGCCCGTCGGCGTCAAACCGTGTGGCGCGAATGCGCAGATCGGCGGCAGGGTCGCGCCCGACGCGGATAATCCTCTGCCCACGCGCGCTTGCAACTTCGGCCATGCGCGCGCCGAACGGATCGTCCATATTGATCACGGCAGTGCCGTCTTGCGGCAAGACCTGGCTGAACAGCAGGGCCTTGGCGGCGAAATAGCTTTCAACATCGGGATGATAATCCAGATGGTCGCGGGTAAGGTTGCTGAAGGCGGCCGCGCGCAGCCGCACGGCGGAAAGGCGTTCTTGCGCCAGCCCGTGGCTCGACGCTTCCATCGCCGCGTGGCTAACCTGCTGTGCGGCCAGATCGGCCAGCAGTTTATGCAGGGTCAGCGGTTCGGGCGTGGTATGCGACAGCGCCGCCACCACGGCGCCCTCAACCCCGGTCGTGCCGAAATTGACCGCCGCCTCGCCCAAAGCCTCGAATATTTGCCGCGCAAAGGTCGAAACCGAGGTTTTGCCATTTGTGCCGGTCACCGCGACAATCGTTTCAGGCTGGGCGCCAAACCAGTTGGCCGCCGCAACCGCCAGTGCCCGGCGGGGGTTTTCGGCCAGCAGAACCGGCGCGGGCAGGCTGCCAAACTCCTGTTCCAGCAGTGCCACGCCCTCGGCATCGGTCAGCACCGCAACCGCGCCCATGCGCAGCGCGAAACTTGCAAATGTCGCGCCATGCGCGTTGGTGCCGGGCATCGCGGCAAAAAGATGGCCGGGTTTTGTTGTGCGGCTGTCAACCGAAATGCCGCTTAGCGCAAGGCTTTCCACCGCACCCAGAGGGCGGACCATGTCGCCAAGTTGCAGGTCTGCCAAGGACCGGGTTGGTCTGTCCATTTTGCCACGTTCTATTGCGACGCCAACACAACCGGCGCCAGTTCTGAATAGTTTGGACGCATCCCCATAAGCGGTGCAATCCGGCGAATAATCTCTGCGCCAACCGGCACAGATGTCCAACCCGCGGTGCGGCGCGGCTCGGTTCCTGTCGTGTCCTCGGGCTCGTCAAGCGTGACGATCAGCACATAGCGCGGGTTTGACATAGGAAAGGCCGCCGCGAAAGTGGCGATTACGCGGGAATCATAATAGCCGCCCTGCGGATCGGGCTTATCGGCGGTGCCGGTCTTGCCACCCACCTCATAGCCCTCGACATCGCCCAGCGATGCGGTGCCGCGCGAGACGACCGCGCGCAGCATTTCACGAATGCTGGCCGATGTCTGGGGCGAGATGACACGATCGGCCTCGGTGGGCAGGGGGCTGTCCATCAGCAGGCTGGGGCGCACACGCAGCCCGCCATTCACCAGGCTGGAATAGGCGGCGGCAAGGTGCAGCGGTGTAACCGCAATACCGTGGCCGTAAGAGACGGTCATGGTTGAAAGCTCGGACCAGTTCGGCGGGGTAAGCGGGCGCGAATGAGTGGATTCCGGCAAATTCAGCTCAAGTGGATCGAGCAGACCCAGCTTCGCCAGAAATGCCTGCTGCGCTTCGGCCCCCATTGCTGCGGCCAAGCGCGCAGCGCCGATATTGGACGATTGCACGATCACATCCCGAAGGCTCAGGCTTGGGCCGTAATCGTGAAAATCGCGGATACGAAACCGGCCCCAGACCAGCGGGCCCGAAGTATCAATCATGGTATCGGGCGTGGCATACCCGCTTTCCAACGCCTGCGCCGCGACAAATATCTTGAAGGTCGAGCCTAGCTCGTAGCGGCCCTGCACGGCACGGCTGAAAAGCGGGCTGTCGGCCGGGTCCCCCGATGTGGGCGGCAATGGGCGGTGGTTGGGGTCAAAATCCGGCAGGCTGGCCATTGCGACGATCCGGCCGGTATCCACCTCCATCAGCACCGAGGTTGCAGCGCGTGCATTCATCAGCGCCATGCCGCCGGCAAGCACCTGCTCCATCGCGGCCTGCACCGGCATGTCCAGCGAAAGGCGCAATGGCGCGCCCTGGTTGGCCGGGTCGCGCAAATAGGAATCAAAGGCCAGTTCCACACCTGCCGTGCCGATCACCTCGGCGGCATAGACACCTTCGCGCCCAAAGCTCGTGCCGCCCAGAATATGTGCGGCAAAGGCGCCATTGGGATACAGGCGCAGCTCGCGCGGGCCAAATTGCAATCCCGGCTCGCCCAGATCATACACTGCCTGCTGCTGCTCTGGCGACATTTTGCGCCGGACCCAGATGAACTTGCGCGTGCCGGAGAACTGCCGCAGCAGATCGGCCGCATCGAGATCGGGGAAAATCTGCGCCAGCCCCTCGGCGGCGGCCACCCGGTCGATCATCTCTTGCGGATTGGCATAAAGCGAGGCGGTGGCAAGGTTGGTTGCCAGAATTGCGCCGTTGCGGTCTACAATATCGGCGCGCTGGTTCACAATGGGCGAGGTGTTGACGCTGGCCACCGGCTCGACCGCCTCGGTTGTGGCCAGCACGAACATTTTGCCGCCGACCGTAAAGAACGCCGCCAGAAACACTGCCGCCAGAAACCAAAGCCGCAATTCCGCACGGCGCTTTTCAGCGGCCCGCAAGCTGCGCATCCGCGCGGCGCGGGCTTCGGCTTCAATCTTGTCGGGGTCTTCGCCCCTGATGCGGGCGCGCAAAATGCGGGCCAGCGGGCGCAGCGGCCGGCGGATCATGGCTCGTCTCCATTCATGTCAGCCTCGTGCGCGGCGGTATCGACCATATCGCTGATCATCCCGTCAATGTCATCGGGGATGGGCGGGCGCGGCATGGCCACATCGCCAATCGCGGCGAAATGGTCGGAATGCAGCGGCATCAGGCGCAGATCGGCAAAGTTCATCTCCACCAGCACGCGCAAACGCTCGGGGCGGTTCAGATAGGCCCATTCGGCGCGCAAAACGGCCAATGTCTGGCGTTCCTGCGCGATTTCGCGCTGCAACGTGCTGACATAATCCATTTCCGATTTCGTGCGGTAATTCACCTGATAGGCCCATGTGGCGAAGATCAGCACAAGCGCCAGCGCGCAAAGGTAAAGCAGGTTCTTCACGCCCAAATCCCCCCAACATCAAAACGTGGTGCGCCAAGCACGCGGGCATCGACCGGCCTTGCATCGCCTTCCAGCCGCCGGGCCACGCGCAGCCGGGCCGAGCGCGCGCGCGGGTTGGCGGCGCATTCATCCTCATCGGCCGTAATCGCCTTGCGCGTCACCCTGTCCCAGCGCAGTGCTGTGTGTTGGCCGGCGGGCGCGTAACGATTGACCCTGGTGCCATCATCGGCACCGCCCGCCATGAAGCGTTTCACCATGCGATCCTCCAGCGAATGAAAGGTCACAACCGCCAGCAAGCCACCGGGGGCGAGGATGGATTCAGCAGCTTCAAGCCCCTTGGCCAATTGCCCAAGCTCGTCATTCACGGCAATCCGCAAGGCCTGAAAGCTGCGGGTAGCGGGGTGGATCTGGCCCTTTTTGGGGCGCGGCAGGCATTTGGAGACGATCTCGGCCAAAGCCTCGGTCGTGGTGATCGGCGCAAGCGCGCGCGCCTCGACAATGGCACGCGCAATGCGGCGGCTGGCGCGTTCTTCACCAAACTGGAACAGAATATCGGCCAATGCGGCTTCGGGTGCGGTATTCACCACATCGGCAGCACTCGGCCCCGATTGCGCCATGCGCATATCCAGGGGGCCGGGCTTGGCAAAGGAAAAGCCGCGCGCAGCCTGGTCGATCTGCATGGAGGAGACGCCGATATCCAGCACAATGCCCGCCAGCGCGCTGTGGCCCTGTGCGGCTGCGATATCGGCAAGCTCGCCAAATTCGCCGGCCACGAATGTGAATTTACCGGGCCTTGCGGCGGCCAGCGCATCGCCTGCCGCTTGCGCATCGGGGTCACGGTCAACGCCGATCACATGCTCAGCGCCCGCCGCGATCAGCCCGGCACTGTAGCCGCCCGCACCGAAGGTGCCGTCAAGCCAGACACCGCCGACGGGTGCAACCTGCGCCAAAAGCGGGGCCAGCAGCACCGGCACATGTGCTGGCGCCGACATGGCTAAACCCCCTGCCGCGGCGCGTTCAACGCCTCGAGCAGGTTAATGCCTTGGGCATCATCCTCGGCATCGAGCAGCGCCTGATCAGCCTCGAAGGCTGCTGGCGTCCAGATTTCGAATTTCTCGTTCATCCCGGCGAATTTCGCCTCGTCGGTAATGCCGAACTGGTCGCGCAAGGCCTGCGACAGCACAAAGCGGCCATTGTCATCCAGCGTAAGATAGGCCGATTGCGTCATCAACCGCCGCTCCATCCGCTTGCGCATGGTGCCATAGGGCATATTGGCGATTTTCTCGCCAAGCCTGTCGGCCTCGCGCTTGGTATAACCATTCAGGCAAGTGGTGCCATCAAGCCCGTAGATCAACACAAAGCTGGGGTTGCCGCCCTCAACCCAGTCAGGATCGCCAAGCTCAAGCACACGCCGAAAGGACGCCGGAACCGAAACACGGCCCTTGGCGTCCACCCGGTGGACTGACTCGCCTCTGAAACGTAGCTCCACGTCTCATGCTCCTGTTACCGCCCCCTAAACGGAAACGGCGGATCGTGACTGCTAGCACGATCCGCCGACTGTCCCGTTCGGGCCCTGCCCGACTGCGCGCCACTTGCGTGTCTGCTCACGTCGCGTCGGATCTCATCTCAAGAAATGCGGGGCCTGTATGAAACCTGCTCTGGTTTGTGGCCTTTGGCCTTATGTCGTATCCCGAACCTCTTGATAGGTTTGGAGTAGCGTAACATTTCATGGAAATCAATGACATTTTGCCCCACCAAGCATAAAAAACATGGGCAAATTGGGGGATATGGCAGGTATTGCGGTTCCTTCACCCCCACCCACTATATGTAGTGCAGCCAGATTTTCGCAGCCCGCGCGCGAAGTTTCAAAAATTCCGTGTGGTTGCGGTTTTTCGTGCTAGGTTTTGCCCGAAACCTGTGTTGGGAGCTGAATTTATGCGGCAGAAATTGCTTGGACTTGTGCTTTGCGCCCTGGCGGCCCCGCTGCAGGCGGAAACGCTGAGCATCATGTCATTCAACATTTTCGGGGGCGGCGCGAGCGATGGCAAACCCGTCGATGAAACGCTTGCCGTGATCCGCGCAATGGATCCCGATATTGTCGGCCTGCAGGAAACACGGCTGATCAGCGAAATTTGCGAGGCCGAATATTGCCCGGCCGATGGCGCCTCGGCTGCTGCCGTGCTGGCCGCAGAGCTGGGCTATTACTATTACGAGCAAACACAGGAAAACGTGGCGCTCTGGTCAAATGCTGTCATAAGCCGCTATCCGATTATCGGGCAAAGCAACAACGACCTTGGGGTGCAGATTGATGTGAACGGCACCGAAATCTGGCTGTTCAACATCCAGCTCGATGACGAACCCTACCAGCCCTATCAGGCGCTGGGCATCGAATATGGCCCCGCGCCCTTTGTAAACACCGAACCCGAGCTGATCAAATGGGCCACCCGCACCCGCAGCCCGGCGCTGGACCTGCTCTTTGCCGATTTCACCAAACCGGGCGATGCCATTATCATCATCACCGGCGATTTCGGCGAGCCATCGGCGCTGGATTGGACCGAGGCGACGGTCGAAGCCGGTCTGCACCCGCTGGCTGTGCAGTGGCCCACAACCCAGCGGCTGGCCGATGCCGGCTTTGTAGATGCCTACCGCGCCATCTGGCCCGACCCGCTGGAAAAGCCCGCCTTTACCTGGACCCCGCGCTGGACAACCGAGGATGACCCCGAGGACCACCACGACCGCATCGACTATATCTTTGTGCGCGGCGCGACTGACCGGCCTGTAACCGTGCGCGAGGCGGCGATTGTGGGCGAGCCGGGCATTCGCAGCGATATCATCATCGAACCCTGGCCATCGGACCACCGCGCGGTATTCGCCATTGTCGAGTTTTAGGAGCGAAGCCTATGGCAGAAAACAAGACCAGACCCACCGAAGTTTCAGTTGCGGAATTTCTGAACGACATCCCCCACCCGACCCGGCGCGCCGACGGGCTGGCGCTGGATGCGCTGTTTCGCAAGGTAACCGGCTATACCCCGCAAATGTGGGGGCCGACAATGGTGGGCTATGGCAGCTATGATTATGTCTATGAAACCGGCCATTCCGGCACCAGCCTTGCCACCGGCTTCAGCCCGCGCAAGGCAAATTTGGTTCTGTATATCCTGCCGGGTTATGCCAGACTGGGCGATATGCTCACCCGGCTCGGCAAACATAAAATCGGAAAATCCTGCCTTTACATCAACAAACTGGCCGATGTGGACATGGATGTTGTGGCCGAGATTATCCGCGCGGGGCTGGATGATCTGGCAGCCCGCTGGTCGGTGAAACCAAGCTGAAAATGTGCGGATGGCCTGTAAGCCGGATTTTGTGCCTTGCTTGCGCAAGGTGACGACCATTCATCTATGCCACCTGTTGCCAGATGGCTTTAGCAGCCAACCCGAACCACTGGCTGAAGTGCGCCGGGCATGTGCCCGCGTGGTTCCTATTTGGCCTTGCTCCCGGCGGGGCTTGCCCTGCCCGCCCTGTTACCAGCGCGGCGGTGGGCTCTTACCCCACCGTTTCACCCTTACCCCAAAGCCTTGGGGCGGTCTGTTCTCTGTGGCGCTATCCCTCGGGTTGCCCCGGCCGGCCATTAACCGGCGCCGTTTACTTCTGGAGTCCGGACTTTCCTCGGGCGGGCGGGCCCGCACGCGGCCGTCCAGCCATCCGCACAGCGCCCAGTTAAGCCTTGGGGCGGGCTTCGTCAATGCAGGGATAGGCGTGTGCCAGCGCCTCGATCTGGGAAATGTCCGCATGGCCTGGCGGCTGGCCAATGCGTTCGGGCGCAAAGCGCAACCGGAAGGCCGCCAATACTGTTTCTGGCGCAACCGTCGCGCAATAGCCAAACCGGCGCGCCGCGCGATGAAATCGCGCCAAGGATGGCACGCCATCCTTGGGGTCGCCTTGCGACCCGGGCGCGCCTGCCGCCCAAACCGACCGCCCCGCTTTTGCAAGCCGCCGCCAGTCAAAAGCCGGGCCGGGGTCGGCCTTGCGGCCCGGCGCCATATCGGAATGGCCGATAATACGCTCCGGCGGGATGGTGTGGCGCTGCATCAGCTCATCGAGCAAGGCTTCAAGGCTGCGCATTTGCCTATGCGCAAAGGGTGGCAAGCCGATCAGCGCACCGGCATTGCACAGCTCCACGCCAATAGACCGGCTGTTCACATCCCGAGCCGCACCCCAGCTTCCCGCGCCCGCGTGCCAGGCGCGCATCATCTCATCAACCAGTTGGAAAACCGTGCCATCGCGGGCAATCAGGTAATGGGCGGACACCTCGGCCACGGGGTCGCATAACCGCGCCAGCGCGGCTTCTGCGCTGTCCATGCCCGTGTAATGCAGCACGATCAGGTCGGGCTTGGCGCCACCCTTGCGCGGGCCAAAATTTGCCGAAGGGTGCTGCACAATCTGCATATCAGCCGCGCTTGCCGCCCTTTGGCCGCCCGTCTTTTGGCCGCAGCGATGCTCCGCTTTGATTGGCGGGCCGCGCACGGCTGCGCGGGCCTTTTTGCGCCTCGGCCCGGCTGGCGGCTTGCGCGCGCAATTCCGGCTCTGGCATCCGTTCGACCCCCAACTGGTCGCGCAAGATTTTCGGGCGGATTTCCTCAACCGCGCCGCGCGCCAATTCGCCTAGCTGGAACGGCCCGTAGGAAAGCCGGATCAGCCGGTTCACCTTCAGCCCCACAAATTCCAGCGCCCGGCGAATCTCGCGGTTCTTGCCTTCCTTTATGGCCACGGTCAGCCAGATATTCGCGCCCTGCACACGGTCAATATCAATGGTCATCGGCTGGAACCGCTCGCCATCAACGGTGACGCCCGCGCGCAGCGGGGCAAGCGCCTTGTCCTCGATCGAACCATTGGCGCGCACACGGTATTTGCGTGTCCAACCCGTCGAGGGCAATTCCAGCCGCCGCTTCAGATCACCATCATTGGTCAGCAGCAACAACCCTTCCGAGTTCAGATCCAGCCGGCCGATGCTCATCACACGCGGCATGTCGGGCGGCAGCTTGTCAAACACCGTGTCGCGGCCCTTTTCGTCGGCATTCGATGTCACCAGCCCCGATGGCTTGTGATAGCGCCACACGCGCACCGGCTCGCTTGCCGCCAAAGGTTTGCCATCAACGATGATACTGTCGCTTTTGGTCACGTTCAGTGCCGGGCTGTCGATGGTCTTGCCGTTTACCGCGACGCGGCCTTCGGCAATCATCCGTTCGGCTTCCCGGCGCGAGGCGAGGCCTGCGCGCGCCATGCGCTTGGCGATCCGCTCGCCGTCATATTCCTGTTTGCTCATCGCGCCCCCATACACCCCGCCGCCTGCCGCGCCAAGGCAATTTGCTTGCACTGGCGCCAAAACCCATGAATACCGTGCCTATGAGCCGCTTTCAAAGCCATATGGACCATGCCCTTGCCGAGGCCCGCGCCGCCGCCGCGCGCGGCGAAGTGCCGGTGGGGGCCGTGGTGATCGGCCCCGATGGCGCGGTGCTGGCCAGCGCGGGCAACCGCACGCGCGAGTTGCTCGACCCAAGCGCCCATGCCGAGGTGCTGGCCATCCGTGCCGCCTGCGCCGCCCTTGGCCAGCCGGTGCTGGTGGGATGCGACCTCTACGTTACGCTTGAACCCTGCCCGGCCTGCGCGATGGTCATTTCCGCCGCCCGTATCGCGCGGCTTTATTATGGCGCGGATGATGCAAAATCTGGCGGGGTGGACCACGGTCCGCGCATCTACACACACCCCCAGGCGCATCATAAGCCCGAGGTTTATGCCGGGCTGGCCGAAGCGGATTGCGCCCGGCTTTTGCGCGATTTCTTTGCCGAACGCCGCAACATACCACAAGGCTAGCGGGCGGCGCGGGCGCAACCTTGCTGCAGGTGCTACCGTTTCCGCGCCGCCTTGGAACGGCCTAAAGCGTGATCGGCACCATAACTTCCGGCTCGATGACATCCACGCCCGGCAGAGCGGCTTTCAGCCTGTCGGCGCTCTGCTCCAGCGCGTCAAACGTGCGGTAATGGCAGGGGATGAGGGTTTTGAAGTTGAAATACCGTTTGGCCGCATAGGCCGCCGCCGCCATATCCATCGTATATACCCCGCCCGCCGACAGAATGCCGATATCGGGGCGATGATAGTCCCCGAACCAGTCCATATCGGCCATGATATCGGTATCGCCCGAAAAATAGATCTTGCGCCCCTCACCCGCGATCATGAAGCCGCATTCGCTGCCCGCCACGCCGCGTGTGCCGGAATCCGGGTAAGAGGATGAATGCGAGGCGGCCACAAGCGTTAGCGCAACATCGCCCAGCTTCGCAGTGCCGCCCCGCCCGATGGCAATGCCTTCATTGCCCGTAATCTCGGCCAGTATTTCGGCCAATTCAAACACAGCCACAATCGGCGCGCCGGTTTCGCGGGCAATTTCAACGACATTGCCCGCATGGTCGCCATGCCCGTGGCTGATGAGGATATGCGTCACCCCTGCCAGCGCCGCGGCGCGGTGCGCTTCATCAAACATCGGGTTGCCCACCAGCCACGGGTCGATTAGCAACACCTTACCGGCAATTTCAATGCGAAAGCCCGAATGGCCCAGCCAGATAATTTTCATTTTCGACTCTCCCTTGTTTTGAGGCCATGATAGACGCAGCACAAAAGCGGAGTCCAAGATGAACTGGCTGGAACAGGTCGACAATTACTGCGAAAGGCTGGGGCCGGGCCTGCTGGCCGAGCCGTTGAACCTGGTCTCCAACCTCGCCTTTCTGCTGGCCGCAGCACTGGTCTGGCGGCGCACAAGGCCCGATGGCCTGGCGCGCGCACTGGCGCTGATCCTGTTCATCATCGGCCTTGGCTCGCTGGCCTTTCACGGTTTTGCCCAACGCTGGGCGGCGCTGGCCGATGTTCTGCCCATCCTTGCCTTCATTCTGGTCTATATATATGCCGCCACAACGCGGTATCTGCACCAGACCTGGTGGCTGGGGCTGGTGGTGACGCTGGCCTTCATCCCCTTCGCAATGCTGCTTGGCCGTGGCATGGCGGCGCTGTTCGGCCCGCTCAACGGCTCGGTCAGCTATATGCCGGTGCTGGCCATGATCCTTGCCTATGCCGCATTGCTGGCGCGCAAAGCCCCCGCCACGGCACGCGGTCTGGCCATTGGCGCGGGCATACTGGCCCTGTCGCTGACATTCCGCACGCTCGATGCGCCGCTTTGCGCCGCTGCGCCGATCGGGCTGCATTTCATGTGGCATATCCTCAACGCCATCATGCTTGGCTGGATGATCCTTGTGCTGTTGCGCCATCCGCGTCTTGCACCCTTGGCGCGCTAAGGCTAAACCACGTCAAAACCCACGCCGACAGGAAACCGCATGTCAATCGACGAAAAAACAGCGCGCCGCGTGGCGCATCTGGCCCGGATCGAGGTGAGCGACGCACAGCTTGCCCCGCTGGCTGCCGAGCTTTCCGGCATTCTGAACTTCATGGAACAGCTCAACGAGGTGGATGTTGCGGGCGTAGAGCCGATGACCTCGGTCACGCCAATGGCGCTGAAACGCCGCGCCGACATGGTGGATGACGGCGAGAAGCGCGATGATGTTCTGGCCAATGCCCCCGATGCCCGCGAAGGGTTTTTCGCTGTGCCAAAGGTGGTTGAATAATGGCCGAATTGAACAAATTGACGATTACCGCCGCGCGCGACGGGTTGCGCAAGGGCGAGTTTACCGCTGTTGAACTGACCAGCGCCTGCCTTGACGCCGCCAAAGCCGCCGCCCCGCTGAACGCTTGGACCGTGCTGTGCGAAGAGGCCGCACAGGAACGCGCCAAACTGGCCGATGCCGCATTGGCCAAGGGCGACGCCCCGGCGATGACCGGCATTCCGCTGGGCATCAAGGATTTGTTTGCCACCAAAGGCGTTCAAACGCAGGCGGCCTCCAACATTCTGGCGGGCTTCCAGCCGCCCTATGAATCCACCGTCACGCAAAACCTGTGGGACAATGGCGCCGTGATGATCGGCAAGCTGAACATGGACGAGTTTGCGATGGGCAGCTCGAACGAAACCTCGGCCTATGGCCCTGTCACCAGCCCCTGGCGGCGCAGCGGCAGCAATCTTGCCCTGACACCGGGCGGCAGTTCGGGCGGCTCCGCAGCGGCGGTGGCGGCCGATAGCTGCCTTGCGGCAACCGGCACCGATACCGGCGGCTCCATCCGCCAGCCAGCCGCCTTTGTGGGCATTACCGGCGTCAAGCCAACCTATGGCCGCTGTTCGCGTTGGGGTGTCGTCGCCTTCGCCTCCAGCCTCGATCAGGCCGGCCCGATGACCAAATCGGTGCGCGATGCCGCCATCATGCTGGGCGCGATGGCAGGTCATGATGCGAAAGACAGCACCAGCGCCGATTTGCCCGTGCCCGATTTTGAAGCCGCGCTGACCGGCGATATCCGTGGCAAGAAAATCGGCATTCCGCGTGAATACCGACTGGATGGAATGCCCGCGGAGATTGACAAGCTGTGGGATGAGGGCCGCGCCATGCTGCGCGATGCGGGGGCAGAGATTGTCGATATCTCGCTGCCGCACACCAAATACGCGCTGCCCGCCTATTACGTGATTGCGCCCGCCGAAGCCTCGTCCAACCTTGCGCGCTATGATGGGGTGCGCTACGGCCATCGCGCCAAAATCAAGGCGGGCGAAGGCATTACCGAAATGTATGAGCGCACGCGCGCCGAAGGTTTTGGCCGCGAAGTGCAGCGCCGCGTGATGATCGGCTCTTATGTGCTTTCGGCCGGGTTTTACGATGCCTATTACCTGCGCGCCCAAAAGGTGCGCACGCTGATCAAGCAAGACTTCGAGACAGCGTTTGACGATGGGATTGACGCTATCCTGACCCCGGCCACACCCTCGGCCGCTTTCGGGCTGGGTGAGATGGCCGATGTCGACCCGATCCAGATGTATCTGAACGATGTGTTCACCGTCACGGTCAACCTGGCTGGCCTGCCCGGCATTGCCATTCCCGCCGGTCAAAGCCGCGAAAACCTGCCGCTTGGCCTGCAAATCATTGGCCGCCCCTGGGATGAAGGCGGCATGATGAATGTTGCCTATACGATGGAAAAAGCCATAGGCTATGCGGCGAAACCCGAAAAATGGTGGTAGGAACATGGCATTGACCCGGAAAATCTTTACAGCCGCGCTGCTGGTCGGGCTTGCGGGCGGCATATCTGCCTGTCGGCAGGAAGCCGGGTTCAACGCCGATTTTCCGGCAATCGGCCTGCCAAGCGCCTATCCGCCCGATGGCAACCGCGCCAACCAGTTGCCGCCAGCCAGTTTTGAACAGGTGGAAGATTTCGCCGCCGATGACAGCATTGATGAAAGCCGGCTCGAACCAATTCCCGGCGAAACACCCGGTGCCGCCGCCACTGTGGAAGCCGAGGTTGCAGCCGCCCCAGCCGCGCAACCAGCACCCGCGCCCGCCCCTGCACCAGCACCGGTGGCGGCTCCCGCGCCTGCCCCGGTAGCGGCCCCGGCCCCAGCCCCGGCTGCACCGGCAAATGTGAATGTCAACCGCGATGTGCTGGCCACCTATGCGCGTGCCACGGGCAACAATGTCGGCGAAAAGCTCTACCGTCGCTTGCAGATCTCGCGTGAGGATGCGCGGCGCGCATGTGCGCAATACGCCAATGCAGATGCGGCGCAATCGCTGTTCTTGCAGCGTGGCGGCCCGGCGGAAGACCCGCTGAACCTTGACAGCGACGGCGATGGTTTTGCCTGCGCCTGGTCGCCCGTTCCCTTTCGGAATTGATAAAGCGCCTGGGCGGCGCTTTACCCTGCTGCGGGCCTAAACCTTCAAATCTCCGGCGCTTTTGCGCCCGTCGCGCCCGTCGGTCAGCTCATATTCAATCGGCTGATTTTCCTTCAACGTGGTCAATCCGGCCTGCTGCACGGCAGTGACATGCACAAATATGTCATTCCCGCCATCCTCCGGCTGAATAAAGCCATAGCCTTTTTCAGTGTTGAACCACTTAACTGTACCTTTTGCCATTCCTGACAATCCCCAATAGATGGCCGGTGCAGGTTGCCCCGGCTTCTGCGTTGCCGAGCATTCAAGACACGCAGACCGTAAAGCACAGCGGGTTATTGACCTCGAAAACAGGCCGATATTACATGAATCAGGCCGCCATTTCAACGAAAACGGGCTGATTGCCGGGTTGCGCGCCAACCCCCTAGGCAGGTAAGGCTTGCAAAACAAAACGGGAGACGCGCAATGGACGAGCTACTGACACTGGCCAATCTGGGAAACCTGGCGGTTTTGATATTTTTGCAGGCCGTGCTGGGCTTTGACAATCTGCTCTATATCTCGATTGAGAGCCAACGCGCCCCGCTGGAAAGCCAGAAATCCGTGCGCCGCTGGGGCATTCTGATTGCGGTGGCCGCGCGCATTATTCTGCTTTTCGTCATGGTCAACCTGATCGAGGCGCTGCAAGCACCGTTTTTCAGCATCAACCTGCCCGGTTTCATCGAGGGTGAGTTCACCTTTGCCGTGCTGGTGTTCTTGTTTGGCGGTGTGTTCATCATGTATACGGCCATGAAAGAGATCGGCCATATGATGGCGATCGAGCATCTGGGCACCGATATTGAAGACAAGGGCCGGAAATCGGCCGCGCAGGTGGTGGCCACGATCGTGTTGATGAATCTGATATTCAGCTTTGATTCCGTCTTGTCGGCGCTGGCCATTACCAAGGTGTTTGCCTTGCTGGCGCTGGCAATCATACTGTCGGGCGTGGCCATGCTGGTGCTGGCCGATGGCGTGACGGAGTTCTTGAAGAAAAACCGCATGTATGAGGTGCTTGGCCTGTTCATCCTGCTGATCGTGGGCGTCGTTCTGCTGGGCGAAGGCGGGCATCTGGCGCAGTTGAAACTGTTTGGCTACAGCGTCGATGCGATGAGCAAAACCACCTTCTATTTCTCTGTTGTGGTGCTGGTGCTGGTGGAGCTTGTGCAAAGCCGCTACCAGCGCAAACTGGCGGCGGAACGCAAGGCGGTTGCAGGCAACAAGGTTGCGCACTAGCGCAACTGCCCGCACCCACCTATATTACCCCCGAGTTAACGGATAGGATTGCAGGCCAGATGTTCGGAAAAACCAGCCAGAATTTTGCCTATATGATACTGTTGGCGCTGATTGCGACCACGGGCTTCGGGGCCTGGTTCGGGGGCTGGGGCAGCGTTGATCTGGCCGGGCTGGGGGCATTCTGATGGCGCAGCGTTTTGGCGGCGAGCATAGCCCAAAGCCCAACCCCGCAACCACGCAGCCCCGCGCGCGCGCCTTTGCAGGCCGAGCCGCGCAACCTTCGCGCATTCGCGTTACGCTCATTTATATAGCCGCCATGCCGTTGCTGCTTGCCGCGCTGTTTCGCATGTTTGGCGGCAACGCCTTTGCCATGCTGGGCGATCTTGCGGGCTTTGCGCTAGTCGTTGGGGGTGCTGCGCTTTTGGGCGAAGGTATTAGGGCCGAAGCCGCCTATAACGCCCGCAAAATGGCGCGCCCCCCTGCCATTCCGCGCAAAGTGTTTGGCAGCATTTCCATTGGCCTTGGCATTTGCGTTGCGGCGCTGTTTGGCTGGGGTCTTGGCGTGTTCAGCGCACTTGCATTTGGCGGGGTTGCCTTTGGCGCAAGCCTGCTTAGCTTCGGGTTCGATCCGATGCGCAAAAAGGGCATGGCCGGGGTGGATGATTTTACCGTAAACCGCGTGGCCACGGCTGTTGAGCAGGCCGAAGTGACCGTGCGCCAGATGATTGAGGCTGCCGCGCGCATTCCCGACCGGGTGCTGGAGGGCCGCATCGATGCGCTGGCCGTGGCCGCGCGCGAAATGTTCCGTGTGGTGGAAGATGACCCGCGTGATTTGTCGGCCGCGCGCAAATTCATGACCGTCTATCTGGCGGGCGCGCGCGATGCCACGCTCAAATATGCCGATCTTGCGCGCCGGGGCAGCAATGCCAGCGCGCGCGCCGATTTTGAAGCCCTGCTTGGCGACCTTGAACAAAGTTTTGAAGCCCAGCGCGAAAAGCTGCTAGAAGATAACCGCAGCGATTTGGACGTTGAAATAGAAGTATTACGCGAAAGATTGCAACGAGAGGGCGTTAACGCCCAATAAAACAGGGGGATTACCATGTCCGAAGATATCCGCGCCAAGGCCGAAACCGCATTGGCCGAGGTCGAAAAAGTGACCAAGGTGCTTTTGCCCGAACCCAAGGGCGAATTGATCGTCATCGATCAGGCATCGGATGATGAAAAGGCCGCCATTGCCAAACGCATTGCCGAACTGGACATGAGCAACACGCAATCCATCATCGCCTTTGGTTCGGCCGCGCAAAGCGAATTGCAGGTCATATCGCAAGAAATGCTGGCCGGGGTGCGCAACAAGGATGTGGGCCCGGCGGGGGCATCTTTGCGCGAAATGGTCACAAGTCTGCGCGGCTTTTCGGTCGATGAACTGGACCCGAACCGCAAGCTGAGCTGGTGGGAACGCCTGCTTGGCCGCGCCAAGCCCGTGGCCGAGTTCATGGCGCGCTATGAAACCGTGCAGGGCCAGATCGACAATATCACCAACCGCCTGCTGGAGCATGAACACGGGCTGCTGAAAGACATCAAATCGCTCGACAAGCTCTATGAAAAGACCCTCGATTTTTATGACGAGCTGGCGCTTTACATCGCGGCTGGCGAGGAAAAGCTGAAAACCCTTGACGAGACGGACATCCCCGCCAAGGAAAAAGAGGTCGAGGCCGCGCCCGAAGATGATGGCGTGATCCGCGCCCAGGAGTTGCGCGATTTGCGCGCCGCGCGTGATGATCTGGAGCGCCGCGTGCATGACCTGAAACTCACCCGTCAGGTGACGATGCAATCGCTCCCCTCGATCCGGCTGGTGCAGGAAAACGACAAATCGCTGGTCACCAAAATCAACAGCACATTGGTGAATACCGTGCCACTGTGGGAAACCCAGCTTGCCCAGGCCATCACCATCCAGCGTTCGCGCGATGCGGCCAAGGTCGTGCGCGAGGCCAATGACCTGACCAACGAGCTGCTCACCAAAAACGCCGAAAACCTGAAAATGGCCAACCGCGAAGTGCGCGCGGAAATGGAGCGCGGGATTTTCGATATCGAGGCCATCAAGAAGGCCAATGCCGACCTGATTGAAACGATCGAGGACAGCCTGCGCATTGCCGATGAAGGCAAGGCCAAGCGCGCCGAAGCCGAAAAAGAGCTGCAGGTCATGGAGTCCGAGCTGAAAAACACGCTCGCCGCGGCCAAGGCCAAAGGCAGCGCCTCGGGTTATAATATCGGCGAAGCTGCCGGCTGAATTTGCAAGCTTGATGCGATGGCCCCGTCGGTTTTCCAATCGACGGGGCTATTGTTTGCGCGATGACTTTGTGCCAGCATCCGCCATATTTCAATTCAGGGGGAAATTTCATGGCCAAGGAAATAGATAAGTTCAACAAGGATGCCGCTCCGCTTCTCAAGGCGGCCACAAAAATTGCCACCGATTATACGCGCCAGACAACCAACGCCCAGCACCATCGTGACATGTTGTGGGAAGCCGCCGCCGAAATTGGGCGTGAAGTGCAAAAATCAAAAGACAATGGCGTTGTCGGCACGGACCTTAAAGATTTTCTCAAAGAAGCCGGCGTATTGAGCGTTATGAAAGCCGTGCAAACCACATTGGGGGCGACCGCCAAAGAGGAATCCGTTCTTACCAAGATCAAGTCGGACAGCGAGTCTACGCTGGCAGATATTGATAAACTTGTGGCCAAGATCGGCAAGGAAATCGACGATCGCAAAAAGAAGAAAGACCGCAAATTGCTGGCGGTTGATTCCAAATCACTTCCGGAAATGGAAAAACTTCTGGCTTCACTTCAAAAGGCGCGCACGGCGCTGTTTGACAATGTCATCACCGATATCAAGGGCACGAAATGGTCGCTTGCCAGTGTGCGCAGATCGTTTGACACCCAGGTCGCCAAGGAAATTTCCAAAACCAAGGCCGACCGCAAGGCAGGTGACCAGGCCGCAAACGACAACCGGGCGCTGGACCTGCGGCTTGTCAAAAAAGCCTATGACATAACGGTCAAGAACCTGACCGAGGCGCGCGACTCTCTGGCCAAGGCGGAAAAGCATTTCAAGAATCGCCAATTGACGGAAGCAGATAGCTGCATTTCAGATGCGATGGCGAATTTGACCAATATGAAAAAAGCCCACGCGCCATATGCCCGCGAAATCGGCAAAACCAACGCGCATGACCTGAAAACCATGCAAGGCAGCAAAGATGGCAAGTATATCCTGACCTCGGTTGAACAAATGGGCAAAGCCATCGAAGGCCTGACAAAGCTGATCAAGAAAACCGCGCGCGCCAGCGTTTAGCCTGAAAAATTAAACGCGGCCCTAGCAACGGGCCGCGCAACCCCTTACATTCCTGCAAAAGATGCAGGGAGTTCCAGATGGGTATTTTTGATTTTCTCGCCGGCCAGTTTATCGACGTCATTCACTGGACCGACGACACGCGTGACACGCTGGTATGGCGGTTCGAGCGCGAAGGCCACGAAATCAAATACGGTGCAAAGCTGACGGTGCGCGAAGGCCAGGTCGCCGCCTTTGTGCATGAAGGCCAGATGGCCGATGTGTTCACACCCGGGCTTTACATGCTCGAAACCAACAACATGCCGATCATGACATCGCTGCAAAACTGGGATCACGGGTTCCAGTCGCCGTTCAAATCGGAAATCTACTTCATCAACACCACCCGTTTCCAGGATTTGAAATGGGGCACGAAAAACCCGATCATCTGCCGCGATCCGGAATTTGGCGCCGTGCGGCTGCGCGCCTTTGGCACCTATACGATTCGTGTCAAGGATGCCGCCAAGTTCATGACAGAGATTGTTGGCACCGATGGTGAATTCACCACCGATGAAATTACCATGCAGATCCGCAATATCATCGTAGCGCGGTTTTCGGCGGCGATTGCGGGCAGCGGCATTCCGGTGCTGGATATGGCCGCCAATACCGAAGACCTTGGCAAGCTGATTGCCGACAAGGTCAGCCCGGAACTGGCCAATTTCGGGCTGGAAATGCCTTCGTTCTACATCGAGAATATTTCACTGCCGCCCGAGGTTGAAGGGATGCTGGACAAGCGCACCTCGATGGGGATTGTCGGCGATCTGAACAAATTCGCGCAGTTTTCGGCAGCCGAAGCAATGGGCACCGCTGCTGCCAACCCCGGCGGTGCCGGCGCTGGCATGGGCGCCGGGCTTGGCATGGGTATGGGCATGGCAATGGCCGGTGCAGCCGGCCCCTGGGGTTCGGCCCCTGCCGCCGCCCCGGCCCCGGCCCCAGCTGCGGCGCAACCCGCCCCACCACCGCCGCCCCCGGCCGAACATGTGTGGCATATTGCCGAAAATGGCGAAACGCGCGGCCCGTTTTCCAAGGCGGCGCTGGGGCGCATGGCCGGGGCTGGCAGTTTCGCGCGCACAACGCTTGTCTGGACCGCCGGACAGGATGGCTGGAAGCCCGCCAATGAGGTGGCCGAACTTGCGCAACTGTTTACAGTCATGCCACCGCCCCCACCCCCGCCCGCAGCCTGACGGGCTATCAGGATGAGCGAACAAGAGGCTGAACACCGCTTTCCTTGCGTGGAATGCGGATCGGATTTGCGGTTCAACCCCAGCCGTGGCGCGCTGACATGCGACTATTGCGGCGCAGAAGCCCCGCTTGAGCCGCTGCTCAGCCTTGAAGACTCGCGCGAGGAGCTGAGCTATTCGGCAGCCATTTCAGCCGAAATTCCGGAATCCGAAATTGAAGTGACCCGCATTGTAAAATGCGAAAGTTGCGGCGCGCAGGTCGAGCTTGGCGGCCAGGACCATGCCGCCGAATGCCCGTTCTGTGCCAGCCCCATTGTGGTTGGCACCGGCACCAACCGCCATTTGAAGCCCCGCGCCGTGCTGCCCTTTCACGTGGCCGAAGATACCGCGCGCGACAGTGTGGGCGCATGGCTTGGCCGGCTTTGGTTTGCGCCAAACGGGCTTAAGACCTATGCCCGCAAGGGGCGCCGCCTGCAGGGTATCTATGTGCCCTATTGGACCTATGATTCAGAAACCGACAGCCGCTATACCGGCGAGCGTGGCGACCATTATTATGTAACCGTAACCGTAAACGGCAAAACCCAGCGCCAGCGCCGCACCCGCTGGAGCCGCCGCAGCGGCGAGGTTTCGCGAAGATTTGACGATGTGCTTGTATTGGCCAGCCAAAGCCTGCCCAAACGCTATGCCGACAATCTGGCCCCCTGGAACCTGGGCGCGCTGGAGCCCTATGCCCCGGCCTATCTGGCAGGGTTTCGGGCCGAAGCCTATGCTGTGGATGTCGAGCAGGGTTTTGGCGAAGCGCAAGACATTATGGATGCCGTAATTCGCGGCGATGTGCGGCGCGATATTGGCGGCGATGTGCAGCGCATCCATTCGCTTGATACCACGCATCGCAACGTCACCTTCAAGCATATTCTGCTGCCGATATGGCTTGCAGCATACAAGTATCGTGGCAATACCTATCGGCTTGTCGTGAACGGGCTTACCGGCAAGGTGCAGGGCGAACGACCCTATTCGGCCTGGAAGATTGCCTTTGCGGTTGTTTTGGGGCTGATTGTGGCGGGCGGGCTGGCCTATGTCTACAGCCAGGGCCGCTAGCGATGCGGGCGCGGGGCGAAACCCTACTCAGGCACAAAACGCTGCCCCGCGCGCATCATATTCTCGAATACTCTTTAATAAATGGTGCGCACGAAGCCGGAACTCACTGACGGCGGCACTCGCTAAAATTAGCCCCGTGCGCTGGAATAAGGTTTAGGCAGCAACTGGGGCGGAAATGTGGCTCAAATTGGGACAAATAAAGGCATTTCGCCCTATTCACAAATATGCAGTCGCCCGTGGGTTGCCGTTTGCAATTAGAGGGCGAGTATAGTCACGATCATCGGTTTTTGCACCGTTGATGGCGCGATCGACACGATGATAGTCCAAAAGCTCTTCGGCGCCGGGCTGCATGAGACGGGCCGCGCCATGCCCAGCCTCGCCCAGCCAAAGCGCATAGTTTTCCGGCGAGATGACCAGCGGCATTCTTGCGTGCAGGTTACTCATGCGCGCATTGGCAGCGGTCGTCACGATCGCGCAGCCCTCGTAAAGCACGCCGTCCGGGCTGCGCCATGCCTGCCAGATACCGGCAAAGCCCATGACCTGCCCGCCTGCGGCGTGAATGAACCACGGGTCCTTGCCGCCATCATCCTCGGAACTTGTCCACTCGTAATATCCATCGGCGGGAATCAGGCAGCGGCGGTGGCGCACGGCATCGGCAAAGGCGGGTTTGGCGGCAATGGTTTCGGCGCGCGCATTCATGATCGGCGGGCCATCGTTCAGCGCCTTGTACCAATGCGGTGTAAAGGCCCAGCGTAGCAGCGACAGGCGGCGCTGGCCATTGGCGCTGCGCACGGCCACAAGCGGTTGCGTGGGGCGGATGTTGCGACGCGGCGGCTGTTCGGGCACATCATCGCCAACGGCGTTGAACCATTCGATCACCGCCTGTTTGGGTGTGGTCAGAACACTGCGATAGCACATGGCCGAAGTTTAGGCGCGCGCGCGCCGCGTGCCAAGGGCGACAATGGCCAGCAGCAGGCAACCCGCAAGGGCCATGCCAGACATGATGTAAAGCTGGCTTTCATAGCGCAGCCCGGAATCAAGCCCGATGCCGCTGAGCAAGGGGCCAAGCGCGGTGGCAAACACCATGATCGCTGTGGCCAGCGAGCGGATGGCGCCAAGATTGCGCGTGCCATAATATTCGGGCCAGAACACGCCTGAAACCGTGGTGCCCGCGCCCTGCATGATGCCCAGCAGCACAAGGCCGATGGCGGCGTGCTGCAACCCGTCGCCCTGGACGACCACGACCATGCCAAGCGCCAGCGGCGCCAGATAGAACGGCATGATCCAGGAAATGCGCACACGATCGGCCAGCACGCCGAACACGAAAACCGAAACAAGCCCGGTCAGCGAATAGAGCGGAAAGAGTGCTGCAAAATCGGCCAGCGCCCAGCCCTTGATTTCCACCATATGCACCTGTTGAAACATGAAGACCGTGCCAACCATCGGCTGCACCAGAAAGGCCGGGAACCCCACCCAGAACACCCAGTTGCCAAGCATGGTGCGCCGGGTCCAATGCACATTGTTCATGCCGGTCTGGCGCTGCGGGTTTGCGCCATTCGCGGCGGCTGGCTGGCGTTCAACCCGCATCAGGCGGGCCAGCAGCAGCCCAAGCGCCAAAAGAACAGCCGCCGCCACCAGCCATGCCGAACGCCAGCCGAACGCGCCCATGACAAGCACAAAGACAAAGGGAAAGATGGATTCGCCAAGCGAGAACCCGACCGAGGCGATGGCCACCACCTTGCCGCGGCTGCTGACAAACCAGCGCCCGGCAAAGACCATTGCCAAAAGCCCCATCATGCCCTGCCCGCAAAAGCGCAGCCCGAAAATGACCACCGGCAGCGCCCAAACCGCAGGCAGCCCCGCCATTGCCCCGGCTGACAGCGCAAACAGCACGATGACCAGCAGCGTTATGCGCCGGGCCGGCAGCCGGTCGGCCATGCCGCCAACCAGCATCATCAACAGCGCCGAGGCAAGCGTGCCACCGGCGTAATATCCGCTCCAGGCGCTATGGCTCAGGGCATATTCGGTGCGAATTTCACCCGCGAAGAGCGAAATGAAAAACGTCTGCCCAAAGCCGGAACCAAAGGTCATGAGGCTGGGCACAAGCAGCCAGCGCGCATTCTGAGTGAGGAAGTGCAACCGCTGCATATCGGCCCCTAAAGGGCGGGCAGCACAGGCCTCCCGCACGGGGCATGTTTAGGAACGGGATTGCCCGAGGTCAACCAGCTAATAGTCCATTCCCGACCCGTCGCTTGCCAGATCGTTCAGCAACAGGCTGCGCAAGGTCAGCGGTTGTGCGGCGCGCATGTCTGGCGGCGGGTCCACATAAGGTTCCTGCCCTTCATCGCCATACCAGGCCAATGCCTCATGGCGCTCGGCGTCGCGGTCAAACAGGATATATTCACAGCCCAGGCGCAGCGCCAGTTCGTAGCATTCCACAATATCCGACGGATAGGGCTTGGTGGCGCAATGCCGCTCGGCTGCGCTGCGCACATCGATGAACCAGCCAAAACTGGACCCTTTCACCGTAAAGGGCAGGCTGCAGGGCTTGCCCAGGAAATAGTTGCGCGCATCGGCATCCATCCGGCGGCGGGTTTCCTCCGTGAGATGATAGATCGAAATATCGAACAGGGCTTTGATGAAGTCGGACATGGGCAACCGTGGGTTATGGCCCCGCCAGACTGCGCAATCGGGGTTAGCAAGCCATGAACAACGCGCCACGAAATCTGTCGCATTTTGTGTAAATAAAATGAAAACGGCGCCGAAATGGCGCCGCTTTCCGAAGTTTCAGACCCGCCTATTTCTGGGTGATACGCCCGTCGGTATAGGGGGTGTATTCCCCCGATGCGGCCAGAAAATCGGCCACGACATTTTCAAGGTTGGGGCCAAAATCATAGGGGTTCATCGAGTTTTGGGCGAAGGTTGAATACCCGTCGCCACCGCCGCGCACATAGTTGTTGGTGACAACGCCGTATACGGCTTCAGGGTCGATCGGCACCCAGCCATCGCCATCGGCAACCATGACATCGCTCACGCGTGAGCCTGGTTCCATCGACAGATCGAAGCTGAACTTCAACCCGGCAACCTGCGGGAAGCGGCCAGCGCCATCTTCCACCTGGCTGACGCCGTTTTCCAGCGCCTCGATGACATAGGCGCCGGTCAACTGCATTGTGGCCAGCGTGTTCTGGAAGGGCAGCACGGTCAGCACTTCGCCCATCGTAATTTCGCCCGCATCGATGCTGGCGCGCAGACCGCCACCATTGGCAATGGCAATGGTCACGCCCTGGCCTGCAACGCGGTCAAGCATGGCATCGGCCACAAGGTTGCCCATCTCGCATTCAACGGCGCGGCAACTGGTGCGATCACCATCAATCGCCGCGCTTGTTCTGGCCACAACCTGGTTGCGGATATCTTCGAGCGGTGCCGCAAGTTCGGCAATCCGTGCAAGCGCGGCGGCATCTTCTGGCACATTGCCATCCATCACCAGCGGCCCGCCAGAGGCTTCCGTGATCACGCCGTTATCATCAAAAGTAACATTCAACTCGCCCAGATATTTGCCATAGGCATAGGCCGAGACGATGGCTGTGCTGCCAACCATTGTGGGATAGGGGCCATCGGCATCTTCGTCATTGCTGTTAAGATAGGTATTGGTATGGCCGCTCACGATAACGTCAACCGAAGGGTTTGCCGCTGCCACGGCCATATCGACCGCATAGCCCGAATGGCTAAGCACGATGATCTTGTTCACACCCATCTCTTCAAGCATGGCCACTTCGCTGGCCACCGCATCGGCCGGTTCGGTGAAGATGACATTCGGGCCGGGGCTTGCCAGTTCATCCGTGTCACGCGGGGTCAGCCCGATCAGGCCGATCTGCTCGCCACCACGTTCGATTATGGTCGATTTCGCAAGCTTGCCCGCCAGCAGCGGTTCGCCCGAATAATCGGCATTGGACATCAGCACCGGAAATTCCAGCGAATCCATGAAGCCGCGCAGCACTTCGGGGCCATCGTCAAACTCGTGGTTGCCAGCTGTCATGGCGTCATAGCCCAGCATATTCATGAATTCGGCCGCCATCGCTCCCTTGTAATAGGTGTAAAACAGCGTGCCCTGAAACTGGTCGCCCCCGTCAACAAGAATGGTATTATTGCTGCGCGCACGCGCCTCCGCCACGGCCGTGGCCAGGCGCGCTGAGCCGCCAAAGCATTCTCCTGCCGCATTATCTTCAGCCGAGCAGGGGCCGTCATAGGCCGAAATAGGTTCGAACCGCGCGTGAAAGTCGTTGGTGTGTAAAATGGTCAGCGAATACTGGGCGGTCGCAGCAGTCGCGCCAAGTGCAGCAAATGATGCCCCCATCAATAGGTTACGAATTATCATGACATTATCCTCCGTTAATTTATTGGCTACGCAGCATTGCGCCGAGTCGGGTCCATCTGCTGCGATCACGGCGCAATCCTAACGGGGTTTAGCCACTTACTGCAAAGGATTCGTGACGACAGGGCATTCGCGCGCATTAATCGCTCGACAATTCCGGCGCGAGTCTCATAGTCGGGGCATGAATACCTTCCCCGGCACAGGCCCATGAATCCGCTGCGCGGTATATTTCTGAAAATCGCCTCGGTTGTGGTGTTTACCGCAATGGCCACCGCGATCAAGACCGTTGCCGGCGATGTGCCACCGGGGCAGACGGTGTTCTTCCGCTCGCTTTTTGCCATGCCCGTCATACTGGTCTGGCTTGCCTATAGCGGGCATCTGCGCGACGGGCTGGCCACCAAAAACCCGATGGGCCATGTCTGGCGCGGGCTGGTCGGCACAATTGCAATGGGCTGCGGGTTTACCGCGCTTGGCCTGCTGCCCTTGCCCGAGGTTACGGCCATAGGCTATGCCTCGCCGTTGCTGGTGGTTGTGTTCGCCGCAATGTTTCTGGGCGAGCAGGTGCGGGTGTTCCGCATTTCAGCCGTGGTTCTGGGAATGATCGGCGTGCTGATCATCGTTGGCCCGCGGCTCAGCGTTATCGGCACCGACCAGCTAGATGCGCTGCAAACGCTTGGCGTGGTCATCACGCTGGCCGGGGCGACCTTTGCCGCCTTGGCACAGATTTTCGTGCGCAAGCTCATCACCAGGGAAAGCACACCGGCGATTGTGTTTTACTTCTCGCTGACCGCAACGGTGCTGTCCCTGGTCACATTGCCTTTCGGCTGGGTCTTGCCCAATGCCAGCCAGGCCATGCTGCTGGTTCTGGCGGGGTTGGCCGGCGGGGTGGGGCAAATCCTGCTTACCAACTCCTACCGCCATGCCGATGCTTCGGTCATTGCACCGTTCGAATATTCCTCCATGCTGCTGGCCATTGTCATTGGCATGTTCCTGTTTGACGAGGTGCCAACGCCAACTGTGCTGGCGGGCGCGTCAATCGTGGTGCTTGCAGGGCTGCTGATCATCTGGCGCGAACGCCAGCTTGGCCTTGCCCGCAGCAAAGCCCGCCAATCGATGACACCTTAAGGCTTGACGGCAATGCAAACCCGCGCGACATAGCGCCATGCGCATTTACAAAATTCTTCACCCCGCTGAAATGCAGGCGCTGGATGCGAGCGGCGAAACCCGCGGCGCGCCGGTCGATCTGGCCGATGGCTTCATCCATTTTTCAACCGCCGCACAGTTGGGTGAAACTCTGGCGCGGCATTTTGCGGGGGCCTCGCCACTGGTGCTGCTCGCCTATGAGGCCGATGATCTGGGCGATGCCTTGAAATGGGAGCCCTCGCGCGGGGGCGATTTATTCCCGCATCTTTACGCGCCTTTGCGGCGCGATCAGGCGCTTTGGGCCAAGGCGATCATCCATGACGGGCAGGCACATGTGCTGCCAGACGGTGTGGCATGAAGCGGCTTTTGATGGCGCTGGGGATGCCGGTTTTACAACGGATGGAGCCTGAACTTGCGCATGGTTTCGCCATATCCGCGCTGCGGCGCGGGCTGGTGCCAACGCCCGGCGCCTTTTCCACCCCGCGGCTGGAAACCAGGCTTGCCGGGCTGAACCTGCCCAACCCCGTTGGCCTTGCGGCCGGGTTTGACAAGAACGCACGGGCCATTGCGCCGCTGCTGCAATCGGGCTTTGGCTTTATTGAACTTGGTGCCGCCACCCCGCGCGCGCAACCAGGCAACCCCAGGCCGCGCCTGTTTCGGCTGCGTGAAGATCAGGCAGTGATCAACCGGTTCGGTTTTAACAATGACGGGGCCGAGGCAATTGCGGCGCGGCTGCGGGCCCGCCCCAAAGCTGGCCCCGGCACTGGCCCCGGCACTGGCCCCGGCACTGGGATTGTCGGGCTGAACCTTGGGGCCAACAAGGACAGCGCCAACCGCGCGGCCGATTTCGCCCAGGTGCTGCGCATTTGCGGGCCGTATGTCGATTTTGCCACCGTCAATGTCTCCTCGCCCAATACCGAAAAACTGCGCGATTTGCAGGGCAAGGCGGCGCTTTCGGCGCTGCTGGCAGGCGTTATGGAGATGCGCGCCACCCTGCCCCGCCCTATCCCGGTCTTTCTCAAAATCGCCCCCGATCTGGATCTCGCCGCACTTGACGATATTGCCGAGATTGCGCGCGAAAGCGGGCTGGATGCGGTGATCGCCACCAACACGACACTGGCGCGCAACGGCTTGACCTCGCCCCAAAGCGCCGAGGCGGGCGGGCTTTCCGGCGCGCCCTTGTTCGTGCCCTCCACCCGCATATTGGCAGAGCTGTCGCAGCGGCTTGATGGGCGCATTCCGCTTGTGGGTGTGGGCGGCATTGCAACTGGCGCGCAGGCTTATGAAAAAATCCGCGCCGGGGCCAGCGCCGTGCAGCTTTATTCCGCGCTGGTCTATGGCGGAATCGGGCTGGTCAACACCATCGCCCGCGACCTTGATGCGCTTTTGCAGCGCGATGGCTATGCGTCGGTTGCCGATGCGGTGGGCAGCGGGCGCAGCGCCTGGCTTGCGGCGGCCAACTCTATCGCGGGGTAGTGCCACGCCAGCGTGATTGCGCGCGCGGCAAACAGCACGAGCATGGCCAGCCACAGCCCGTGATTGCCCCAGAGCGGCACAAGCACCACCAGCGCCACGGCGTAAATGAGCGTGGATTGCAGCATGGCAATGCGCATGGCGCGCGTGGCGGTTGCACCAATGAACACACCATCCAGAAACCAGCTTGCAAAGCCAACCAGCGGCGCAAGCACCATCCAGATGAGGTATTGCCGCGCGGCGTCACGCACGCCCTCATGGGTTGACATCACATCGATCAGCCAGGGGCCGAAAACCCAAAACCCGAACGACAGGAGCAAAGCGCCGATCAGCGACCAGATGGCACACAGCAGCACCGCGCGGCGCAGCGCGGCCAGCGCGCCCGCGCCCAGGGCCGCCCCCACCAGCGCCTCGACCGCGAAGGCAAAACCGTCCAGCGCATAGGCGGTGATGTTCATGAACTGCATCAGCACCTGATTTGCGGCAAGCGCCTCGTCCCCCAGCCCGGCGGCGGTGAACAAAAAGGCCTGGAATGCGGCCAGCAGCAGCACCGAGCGCACCATGATATCGCCATTCACCACCAGCATTCGTTTGATGCGCAGCCGGTCGAAAATACGCGCCCTGTCGCGCCAGGCACGGCCCGAAAAGGCATCGCGGCACAGATACAGTCCAAGCGAAAGCCCGGCCATTTCGGCCAGAACGGTGGCGAAGGCCACGCCCGGCACGCCCCAGTCCAGCCCCAGCACAAACCACAGATCGAGCCCGATATTGCTGAGATTCATGACAAGTTGCAGCACCAGCACGGCGCGCATCCGTTCCTGCCCGATCAGCCAGCCGGTAATGGCATAAATGCCAATGGCCGCAGGCGCCGACCAGATGCGCACAGCCAGATAGGTTTGCGCAAGGCTTTCTACCTCGGCGCTGGCCGGGGCAATTTTGAAGGCCAGCCAGAACAGCGGCAGTTGCAGCGCAACCAGCGCAAGCCCGGCAACGCCGCCCACGATCAGGCCACGCATGAGCAGCGCGCTTGCCTCAACCCGGTTGCCTGCCCCGACTGCTTGCGCCACCAGCCCGGTGGTGCCCATGCGCAAAAAGCCGAACACCCAGTAAAGCGAGCTGAGGATGATCGCACCAATGCCCACCGCGCCAATGGGGGCTGCTGCGCCAAGCTGGCCGATGACCCCGGTATCGACCGCACCCAGAATGGGCACGGTGGCATTGGACAGGATGATTGGAATCGCCGCCTTGAGAATGCGGCGATGGGTTATGCTTTCGGGCGTCACAACGGGCCGTCGGGCGATGGTGGCATCAGAAAATGGCCAACCGCCATTGCAAAGGGCCGGTCACGATTGTCTTGCCACGCCTCGACCTGCACCGAGGCATAGCGCCGCCCCTGCCGGTTGACGCGGGCGCGCGCATAGGCGTCGCGCGGGCGGCCGGAGCGCAGGTAATCCACCGTAAAATCAATGGTTTTCGGCATTTGCGGAAAGGTTTCAGCTGGAAGCGGCGCATCATGCGCGCCCTCTTCCATGACCGCCCAAAGCATGGACCAGCTCAGTTCGATCTGCGCTGCGATCTCCAGAAACGCACCCACGGCCCCGCCATGCAAGGCCGGCAGAAGCGGGTTGCCGATCAGCCGTTCGGCAAAGGGCAGCCGCGCGGTCAACTCATCGCCGCGCCGGTCAAACTGCACATCCAGATGCCGCGCATAGGGAATGCGCTGCACAAGCCGTTCGAGCGCCGTGTCGCGGCGCAGTTTGATCTGCTGGACGGGTTCGGCATGTGGGTGCTTCATCAATCCCGCCTCTCAATCGTAAAGGCACCGGCGGCAGTGGCGACCGGGCCATCGCCACCGTCGCTGGCAGTGGCGCGCACAAAGGCCACGCTGCGCGTGACACGGTAACATTCGGCCCGCGCGACGATGCGATTGCCGGGCCGTGCCGGGCGCATATAGTCGATGCGCAAATCCAGCGTTGCGGTGGAAAGCGGATGGCTGTCATGCGCCATAACGGCAGCCCCGGCGCTGGTATCCAGCAAAGCCGTAACAACGCCGCCATGCAATACACCCGATTCCGCATCGCCAACAAAACGTTCGTCATAGCCGATGCTCAACACCGCCTCGCCCGCGCCGATTGATTCAATCTGCATTCCAAGCTCGCGCGAATGCGGTATCGCCTCGATGAACTGGCGCGCAATACGTGCCTTTTTGTCTGCACCATCTGCCTGGCTGGCCATGTCTTCTCCTGCATGTTGGGCGCATATCACTAAGCATAACCGGAAATGTCAAAGCCTAATGCGGCCAGCCCACGGCACGGCTTGGCCTTGGGTTTTGGGGAATCTGCTTGCCTGAAACCCCGGAAAGGGCGTAAAATTACGTTACGTCAACTATTGGATGTGGAGCCGTGGAACCGCAACGATTGACGCTAAAGGAGATGTGCGCCCGATTTGAAGTAACCCCGCGCGCGCTGCGATATTACGAATATATCGAGCTTCTGTCTCCGGAACGTGTTGGGCGCGCGCGCTATTATGGCCCGCGCGAGCAGGCGCGGTTGACCCTGATTTTGCGCGCAAGGCGGCTGGAATTTCCGCTCGAAGACGTGCGCCAATGGCTTTCGCTTTACAATTCCACCGAAGGCAACACCGAGCAGCTTACCGACCTTATCGAACGCGCCAATGAACAGCGCGAGGTTTTGCAATCGCGCATCGCGCATTTACGCGCCGCAATCGAGGAATTGCAGCAGTTCGAAAGCTGGGCGAAAGACAAGCTTGCGAAAGGTTAGCGGCGCAATTCGCGCCAAAAGGCGGGGTTCCGGGTGGGTAACGTCGCGTAAAGCTAACGTTTACGTCAAGGTTAAAGCTTGATCGAATCGCCCCGCACCCCCATCCTGTTTACATTGACGTAAGCAGGAGGTTTTTTGAATATGCCTGATGAAGTTATGACGATCGGCCAGATGTGTGCCGAGTTTGGTGTCACCCCGCGCACCTTGCGCTTTTACCAATCCAAAGAGCTGATTTTTCCCATCCGCCAGGGCCAGCGCCGCCTGTTCACGCGCGCCTGCCGGGGCCGGATGAAGCTGATCATGCAAGGCAAACGCTTTGGTTTTTCGCTGGAAGACATTCGCCAGTTGCTGAACCTTTACAATGTCGATGACCAGCAAACCACGCAGCTGACCCGCACCTGCGAAAAAGCGCGCGAACGGTTGGCGGAAATGCAGGCCCAGCGCGACGAGCTTTCCGGCGCCATTGCCGAGCTTTCAGCGCAGCTTGCCCAGATCCAGAACATTTTGGCCCAGCGTTCGGCCGAAGCCGCAGAATAAGGACAGCCCGATGCCCATCTATAACGCCCCGCTCAACGATCTTGGCTTTGTGCTGCACGAGGTGCTGAAAGTGCAAGACAGCGCCCTGCCCGGCTATGAAGACCTGACCGCCGATTTTACCTCGGCCGTGCTGGAAGAAGCGGGCAAGCTGGCGCGCGATGTCTTTGCGCCGCTCAACGAGGTGGGCGACCGGCAGGGCTGTGTGCTAGAAAACGGTGTTGTGCGCACGCCCGAAGGCTTCAAGGCGGCGTTTGACACCTTGCGCGAAGGCGGCTGGACGGGGCTGGATTGTGACCCCGACTATGGCGGCCAGGGAATGCCGCATGTGCTGTCGACCGCCGTGGGTGAACTTTCGGTCGCCTCGAACATGGCGTTCAACATGTATGCCGGGCTGACGCATGGCGCCTATTCCGCCATCCACGCCCATGCTTCAGACGCGCTAAAGGCCAAATTCCTGCCCAAAATGGTTACATGCGAATGGACAGGCACCATGAACCTGACCGAGCCGCATTGCGGCACCGACCTTGGCCTGCTGCGCACCAGGGCGGAACCGCAAGACGATGGCAGCTACAAGATTACCGGCCAGAAGATTTTCATCTCGGCGGGCGATCATGACATGGCCGACAACGTCATCCACCTCGTGCTGGCCAAAATTCCGGGTGGGCCGGAGGGCGTGAAGGGCATCAGCCTGTTCATCGTGCCCAAAATCATGGTGGGCGATGATGGCGCGCTTGGCGCGGCCAACAACCTGTCTGTCGGCAAGCTCGAAGAGAAGATGGGCATCCACGGCAATGCCACCTGTGTCATGAATTACGACGGGGCCACCGGCTATTTGTGCGGCGATGCGCATAAAGGGCTGCGCGCCATGTTCACCATGATGAACGAGGCCCGGCTTGGCGTGGGCCTGCAGGGGCTTGGGCAGGCGGTTGTGGCCTATCAGAACGCCGCAGCCTATGCGCAAGATCGTTTGCAGGGCCGCGCAGTAACCGGCGCCGAAAACCCCGATGGCCCCGCCGACCCGCTGATCGTTCACCCCGATATCCGCCGCATGTTGCTTGACCAGAAAGCCTTTGTCGAAGGCGCGCGCGCCTTTGCGCTGTGGGGGGCAACCATGCTCGATGATTATAAATCGACCGGCAGCAAAGATGCCGATGGAATGCTTTCGCTGCTGATTCCGGTGATCAAGGGCTATCTGACCGACAAGGGTTTTGACAGTGCCGTGAAGGCCCAGCAGGTGTTTGGTGGCCACGGCTATATCGAAGAACAGGGCATGAGCCAGTTCGTGCGCGATGCCCGCATTGCGATGATCTATGAAGGTGCCAACGGCATTCAGGCGCTCGACCTTGTGGGCCGCAAGCTGGCCAGCGATGGCGGCAAGCACGCTATGGCCTTCTTTGAAATGGTGAAGGATTTCCTGAAGGACAACGCAGCCGATGCCGAGCTGAAAGAGCAGTTCCTTGACCCGCTGAAAGCCGGCAGCAAGGATTTGCAGGCCGCGATGATGTATTTCATGCAGGCCGGGATGAAAGACCCGAATGCCGCGCTGGCAGGCTCGAACGACTTCATGCACATGTTTGGCCATGTCGCCCTTGGGCTGATGTGGGCGCGCATGGCGATTGCCGCCAAGGCGGCACTGGACGCAGGCACGGGCGATGCCGCCTTTTACAAAGCGAAACTGGCCACCGGGCGCTATTTCATGGCGCGGATCATGCCAGAAACGCAGCTTAATCTGGCGCGCATCATGTCGGGGGCCGCACCGGTGATGGACCTGCCGGCCGAGGCATTCTGATGGCCAGGCCGCTCCCCCTGCCCGTGCGCCGCAGCATGAACCTGACGGAGGACGCCTATACGCGCCTTCGGGGGTTGAGCGCGCGTTACGGGCTGGGGAACAACTATCTGCTGGTGGTGCTGCTCGAACAGCTCGACCAGTTTGCCGACCCCGACAAGCTTGATGCCGCCTTTCGGGATTTCATTGCGATCTACGGCGCGCCGACATCCGGCGAAAAGGGGAAGACCGATGACTGATTACACGCTCTACTGCTTTGCCCAAAGCGGGCATTCCTACAAGGTTGCAAGCTATCTGAACCTTGCCGGCCTGCACTGGTCGCCGCGCTTTGTGGATTTCTTCGCGGGCGAGGCGCGCAGCCCGGAATATCGGCAAATCAACAGCATGGGCGAATGCCCTGTTCTGGTGCATGGCGATGTCAAGCTTAGCCAATCGGGCGTGATACTGGATTATCTGGTTAAGGAAACCGGGCAGTTCGCCCCGGCAAACGAGGCCGATGCGCGCGAAGTTCTGCGCTGGGTGCTGTGGGACAATCACAAAGGCTCCAGCCAGTTCGGCACCACGCGCTTTATGCTCAACTTCCTGCCCGAAAAGCACCGCAACGAGGCCGTGAACAGCTTTCTGCTTGGTCGCTGCAAGGCGGCGCTGACCATTCTGAACAATCATTTGAACGGGCGTGGCTGGATGGTTGGCAGCGCGCCGACTCTGGCCGATCTGTGCTGTTCTTCCTATCTGTTCTACCCGGAACCCTTTGGCTTTGAGCGCGCAAACCTGCCGCATATCGATGCCTGGCTTACCCGCCTTGAAGCCCTGCCAAACTGGCAACACCCATACGACCTTATGCCCGGCCACCCGTTGCCCGGCACCGCCTGAAGGAGACCCCGATGACCGAAGCCTATATTTACGATGCAATCCGCAGCCCGCGCGGCAAGGGCCGCCCCGATGGCAGCCTGCACGAAGTCACCTCGGTGGCGCTTTCGGCGCGCGTGCTGAACGCATTGAAAGACCGCAACGGCCTTGATGGCCATGCGGTGGAAGATGTGATCTGGGGCAATGTCACGCAAGTGGGCGAACAGGGCGGCTGCCTTGCGCGCTCCGCTGTGCTGCTGTCGGACCTCGATGAACGCATTCCTGGCCTTGCGATCAACCGTTTTTGTGCGAGCGGCATGGAGGCCGTGAACCTTGCCGCCAATCAGGTGAAGGGCGGGGCCGGCATGGGCTATATTGCTGGCGGGGTTGAAATGATGGGCCGTGTGGCAATGGGCAGCGACGGGGCTGCGATTGCCGTGGACCCAAGCCTTGCCATGAAAACCTATTTCGTGCCGCAGGGCATTTCGGCCGATATCATCGCCACCGAATACGGGTTTTCCCGCGATGATGCCGATGCTTTGGCCGTTGAAAGCCAGCGCCGCGCGGCGGCGGCCTGGGCCGATAACCGCTTTGCGAAATCGGTTGTAACGATCAGTGACCAGAACGGCCTGCCGATCATCGAGCGCGACGAATACATGCGCCCCGGCACCGATATGCAAAGCCTCGGCGCGCTGAAACCCAGCTTCAAGGATATGGGCGAGATGATGCCCGGCTTTGATAAAATCGCCCTGCTGAAATATCCACACTTGGAGCGGATCAACCATATCCACCATGCCGGCAACAGCTCGGGCATTGTGGATGGCTCGGCCGCTGTGTTGATCGGCAACAAGGAATTTGGTGCGAAATACGGGCTGAAAGCTCGCGCGCGCATCCGCGCCACCGCCAAAATCGGCACCGATCCGACGATCATGCTGACAGGCCCCGTGCCCGTGACCGAAAAAATTCTGGCCGATAGCGGGATGAGCATTTCGGATATTGACCTGTTCGAGGTGAACGAGGCCTTCGCCTCGGTCGTGCTGCGCTTCATGCAGCGCTTCAACGTCGATAGCGACAAGGTCAACGTCAATGGCGGCTCTATCGCTATGGGCCACCCGCTGGGGGCAACGGGCGCCATTCTGATCGGCACCCTGCTGGATGAGTTGGAGCGCAGCGGCAAAGGCACCGGCCTTGCCACGCTGTGCATCGCATCCGGCATGGGTGCGGCCACAATCATCGAACGCGTTTGAGCCGGGGGAGAGATAACATGGCTGATTTTACCTATAAGCTTGGCGCCGATGGTGTTGCGATCATCACCTGGGATGTGCCCGACAAATCCATGAACGTGCTTTCCATGCAGGGCTGGGCGGAGCTTGATGCCTGTATCGACCAGTTGCTGGCCGATGCGGGGGCCAAGGGCGGTGTCATCACTTCCGGCAAGGCTGATTTTGCAGGCGGGATGGATTTGAACATCATCGCCAAAATGAAGGAAGCGGCGGGCAACAACCCGGCCAAGGGTGTCTTTGAAGGGCTGATGCAGATCCACGGCATTCTGCGCAAGATCGAGCGCGCCGGGATGGACCCCAAAACCAACAAGGGCGGCAAGCCGATCGTCGCCGCCCTGCCCGGCACGGCGCTTGGGATCGGGTTGGAAATTCCGCTGGCCTGCCACCGGATCATTGCCGCCAACAACCCGAAAGCGAAAATCGGCTTTCCGGAAATTCAGGTTGGCATTTTCCCCGGCGCGGGCGGCACGACGCGGCTTTCGCGCAAGCTTGGGCTGATGGCCTCGTCGCCCTTCCTGCTGGAGGCCAAATTGCTTGACCCGGCGCGCGCGGCTGCGGCGGGCATCATTGACGAGGTTGCCGATGACCCGGTTGCCGCCGCCCGCGCCTGGGTGTTGGCGGCGACCGATGCCGACATTCTGAAACCCTGGGATGCCAAGGGCTTCAAAATGCCCGGCGGTGCGCCCTATCATCCGGCTGGCTTCATGACATTTGTCGGCGCATCGGCAATGGTTCATGCCAATACCAATGGCGTATACCCCGCCGCCCAGGCCATGCTGGCCGCCGCCTATGAAGGCGCGCTCGTGCCGTTTGACACCGCCATTCGCATCGAAGCCCGCCATTTTACCAGCATCCTGTGCAACCCGACCTCCTCTGCCATGATCCGCAGCCTGTTCATCAACAAAACCGCGCTTGAAAAAGGCGCGGTGCGCCCGGCTGGCATTGGCGATGAAAGCGTGAAGAAGCTTGGCGTGCTGGGGGCGGGCATGATGGGGGCCGGTATTGCCTATGTCGCCGCCAATGCGGGCATAGAGGTTGTGCTGATCGACGCCGAACAGGCTTCGGCCGAGCGCGGCAAGGCCCATGCGGCGGGAATTCTCGACAAGGGGATGCAGCGCAAGAAGGTCACGGCTGAAAAGAAGGAACAGGTGCTTGCGCGCATTCTGCCCACCACCGATTACGCAGCTCTTGCAGGCTGTGACCTGGTCATAGAGGCGGTGTTTGAAGACCCCGGCGTGAAGGCTGAGGTGACTGCAAAGGCCGAGGCGGTTATCGGCAAGGGTGCGGTTTTTGCGACCAACACCTCGACCCTGCCCATCACCTCGCTGGCCAAAGCCTCCTCCCGCCCGGATGATTTTATCGGCATCCATTTCTTTTCGCCGGTTGATAAAATGGCACTGGTCGAAATCATCAAGGGTAAGGGCACGGGCGATCGTGCGGTGGCCAAGGCGCTCGACTTCGTGCGCCAAATCCGCAAAACCCCGATTGTGGTGAATGATGCGCGGTTCTTCTACGCCAATCGCTGCATCATCCCCTATATCAACGAGGGTGTGATGATGGTGGCCGAGGGCGTGAACCCCGCGCTGATCGAACATGCCGCCCAGCAGCTTGGCCTGCCCGTTGGCCCCTTGCAGCTGAACGACGAAACCTCGATCGACCTTGGTGTGAAAATCGCCAAGGCGACAAGGGCCGCGATGGGTGCGGATTACCCCGAAGCCGCCGCCAGGGCCGATGAGGTGCTGTTCAAACTCTATGAACTGGGCCGCCTTGGCCGCAAATCGGGGGCGGGTTACTACGACTATGACGACAAGGGCAAGCGCAGGCAGCTTTGGCCCGGTCTGGCCGAACACTGGCCACAGGCAGCCGAGCAGCCCGATTTTGCCGAGGTGAAGAACCGCCTAGTTATGGTGCAAACGCTGGAAGCCGTGCGCGCATTCGAACAAGGCGTGCTGACCGATATCCGCGAAGGCGATGTCGGTGCCATTCTTGGCTGGGGCTATCTGCCCTGGTCGGGCGGCCCGTTCAGCTGGCTCGATATGATCGGTGCCGCCAAGGCGGTTGAGTTGTGTGACAGCCTTGAGGCGGCACATGGTGCGCGGTTCAAAGCCCCAGCCTTGCTGCGCGAATTGGCCGAAAAGGGCGAAGGCTTCTATACCCGCTTTGCGCCGGCCGCTGCCGCCTGAAGGCGCGCCGCATCGTCAAACTCATAGCCATGATCGGATATGTCGACTGCGCAAATATCGGCCACAAGCGCACGGGTTTCGTTGGAATAATAGGGCCGCCAGTCACGCTGGCGGCCCGATGCGTTTATGCGTTCGGGTGCAGAAAGGTCTACCCCCAAGGCCGCACCAAGCCCGGCCAATCCTTCACCCAGATTCTCAGCAGCAAGCGTAAAATCCGGCGTGGCGATATAGTTGCGATAGGGCGCGGTGCGAAAGCTGTTCTGTATGCGCCGATGCCGCAGAAACCCCGCAAAGTCATGTTCTTTGGCGATTTTGATTTGGATATGCTCGAAATCCTGCACCCGCGCCCAGTGGTAGAACGACACCATCCTGTCCCAGGAATTGCGCGTGCTTAGCACCCGTCGATACTCGGAAATATCGCTCCAGATGGTCCGCGCCTTCAGCATGGCCAGCGGGGCGTGTTTGCCAAGCCCTTTCAAAGCCTCAGGCTGCGCATAGCTTGCGCCCGGCCAGTCACCGATCTGCGCATCATCCGGCCCGCATAACGCGCCAAGCGCCACAGAAACTGCCGTGCCCGCGGTTTTTGGCGGGTGGATGTAGATGAAGCGGTGGCTGTGGCAGATGATCATGAAACAGCGGCCCGCCGTTCGGCGCTGTAAGCGGCAATTGCGCCTGCTGCAATGATCAGCGCAAGGCCAAGCGCCCCGCGCATATCGACCACCTGATCATTCAACTGCCAGCCCCAGAAGCTGGCAAAGAGCAGGAAGGAATATTCAAAGATCGTCACATAGCTGGTATCGGCGCCCTGATAGGCGCGCGTGGCCAGCCCGACGGCCAGCAATGAACCGACCGCCTGCACCAAAGTCCACCACCAGAAAGCCGGGGTTGGCGGCGCGTAGCCGCGCATCAGAAAAGCGGCGGGGTCGGCCATATCGGGGTGCAGCGGCACAAGGGTCAGCACCAGCATGGCGCCGGCACCAACAAGGCCAAGCGCCGCGAATGATCCGGCCAGAACGCCAAGCGTGGGCTCGTCGGCACACCAGCGCCGCGCCAGAATATTGGCCAGCGCATAAAACGCCCCCGCCGCCACGGGCATAAGCGTGAACACCGAAAAATTCGCCGCATCGGGCCGCATGATGGCGATGACCCCAAGGCTGCCAATGGCCACGGCAACCAGCCGCCTTGGGCCGATACGCTGGCCAAACAGCAGGGCAGAAAACACCAGCACCCAAATGGGCGCGGTAAACAGGCCCGCCCCCGCCTGGGCAATGGGCATCAGCGGCAGGCTGCCAAAATACAGCATCATCGAAATGGCCAGAACAAGGCTGCGCAAGCCCACACGCCAAGGCCGTTTCGGGCGCGTTGCAAGCTTCAGGAAGCGCGCGACAAGCCAGATGAGCGGCAGGCTGAGCAATGTGCGAAAAGCATGAAACTGCCACAGGCTCGCCTCGCGCATGATGATGAAAACGAAGTTGTCGATCAGGCCAATTATCGCCATGCCCGCAACGATCAGCATACCGCTGCGCAAAACCGCGCTATTCATAACTGCTCTCCTGCATTGGCGTGAACGGCCCGCCGGCCCAGAAAGTGACGTTTTGGCACAACTTGTCAACGCCAGCCTTGCAGCATGGCCCCGAATGCGGCTAGTCAGGGCAAGGCTTAGGATGAGTATGAATGACCGCGTTGCGAAAGTTTGAACGGCTGGAAGCCATCGGCCATTGGCGCGCCGAGCCCGATGCGCCCCTGCGTGAGGTTGTGGTCGGTTTTGGCAAGGCCACGCTGAACATCACCTCGTTACAAGACGAAACGCTGGCTCATTGGGCGTTGTCGGCGCTGCGCCGCATCGCCCAGGATGAAGAGGCCAGCCTCTATGCGGTTGATGATGATGCCGAAGAAACTTTGCTGATCACCGATCCGCTGATGATCGAGGCGATTGAAACCGTCTCCGCTGCGCTGAACCGCCCGAAGCCCAGGCGCAAAACCCCGGTCTGGAAAACGCTGATTGCCTGCGGACTGGTCGTGGCCATCGGGCTGGGCGTGGCCAAGGTGCCCAACATGCTGCGCGCCCAGATCGCCAGCAACACACCACCCGTGCGTGCGCGCGCCCTGTCGGACAAGCTGGCCGAGCGTTTGGGGCGGCAATGCGAAACCGTGCAGGCCAGCCGCGCCCTGGCGCTTCTGTCATCCCGGCTTTACCCAGGCAGTGCCCCGCGCGCGATCGTGTTCATCGAAGGGGCTGGCCCCGCCCTGCTTGCCCTGCCCGATGGCACCTTCGTCATTGGCCGCAAACTGATCGAGCGGCTTGCAACCCCTGAAGCGCTGGCTGCCGAAATTGCCTTGGCCGAAACCAGCGGCGCGGGCGACGACCCCATGCGCAAACTGCTCGACGGGTTGGATTTGTGGCAGGTCATGGGCTTTTTGCTGCGTGGATGGCCCGATGACCAGGCGCTGCTGGCGGCGCTGCATAGCGCCCCGCACGGCCATAACCCGGCGCGTGCCGCCGAGATGCTGCGCGCCGCGCGCATAAGCACGGCCGCACTGGGAATAGAGGATGAAACCCCCCAGCCGCTGGCACTGGACGATCAGTCATGGGTCGCCCTGCAAGGCGTCTGCGATCTTTAGCGGTCCGCCTCTTTCCAGCGCGGGTTGATCCAGGGTTCGTCATTGCTGGCTGGCAGCAAGGCTTTGCCCAGAATATGGTCTGCCGCCTTTTCCCCGACCATGATCGAGGGCGCGTTCAGATTGCCGTTGGTTATGCGCGGAAAGACCGAGCTATCGGCCAGACGCAGCCGCTCGACACCAATCACCCGGCATTCCGGGTCGACCACGGCCATCGGGTCATCTGCCCGGCCCATACGCGCCGTGCCGCAAGGATGATAGGCGCTTTCGGCATGGTCGCGGATAAAGTCATCAAGCGCGTCATCGCTTTGCACATGCGCACGCGGCTGGATTTCTATGCCGCGGAACTCGTCAAACGCCGCCTGGCCGAAAATTTCGCGCGTCAGGCGGATGCAGTGGCGAAAATCGGCCCAATCCTGAGCCTTGCTCATATAATTGAACCGGATGCGCGGTGCGGCCTTCGGGTCGCGGCTGGCCAGGGTTACCGCCCCGCGTGATGCGCTGCGCATCGGGCCGACATGCGCCTGATAGCCGTGGCCTTCCGCCGCCGCCTTGCCATCATAGCGAATGGCCATTGGCAGGAAGTGATACTGGATATCGGGATATTCGACTCCCGCAGCCGAACGCACAAAGGCAGCACTTTCAAACTGGTTCGACGCGCCAAGCCCGGTTTTGGTAAACAGCCATTGCGCGCCGATAAAGGCCTTGGAAACAAGGTTCCAGTGCTTGTAAAGCGTTATGGGCTTGGTGCTGGCCTGCTGGATGTAAAGCTCCAGATGGTCTTGCAGGTTCTGGCCCACGCCGGCGCGGTCGGCCAGCACATCAATGCCGTGTTCGGCCAGGTGCGCGGCAGGCCCGACCCCCGAAAGCATAAGGATTTTGGGTGAATTGATGGCCGAGGCGGCGATAATCACCTCACGGTTGGCCCTGATCACCTCGATCTTGCCGCCACGCTCAACCTCTACCCCCGTTGCGCGACCCTCTTCAATGATCACGCGGCGCACGAAACAGCGCAGAAGGTTGCAGTTTTTGCGCCTGAGCGCCGGGCGCAGATAGGCGTTGGCCGCCGACCAGCGCCGCCCGCGCCACACGGTCTGCTCCATCGGGCCAAAGCCTTCCTGCTTCTCGCCATTATAATCGTCGGTGCGCTCGAACCCGGCCTGTTCTCCCGCCTTTACAAAGGCTTCAAACAACGGGTTCTTGCGCGGACCACGCGTAACATGCAGCGGGCCGGACGTGCCGCGCCAGGCGGGATTGCCGCCATGCCCGCCCTCGTGCCAATGCTCCATGCGTTTGAAATAGGGCAGCACATCGGCGTAAGCCCAGCCATCGGCGCCCAGTTCTGCCCAATGGTCAAAATCGCGCGCATGGCCGCGCACATAGACCATGCCGTTGATGGAGGATGACCCGCCAATCACCTTGCCGCGCGGGGTTGCAAGGCGGCGCCCCCCCAAATGCGGCTCCGGCTCGCTTTCAAAGCCCCAGTCATAGCGGCGCATGTTCATCGGGTAGGACAGGGCGGCAGGCATCTGGATGAAGGGGCCAATATCGCTGCCGCCAAACTCCAGCACCAACACCGAATGCGCGCCATCCTCGCTTAGCCGATAGGCCAGAGCCGAGCCTGCCGAGCCTGCCCCGATAATCACAAAATCCGCGTTCATCGTCTGATCCTAACACCTGGACTGTCTTGGCAGATTGCGCCCGCGCGCAATCTGCCCGGCCCAACCGCGGGCCTGCATCTTGGATGCAGTTTCCGTGGGCGGGAGAGCCTCGTTTCCCCTTGGCGCGGCACCCTTACCAGGGCGCATCCACGCCACCCATACCGACATAAACCGACTTGACCTGGCTATAATGCTCAATCGCCGCGCGCGCATTCTCGCGCCCCACACCCGACATTTTGCTGCCACCAAAGGGCATTTCAACGGGCGCAAGATTATAGGCGTTGATCCAGCAGGTGCCTGCCTCAAGCTGGCCAATCACCCGGTGTGCGCGGGTCAGATCGGCGGTAAACACACCGGCCGACAGGCCGAATTCGGTGTCATTGGCGCGGGCAATCACCTCGGCCTCATCCTCGAAATCCAGCACGCACATGACGGGGCCGAAAATTTCCTCGCGCGCGATGCGCATAGTATCCGTCACGTCGGCAAAGACCGTGGGGGCGATGAAGCAGCCCGCCTCGAAGCCGGGCAGCTTCGGGGCGGTGCCGCCTGCAACCAGCCGCGCGCCCTCTCCCTTACCAATGGCGATATAGTCCATCACCTTGGCCTGCTGCGCGGCAGAAACCATCGGCCCGAAATTCACGGCCTCATCCATCGGGTCGCCCATAATCATGGCGGCGGTGCGCTCTGCAAGCCGCGCCAGGAATTTCTGCTTGATGCCTGCCTGCACATAAACCCGCGTGCCGTTGGAGCAGACCTGCCCGGCAGAATAGAAATTGCCCAGCATCGCACCGCCAATCGCGGCTTCGATATCGGCATCGTCAAACACGATCAGCGGGGATTTGCCGCCAAGCTCCATTGTCACATGCTTCATGCCGCCCGCCGCCAGCGCGGCCACCTTTTGGCCTGTCGGCACCGAGCCTGTAAGCGAAACCTTGTCAACGCGTGCATCGGAAATGAGCGCCGCGCCAACATCGCCATAGCCCTGCACGACGTTGTAAAGCCCGGCGGGCAAGCCAGCCTCGTGCAGAATTTCGGCGACCTGCAGCGCGCATAGCGGGGTGGTTTCCGAAGGTTTGAAGATCATCGCATTGCCGCAGGCCAGCGCCGGCGCGCCCTTCCAGCAGGCGATTTGCGTGGGGTAATTCCAGGCGCCAATGCCCACGCACACGCCAAGTGCTTCGCGCATTGTATAGGCAAAATCACCGCCAAGCGGGATATAGTCGCCGGTGACACTGGCAATCATGCCGCCATAAAACTCCAGCGCCTCGGCACCGGATGTTGCATCGGCGACCAGGGTTTCTTGCAGCGGTTTGCCGGTGTCCAGCGTTTCCAGCACCGAAAGGGCGTGGTTGCGTTCGCGCATGATGGCGGCGGCGCGCTGCAGAATGCGCCCGCGTTCCACAGGTTTGCGCGCGGCCCAGTCAGCCTGTGCGACCCTGGCGGCTGCAAGCGCGCGTTCAACCACGGCAGGCGTTGCGGCATGCAGCCTGGCAACCACCTCGCCGGTAGCCGGATAGATGCATTCGATCACGCGGCCTGCCGTGTCTTCGACATATTCGCCATTGATGAAATGGCTGGCTTTGGGTTGTGCGCGCATTATTCGCCCCTTGGAAATCGGTTGGAAGATTCGACGATGTTCAAATCCATATGGTTGCGCATATACCGCTCGGATGCTTTTTGAAGCGGCTGGAAATCCCACGGGAAATAGGCGCCGTTGCGCAAAGCCTCGTAAACAACCCAACGGCGCGCCTGGCTGGCGCGCACGGCATCGTCAAAGGCTTGCAAATCCCATTTCTCGGCCACGAAAGCGGCCAGTTCTCCAGCTTCATCGGCGCGGCTGGTCAACTCGTGCGGGTCATCGGCCAGGTTGAACGCCATCGGCGCATCGGCCCAACAGGCGCTGTATTTCCAATCGCCATCCACCACACACACCAGCGGGGCGATGCTCGCCTCGGCGGCATATTCCATGCAAACCGGCCCATGCCCGCCCGTGCCGCGCGCCAGCGGCAGCAGGCTTTCGCCATCGCTCCAGGGCATCACCTCGGCCAGATCAATACCCGCCAGATCGGCCAGCGTCGGGGTGACATCCATTGTAGAGACGGGCGTGTCGATGCGTTGCGGTGCAAGCCCCGCGCCGGCAATCATCAGCGGCACGCGCGATGAACCTTCAAAGAAGTTCATCTTATACCAAAGCCCGCGTTCACCCAGCATGTCGCCGTGGTCCGATACGAACAGGATGATGGTATTCTCCTCGGCCCGCGTGCCGCGCAGCGCCTCCATCACCTCGCCGATCTTGTCATCCAGATAGCTGATATTGGCGAAATAGGCGCGGCGCGCGCGGCGGATATGTTCATCTTCGATTGTATAGCTGCGCCAGTCATTCGCATCGAAAATGCGCTGCGAATGGCTGTCATGGTCGGCATAGTCCAGTGCCGGAACCTGGGGCAGCAAATGGGCGCAATCCGCATACATGTCCCAGTATTTGCGCCGCGCGACATAGGGGTCATGCGGGTGGGTGAAGCTGACGGTCAGCATCCACGGCCGCTCATCCTTGCCGCGCGCAAGGTCATACACCTTGGCGCGGGCATGAAAGGCGACCTCATCGTCATATTCCATCTGATTGGAAATTTCGGCGACACCGGCGCCGGTGACGCTGGCCATATTGTGATACCACCAGTCGATCCGCTCGCCGGGTTTGCGGTAGTCGGGCGTCCAGCCAAAATCGGCGGGGTAAATGTCGGTCGTCAGGCGCTGCTCGAAACCGTGCAACTGGTCGGGGCCAACAAAATGCATTTTGCCCGACAGGCAGGTCTGATAGCCCGCGCGGCGCAGATGGTGCGCATAGGTCGGGATATCGCTGCGAAATTCGGCGGCATTGTCATAAACCCCCGTGCGGCTGGGCAATTGCCCCGACATGAAGCTCGCCCGCCCCGGCGCGCAAAGCGGGCTGGCGGTGTAGCTGCGCGCAAAACGCACCGAACGAGCGGCCAATGCCTTCAGGTTCGGGGCGTGAAGCCAGTCGGCAGGGCCATCTGGAAACAGCGTGCCGTTCAACTGGTCGACCATGAATATCAGAATATTCGGCTTGTTCATTGCGCCCCCCGCAGCGACATTTCCACAAAATTCTCGACCATCCGAATGGCGGCAACACGGTCGGGCGCCTGCCCCGAAAGCCCCTGGCGCAGATAGACCCCGTCGATCATCGCGCCGATGGATTCGGCAATCGCACCCGCCCGCGCCCCCGCCAATGGCCGCAGCGAAACCACAAGGTTCGAGCGCAAGCGCCGCACATAAATGCGCAACAGCCGTGCGGCGGGCGCGCTGCCCTGCGCCTTGACATAAAAATTCAGCCAGCAGGAAACGGTTTCGGCGCTGAACTGCGTTTCATCGAAATTCGCGTTGATGATCGCCGAAATCCGCGCCCTGGGCCCGCGCGCATTTACCTGCGCCTGGCGCAAGGCCTGGCCAAGCTGCACAAGCTGGTGGCGCATGGCGGCCAAAATCAGGTCTTCCTTGCCACCGAAATAATGGTGGGCCAGCGCGCTTGAAACACCCGCCCGCGCCGCGATCTGCCCCACAGTCACATCCAGCGACCCCTTGGCATGAATCGCCTGAAGCGCGGCGCCAATCAGGGCTTCGCGCCTGATTTTTTCCATCCCGAGCTTTGGCATTTCACGTTTTCCTTCATGACAGGGGTTTTTGCTTGACTGACTGATCAATTAAAAACATGCTAACGCTAATCGCTTCACCCTGCCGCGTCAATGCTGCTAAGGTGGACAAAACAAACTTATGGGAGATGACCTGATGAAAACCTATCTTGGCGCGACCGCGCTTAGCCTGACGCTTGCAACCGGCGCCTATGCCGAATGCGGCACCGTGCGTTTTTCCGATGTTGGCTGGACCGATATTACCGCCACCACCGCCGTCGCCACGACATTGCTGGAAGCCCTTGGCTATGAAACCGATGTAAAACTCCTGTCGGTGCCAGTGACCTATGTTTCAATGGCCGAGGGCGATATCGACGTATTCCTTGGCAACTGGATGCCAACAATGGAAGGCGATATTGCCCCCTACCGCGAAGCCGGCACCGTTGACACTGTGCGTGAAAACCTTGAAGGCGCGAAATACACGCTGGCCGTGAACAGCTCGCTGGCCGAAGCCGGGCTGACCGATTTTGCCAATATCGCCGCGTTTGCCGACCAGTTGGATGGTAAAATCTACGGAATCGAGCCGGGCAATGACGGCAACCGCCTGATCATGGACATGATTGCCGCAAACGCATTCGGGCTGGAGGGTTTTGAGGTGATCGAAAGCTCGGAACAGGGGATGCTGGCACAGGCTGAACGCGCCGCGCGCGGCGGTGAGGGAATTGTGTTCCTGGGCTGGGAGCCGCACCCGATGAATGCCAATATCGACATGACCTACCTGACCGGCGGTGATGACTGGTTCGGCCCCGACCTTGGCGGCGCGACCGTTTACACCAATACCCGCGCCGGCTATGCCGAAGAATGCCCGAATGTGGGCGCGCTGCTGGGCAACCTGAAATTCACCCTCGCGCTTGAAAACGAGATCATGGGCGCGATCCTGAACGATGGTGCCGACCCCGAAGCGGCCGCAGCCGCCTATCTGGCTGCCAACAGCGATGTGCTTGGCCCCTGGCTGGACGGTGTGACCACCCATGATGGTGGCGATGCGATGGCCGCGGTTGCGGCGGCGCTGAACTGACCCACCCCCCTCAAACGCGCCGGGCAAAACCCGGCGCGTTTTGCTTTGGCACAATTCAGCAAGGACAAACCCATGCTCGAAAGCATTCTTGACGCGCTGACCGATACGAAAATTCCCATCGGCCGCAGCGCAAAGCAGCTTGTGGACTGGATGATCGACAATGTCGGCTGGCTGTTTGATGCTATGGCCAAATACATGAACTACCTGATCGAGGGCATTTTGTGGCTGCTGCAAACCCCGCATCCGCTGATTGTCATTCTGGTCATGACTGCCATAACCTACGGGCTGCGCCGCAAGATCGGCACAGCGGTAATGGTGTTGCTTGGCCTGCTGTTTGTGGTCAACCAGGGCTATTGGGACGAAACAACCGAAACGCTGACTCTGGTCTTTACCGCCTGCCTTGTTTGCATGGCAATCGGCGTGCCCATCGGCATTTACGCCGCACACCGCCCGCGGTTTTATGCCTTTCTGCGCCCCGTGCTTGACCTGATGCAAACACTGCCGACCTTCGTCTACCTTATCCCCGCCATCATCTTTTTCGGCCTTGGCCTGGTGCCCGGCCTGTTTGCCACCGCCATTTTTGTGCTGCCTGCCCCCATTCGCCTAACCCAGCTCGGCATTTCCGCCACCCCAAAAGACCTGCTGGAGGCCGGGCAGGCTTTTGGCTGCACGAAGCGCCAGCTTTTGTTCCGGGTCGAGCTACCCTATGCGATGCCACAAATCATGGTCGGGCTGACGCAAACCATCATGCTGTCGCTCTCGATGGTCGTGATTGCCGCGCTGGTCGGTGCCGCCGGCCTTGGCGCCCCGGTTGTGCGCGCGCTCAACACCGTCAACACCGCGCTTGGCTTTGAATCCGGCCTTGTGATTGTGGTGCTGGCCATTTTGATGGACCGGGTTTTCCGGCGGAGTGAATGAACATGGCCATGATTGAGTTTGACAAGGTCAACATCGTTTTTGGCGACAACCCCGCCGCGGCCCTGCCCCTGATGGACAAGGGCATGAGCCGCGAGGACATCAAGGATAAAACCGGCCAGATTTTGGGCGTGCATGACTGCTCGCTTAAAGTGCAGGAAGGTGAAATTGCCGTGCTGATGGGCCTGTCAGGCTCGGGTAAATCCACTTTGCTGCGTGCCATCAACGGGCTGAACCCCGTGGCGCGCGGGCAGATGTGGGTTCATGACGGCACCGAAATGGCCGATATTGCCAAGGCCACGCCCGCCGCATTGCGCCGTTTGCGCCAGAACCGCGTGTCTATGGTGTTTCAGCAATTCGGCCTACTGCCCTGGCTGACCGTGCTGGACAATGTGGCCTTCGGGCTGGACATTGCCGGTGTTCCTGCCGCCGAGCAGCGCGAGCGCGCTATGGTGGAACTTGCGCGCGTGAACCTGACAGACTGGGCGCCCTGCAAGGTGCGCGAGCTTTCCGGCGGGATGCAGCAGCGCGTGGGGCTGGCGCGGGCCTTTGCCACCAATGCGCCGATTTTGCTGATGGATGAACCGTTTTCAGCACTCGACCCGCTGATCCGCGCCAAGCTGCAAGACGAGCTGCTCGAACTTCAGGACTCGGTGCGGCGCACGATTGTCTTTGTCAGCCATGACCTTGAAGAGGCCGTGAAAATCGGCAGCCATATCTCGATCATGGATGGCGGGCGCATCGTGCAATCGGGCACACCCGAAGACATTGTGCTGCACCCTGCAACGCCCTATGTCGCCGAATTTGTAACCAACCTGAACCCCCTGCCGCTGATGCGCGCGCGTGATGCCATGAATGATGCCCCCGCAACCGAAGGCGCCCCCAGCGTGCCGCCCGATATGCGCGCCGCAGATCTGGCGGCTTTGCTGCAAACCCACGGTGGCAAACGCCTGGCGGTTGTTGAAAACGGCAAGCATCTTGGCAGTATCGGTGCCGAGGATGTTCTGGCGCGGCTGGCGGCGCGCTAGGCCGGCACAGAAGCGGTGCGTTTGAATATGTGAAAGTGGCGCGGTTGACGGGGCTCGAACCCGCGACCCCCGGCGTGACAGGCCGGTACTCTAACCAACTGAGCTACAACCGCGCATTTTCAGATTTCAAAGCAATGGCGCGGTTGACGGGGCTCGAACCCGCGACCCCCGGCGTGACAGGCCGGTACTCTAACCAACTGAGCTACAACCGCTCATTGCATTCGAAATCCGCCCTGGCAATGCCAAGGCGTGAGAGGGTGTTTAGAGAGGCGCGCGCCAAGCGTCAAGCGGATATCGGGGAAGATTGGCGAAATTAAACATCGCCGCCATGTCGCGTCTGCTGCCCGGAATGGAGCTGATGGACAACACCCTGCCCGCCGTCCAGATGGCGCATCGCATCCGGCCCAATGCCAAGCCAAAGCCCGCGCAGCACGCGCAAGAAAACGCCGTGCGCAATCACAACGGTCGGCTGGCTCAAGCCATCCAGAAAGCTTTGCGCGCGCCTGGCCATATCTTCGAACCGCTCGCCACCGGGTGAACGGAAGTTCCATGCAAACGGGTCGTGCCTGTCAGCGCCCAAGGCGGGCCATTTTGCGGCAATCTCATTCGCGGTCAGCCCCTGCCACGCCCCAAAATGCACCTCGCGCAAGCGGTCATCAAGGCGCGGCACCAGCCCTGTATCTGCCAGCGCGATTTTGGCCGTTTCAACCGCGCGCCCCAACGGGCTGCACGCCGCCTGCCAGCCCTTCAGGTTCATCCGCGCCAGAATTTCGCCCTGCTGGCGGGCTTGCGCAAGGCCAAGCGGTGCAAGCGGCGAATCAAGCTGGCCCTGATGGCGCCCCGCGGCATTCCATTCGGTTTGGCCGTGGCGCAAAACGAGCAGGTCGGGAAAGGGCATCGCAGATCCGGGGGAAATGGTGGGTCGTGAGAGGCTCGAACTCCCGACATCTTCGGTGTAAACGAAGCGCTCTACCAACTGAGCTAACGACCCGGTGGCGGCTAATTAGCCCGAAACGAAACCCTTGGCAAGGCTCGTTTGCGCATTCTTTCCAAGAAATTCATCCCCGCAGATCCTGCCCGGAATACGGCAGAAATTTCCTGCAAAATCAGGGGGGCGGCTGCGGTTTGGCATGAAAAGGGGCGCGCAGTTGCCCGCGCGCCCCGATCTTGCATAAATCCGGCCTAATGTGCAGTGGCACCCGCGGCTGGCGCGCGGGCCGCCGCGGCGGCGGCTTCTGCGGCCTCGTCCCATTCAATCGGTTCGGGCTGGCGCACAAGCGCGACTTTCAGCACGTCCGACACATGGGCGACGGGAATAAGCGTCAGCCCGTCCTTCACCACATCGGGCACCTCGGCGAGGTCTTTTTCATTCTCCGCCGGGATCAGCACGGTCTTGATACCGCCGCGCAGCGCCGCCAGAAGCTTTTCTTTCAGCCCGCCAATCGGCAGCACATTGCCGCGCAGGGTAACTTCACCCGTCATGGCCACATCGCGGCGCACGGCAATGCCTGTCAGCACCGAAACAATGCTTGTGACCATTGCAACACCGGCGCTCGGGCCATCTTTTGGCGTGGCACCTTCGGGCACATGCACATGGATGTCGATCTTGTCAAATTCGGGCGGCTTCACCCCAAGCGACACCGATTTGGAGCGCACGAAACTTGCCGCCGCCTCGATGCTTTCCTTCATCACATCGCCAAGCTTGCCGGTGGTTTTCATCCGCCCCTTGCCGGGCAGTTTCAGCGCCTCGATCTGCAACAGATCGCCGCCAACCTCGGTCCAGGCCAGGCCGGTGGTTACGCCGATCTGGTCATCGCTTTCGGCAAGGCCGAATTTGAAGCGTTTGACGCCCAGAAACTCACCGATATTTTCGGCGGTGACCTTCACGCCAGCCACCTTGTCCTTGATGATCGTCGTCACGGCCTTGCGGCCAAGCTTGGCGATCTCGCGTTCAAGGTTGCGCACGCCCGCCTCGCGGGTATAGCGGCGGATGATCTCCTGCAAGGCACCGTCGGAAATTTCCAGCTCGCCCTTTTTCAGGCCATTGGCTTTTTCCTGCTTGGCAATCAGGTGCTGGCGGGCAATCGCGGCTTTTTCCACCTCGGTATAACCGGCAAGCGTGATGATTTCCATGCGGTCCAGCAGCGGGCGCGGCATGTTGTAGCTGTTGGCCGTGGTCAGGAACATCACGTCTGACAGGTCATATTCAACCTCTAGATAATGGTCGACAAAGGTCGCGTTCTGTTCCGGGTCCAGCACCTCCAGCATGGCCGAAGCCGGATCACCGCGAAAATCCTGCCCCATCTTGTCGATCTCGTCGAGCAAGATCAGCGGATTGCTGGTTTTGGCCTTTTTCAGCGCCTGGATGATCTTGCCGGGCATCGAGCCGATATAAGTGCGCCGATGGCCGCGAATCTCGCTCTCATCGCGCACACCGCCAAGGCTGATGCGGATAAATTCGCGCCCCGTGGCCCGCGCAACCGATTTGCCAAGGCTGGTTTTACCCACGCCCGGCGGGCCGACCAGGCACATGATCGGGCCTTTCATCTTTTTGCTGCGGCTTTGCACGGCCAGATATTCGACAATGCGTTCCTTGACCTTATCAAGCCCGTAATGGTCGGCATCCAGCACTTTTTGCGCGGCGTTCAGGTCTTTCTTGATGCGCGAGCGCTTGCCCCAGGGCAGCGACAACATCCAATCCAGATAGTTGCGCACAACCGTGGCTTCGGCCGACATGGGCGACATGTTTTTCAGCTTCTTAAGCTCGCCAATCGCCTTGTCTTTCGCCTCTTTGGAAAGCTTGGTTTCCGACAGGCGCTCTTCCAGCTCGGCCAATTCGCCTTCGCCTTCCTCGCCATCGCCAAGCTCGCGCTGAATGGCCTTCATCTGCTCATTCAGATAGTATTCGCGCTGGGTGCGCTCCATCTGGCTTTTGACGCGGGATTTGATCTTTTTCTCGACCCGCAGCACCGAAATCTCGCCCTGCATGATGCCGTAGATCCGCTCCAGCCGTTCGGCAATGTCGAGCATTTCCAGCAGGTTCTGCTTTTCCTCAAGGTCCACGCCCAAATGCCCGGCCACGGTATCGGCCAGCTTGGCGGCCCCCTTGGTTTCGGCAACCACGCTCAGCGCATCTTCGGGAATGTTCTTGTTCAGCTTCGAGTAACGGTCAAACTCTTCGGCGACCGAGCGTGTCAGCGCGGTCAGGGTGTCGGCATCGCCTTCCACCTCGTCCAGCACATCGGCTTCGGCCTCGAAATAACTGTCATTATCCAGGAATCTGGCAAGGCGCACGCGCTGGCGACCTTCGACAAGCACTTTCACGGTGCCATCGGGCAGTTTGAGCAATTGCAGCACATTGGCCACAACGCCAACATCATGAATGCCCTCTACATTCGGCTCGTCGTCGCTCGCATCAATCTGGCTGGACAGCAGGATCTGCTTGTCATCCTTCATCACCGCTTCGAGCGCATGAACCGATTTTTCGCGCCCCACGAAAAGCGGCACGATCATATGCGGAAACACCACGATATCGCGCAGCGGAAGCACTGGCAGGGTCAGTTTGGTGGGTTCGGTCATCATTTTTCCTTCATTAGCAAGCCGGGCGCCCCAAAGCGGCAGCACACGCGACTCCTCGGCCCTCAAAGATGGACCGTGGCGCGCCGGGTTTCAAGACGGTGGTGTTCATTTCACCACCTGTTGACCCTGTTCATTCAGCTTTTGCGCCAATTGGCGCAATATCGCCCGCTGCGCGCCGCGCATGGAAGGCGGCGGCAAAATCATCAAGCGTTCCGGCGGCGACGGCGGCGCGCAAACCGGCCATCAGCTCCTGATAATAATGCAGGTTGTGCCATGTCAGCAGCATACTGGCGATAATTTCCTGCGCCTTGTTCACATGGTGCAGATAGGCACGTGAATATTGCGTGCAGCAGGGGCAGCTGCATTCTTCATCCAGCGGGCGCGGGTCGTCCTGATGGCGGGCGTTGCGAATGTTGATCGCGCCCATGCGGGTTTGCGCCTGCCCCGTGCGGCCCGAACGGCTGGGCAAAACGCAGTCAAACATATCCACCCCGCGCTGCACTGCGCCGACAATATCATCAGGCTTGCCGACACCCATCAGGTAACGCGGCTTGTCATCGGGCAATTGGCCGGGGGCATAGTCAAGCACGCCGAACATCGCCTCCTGCCCCTCGCCCACCGCCAGCCCGCCAATGGCATAGCCATCAAAGCCGATGGCGCGCAAAGCTTCGGCGCTTTCTGCGCGCAGGTCTTGCGTTACCCCGCCCTGCTGAATGCCAAACAGCGCATGGCCGGGGCGGTCGCCAAAAGCCTCGCGCGAGCGTGCCGCCCAGCGCATCGACATGCGCATCGACTTGGCGACCACGTCTTCGGTTGCCGGCAGCGCCGGGCATTCGTCAAAACACATGACAATATCACTGCCCAGCAGGCGCTGGATTTCCATGCTGCGTTCGGGTGTTATTTCGTGCTTGGAGCCGTCGATATGGCTTTTGAACGTGACGCCTTTTTCAGTGAGTTTACGCAGGCTGGCCAGGCTCATCACCTGAAAGCCGCCACTATCGGTCAGAATGGGCTTGTCCCAGTTCATGAACCTGTGCAGCCCGCCAAGCCGGTCAATCCGCTCGGCCGTTGGGCGCAACATCAGATGATAGGTATTGCCAAGCAAAATATCGGCCCCCGTGGCCGCCACGCTTTCGGGCATCATCGCCTTGACTGTGGCCGCCGTGCCAACGGGCATGAAGGCGGGTGTGCGAATATCGCCGCGCGGGGTTTTCAGCACACCGGTGCGCGCCCGCCCGTCGCGGCCATGAATTTCAAAGCTGATATGTTTCGTCATTGCCACCTCTGGACCTTTTTGCCCCTATAACCTATATAATCTATCAGGAATTATCACAACGCGAGTTGATGGGATGAATGTAACACCCGAAACACCGATGGAAGGCGCGCCCCTTATCGCACCGTCTGATACCGACCATCCGCTTTATGATGCGATTGTCGAAGCCTGCCGCACGGTCCATGACCCGGAAATTCCGGTGAATATCTATGACCTTGGGCTGATATACACAATCGCAATCGACGATGAGGCAAATGTCGGCATCAAGATGAGCCTGACCGCCCCCGGCTGCCCCGTGGCGGGTGAAATGCCCGGCTGGGTTGCCGAAGCGGTTGAGCCGCTTCCGGGCGTCAAAACCGTGAATGTCGAACTGGTCTGGGAGCCGCAATGGGGCATGGACATGATGTCGGACGAGGCCCGGCTTGAAATGGGTTTCATGTGATGGGCGCACTTTTGTCGCGGATTACCATGTCGGCCATTATCGGCGCGCTGGTGGCCGGCGGTCTGGTGTATCTGAATATGAGCCAGGGCATGGGCCGGCTGGCCGATCAGACATCCGGTGCCGCAACAGCCGAAGCGCTAGAGGCGATGCGCGCGGAAAACGCCGCCATTCTGGGAGATCTGGAAAATGACATTGCCGAAATCGCCGCCGATCTGATGGCCGTGCGCCAGAATCTTGCCGCTGAAGATGCCTATAATTCCGGCCGTTTTGAAGACATGGCCGCAGCACTTGCGGCGATTCAGGACCGGCTCGAAACCCCGCTTGCGGCACCGCCAGCCAACCCGGCAGCGCCCCAACCCGCCCCAGTGGAGCAATGAGATGTTCGCCATTCCCGGAAAACCGCCCGTAACAATGACCAGCGCCGCCGCGGCGCAGATTCGCACGCTCATGCAAAGCGGCAACAAGGCCGGTCTGAAGATTGGCGTCAAGAAGGGCGGCTGTGCGGGCATGGAATATACGATGGATTACGTTGAAACCGCCGAGGCCCATGATGAGGTGGTCGAGCAAGACGGTGCGCGCATTCTGATTGCCCCAATGGCGCAGATGTTTCTGTTTGGCACCGAAATCGACTATTACGATTCATTGCTGGAAAGCGGGTTCCGCTTCAACAACCCGAATGTGACAGAAGCCTGTGGCTGCGGCGAATCCATCAAGTTTGAAGGCATGTAATGGCGGTTTCCGACGAAGAAATCGCCTTTTTGAAAGATCATTTTTCCGGCCTTGGCCATATCACAACGCGCAAGATGATGGGCGGGCTTACCATCTATGCCAATGGTCAAATTTTCGCGCTGCGCCGCTCTGACGGGCAGCTTTACATAAAAGCCAAAGGCGCCTTTGCCGACGAGCTTGCCGCCCTTGGCCAGAAACCGTTCACGATGGAGCGTGACGGCGTGACACGGTCGATGGGCTATTACACCCTGCCCGGCGAGGCGGTGGACGACCCCGACCTTGCGGTTGCATGGGGCCGCCGCGCGCTGGCCGCACTTGGCTGAATCGCTTTGCCCCGGCGGCCGGTTCTGCTAAACCCGATCACGACATTATCAGGAGTATGTGCATGACCCGACGCGCGCTTGTTGCCGGCAATTGGAAGATGAACGGAACCCGCGCCGCCTTGGGTGAGTTGGCGGCGCTCAAAGCGGCAATCGGCACGCCCGAATGCGATGTTCTGCTGTGCCCGCCCGCAACGCTGCTGGCAGCAATGGCGGCCGAATCCGGGCCGATCATGGTCGGCGGGCAGGATTGCCATGTCGCGGCTAACGGGGCGCATACCGGCGACATTTCCGCCGAAATGCTGGCCGATGCGGGTGCAAAGGCGGTTATACTCGGCCATTCCGAACGTCGCGCCGACCATTGGGAAACCAGCGCGCAGGTTTCAGCCAAGGCACAGGCCGCATGGCGCGCGGGCCTGCTGGCCGTGGTCTGCGTGGGTGAGACCGAAGCCCAGCGCCAGGCCGGGGCCGCGCTGGAAACCGTGGGCGAACAGCTTGCCGCCTCGCTCCCCGATGGGGTTGGCGCGGCCAATCTTGTCGTGGCATACGAGCCGGTCTGGGCCATTGGCACAGGGCTTGTGCCAACGCTTGCCGATATTGGTGAGATGCACGCCTTTATGCGCGGCCAACTCACCAGCCGCTTTGGTGCGGATATTGCCCAAGGGGTGCGGCTGCTTTATGGCGGCTCGGTCAAACCCGCAAATGCTGCCGAAATCTTCGGTGTGACCGATGTCGATGGCGCGCTGGTCGGCGGCGCCTCGCTCAAAGCCGCCGACTTTGCACCGATCATCGCGGCGGTCTGAACACGCGCAACCGCGCGGCGCGGCGCGGTTGGCAGGGTGCGGCACGCGCAACCTGTGCGCGCCGCCTAGCTTGCCTTGCGTTCAGGGGCGGCGCTTTGCAATCCGTAGTGGTTGGCAAGCCTTTGCAGCGCAATCTTCAGCACAACCTTGCCCGACCGCGCCGACCAGCCGAGCCGCTTTTCGGCCTTTTCCAGACCTTCGAGAAAACAGCATACCCGAAAGGCGATATCGGCCAGCCCCGGCCCCAATGCCGCCAAGGCACGCGCCACACGTTCGCGCGCATGGCTGGCCCCATCGCCGCCCGCGCTTTGCCCGAAATGCCCGCGCGCGCCCCCTGTCATGAATCGCTCCCAGTTTTGCGCCACGCGCGGGCCAAGCTGTGCAATCTCAAAATCTTCGCGCAGCCGCTCGCCAGCCTCGATCAGTTCCTCGCCCAAAAAGCTCAGCCCGTCGGCATCGCGCTTGCGGCCCAAAAGCGTAAGCGGGCTTTCGGCGATATTGCAGCGCAGACGGGTGATCTTGCTGCCATCGGCCTCCATCACATCGCGCTCGCCATACACGCGATGCTGGTCTTGAAAGCCGCCATCGGGCGTATCCTTGGCCAAGAGCCGCTTCAATGCAGCCCGCCCGACCGAGGTTATCTGATACCGGGTCAGTGCGCCAACCGCTTGGCCTTCGATCCAGTCCTGCAACACGAAGGCGCGGGCCACATCGCGCTTGACCGTGGCTATGCGGCGGCGCACACCATCGGGCAGATCGCGAAAGACAGCCGCCATTTCCAGATGTGGCGCCACCATCAGATAGGCATCTTTTTCACATAGTCGCCGCAAAATGCGCCGCGCTTCACGTTTTACGTGCAGATCCTCGGCAGGGGGTGTTTTGGCTGATGGCATGGGCAACGCTTCCTTTGCTGGGGGGGTGGGCGCGGTAAAATAGACATGGGCAATCTGGCTCAGCGCCTCATCCATCAGCGGATCGTCGCGGCGCAGCTCCAGTTTTCGCACCTGACGCAGCACGGTCGAGGCATGAATGCCCTTTTCGCGGGCGATTCGGCGCAGGGGCACGCCGCAATTCACATGGCTCAAATAGGTCTCTGCCATATCCGGAATCCAGTCGGGCAATGGCAATGCGAGTGGCATCAGGCCATCTGCTATCGGGGCGCGTGTTTTGGGGTCCGGGGCCGGGCAAAGGGCCATAACCTGTCGCCTCTATGTAAATTTTACCGAAAACTTTACCTAAAGGAGATTCCCTAAAATTCGCTTAATCTTTAGGGGGAGTCGACTGTAATTGCCAAATGTTATCAAAGGGTAACGATGCAGCGCGCAGCTTTGCATTCTGGCGCAACACCGCATTTTCGCCTGCATGATCCGGGTTCCACATGTTGAAAGGACCCGGAAATGACCCCGATTATCAATGAAATTGCTGCGCTGCGCCGCCCCAAATTGCTGATTCGCGCCGCCCGAATTGCCGCGCGCGATTACTGTCGCACCCGCGATCTGCCCGGCCAAGGCGCGCGCAGCGGTATTGCAATGCTGAACTGGCTGCTGGCGCAAGAGGCTGCCCTGAATGACGCCCGACAGGCCCGCGATGCTGCTTACAGCGCCGCTGAGCATGTGCGCCTTCTGGCGGCGCTTCTGGCCGAATCGCGCCGCCAGACTATGAGCGTCGTGCCGACATGATGTTGAGCAGGTTCGCAGCAACAATCAGCCCGGCACCCACGAACACCGCCCATTCCAGCGGCTCGCCATAAGCCAGCATCCCGATGCTGGCCATCACCGGCAGGCGCACAAACTCCATTGGGGCCACAACGGTTGCGGGTGCCGCCGCCAGCGCCGAGGTCAGGCAATAATGCGCCGAAAGCCCGCATAGCCCCACCAGCCCGACCCAGGGCCAAACTGCTTCCGATGGCCAAGTCACCCCATCGCCCAGCGACAGGGCCAGCCCCATGAGCATTTGCAAGAACACCATCCAGAACAGCACGCACAGCACCGTATCATGCCGCATGATCCGCTTTGTAAAAATGGTGTTGAGCGCAAATCCTAGGGCGCTGCCCGCCGCGGCGAGATGGCCGAGCGTCAATGTCACCTGACCCGGCCGCGCCACGATCAGAATGCCGATAAAGCCAAGCAAAACGCAAAGAATGCGCCGCCGCGTCCACCGCTCGCCCAGGGCTAAGGGTGCCAGCAGGGCCACCCAGATCGGGTTGGTGAATTCAAAGGCCACCACCTGCGCGAAGGGAATGACCGCAACCGCATAGAACCACATGTTCTGGCCCGCAAAATGCACAATATTGCGCTGGATATGCAGCCCGGGATGGCGGCTGCGAATATGCGCCCAACCCCGGCGTGACCGCATGATCAGCACCGAAACCACCATCAGCCCGATGGCAGAGCGGTAGAACATCAGCTCGAAGGTCGAAAGCTCGCTATAGGTAATGCGCCCGGCCAGGGCCATTGCGCTGAAAGAGGCGACCGCACCCATCATCCATGCCGCCGCCAGCAGCGGGCGGGCATGTTCGGCCTCGGCGACCGGCGTCACGCCTATTCAATCCGTTTGGTGTAGCGGCGTTCCAGCATTTTCGTGGCCTGCCCCCATTCGCTGGCCGCCGCCCGCGCCTGATGCGCGGCAAAAGCCTCTTCGGTTTCATAAATTTCCGAGACGATATAGTGATACGGGTTGTTGGCGTCGGGATAGACCTCGAACTTCTCACAGCCCGGCTCGGCGCGGGACAGCGCGATATGGTCGTCAAGATACATCTCGATCACGGCCAGCATGGCTGCGCTGTTCACAACCAGTGTGCCGTCCAGATAAACTTTTGGCATTGCCCAAACCCCCATGTCTGGCGCGATGCTAGGGGTTTAGGCGGACGACGTAAAGCGACAAGCGGTGCAAATTCAAGCATCTGCACCGCAAATCGAAATGACAGATCAGAATGGGTAGCCGATCTTGACACCGACACCCAGCGCCGTATTTCCGCTGAACACAGCGCCGTTATGCGTGGTCGCATCGCCCAGCCAGGTGTAGTTTACACCGCCCGTGATGGTCACCCCGGAAGCGAGCGTATAGCGCCCGCCCACCGTGACGCCGAACTTGCCGTTGGTTGGTGTCAGGTCAGACACGGTGCCAGGCGCGCCCGGCTCGTAGGTCAGCGTAAGCGAGCCCGAGAAGCTGTCGGAAAATTTGCGCCCAACACCAAGGCTGTAGGTCATCACGTCATCGGTCAGATCGACCAGCGAGTCACCGCCGTTTGCGGCTGCATAGCCAGCGGGCGTCACATCGAACACCGACCATTCCGACCAGCGCACCGAGGCGGTAAGCAGCGTATTGGCCGCAATCCCGGTTTGCAGGTTGAAGGCAATGGTCTGCGGCATTGTCACATCAAAATCCAGCGACGGGGCCGTGCCGGCCGAACTGCCTTCGCGCGTCTCCATTGTATGGGTAATTGCCGAATTATACACAAGCGATGCGCGCAGTGCGATGGCTGGAATTTCATAGGCAACACCGGCGACATAGCCAAACGAGCCGCTGTTGGATGCGGTCATTGCATAGTCGCCACCCGCACCACCAAAGGCCAGAACCGCAACATCTCCGCTGATCGACTGGTGGCGCAACCCGCCGATCAGCGAAAAGCGCGGGGTCAATTGATACTGCGCCAAAAGCGTGATGGCGGTGGTGTTCACGGTTGCATATGTGCCGGCCAGAAAGTAATCAGCCGTTGGGTCGTAAGATGTATTTGCGCCGTAAGGCTCGTCAACAATGACAGCAAGACCAATGTTTTCGGTGATCTGCTGACGCAGCCCGAAGCTGAGCGAGGAATAGGTCGAAACCATATCGCCCGACGCGCCAAGCCCGCTCATCGTGGCATTTGCCCCCACGCCGGAAACCGACGGCATGACCAAACCAAAACTCAACTCGGCATATCCGCCATCCTGAAAAAGGATGCTGATATCCTGATACGAACGGTCAAGCCCGCCTGCATGAACAGCCGAGCCAAGCACGGCAAACGTGCTTGCAAACGCCAGTGCGGAAACCTTGCTGTGCAATCTCATTTTTTCCTCCCGATGAGCGCGCATGTCTCAACGGATAGGAAAAGGGTCTTGTTCCGGTCAATTCTGCCGCCACGTCAGTTTGGCAGAGCTTACGCAACGGAAACGCAATAATGCTGCTAAAACCGGCTGAAACCGGCAATTTTGCTGCGAGTGCGAAGGGTGTTGACGCGGCGAAATCGCTCCAAATGCGGTGGCGGCACCTATTCCCATTCAATCGTGCCGGGCGGTTTTGAGGTAATATCGTAGGTCACGCGGTTGATGCCCTGCACCTCGTTGATGATTCGCGTGGCGGTTTCGCCCAGAAACTCGTGGCTGAACGGGTAGTAATCGGCGGTCATGCCATCAACGCTGGTCACGGCACGCAAAGCGCAGGCAAAATCATAGGTGCGGCCATCGCCCATCACGCCCACGGTGCGCACGGGCAAAATGGCCACAAAGGCCTGCCAGATCTCGTCATACAGCCCGTGTTTGCGAATCTGGTCGATATAAACCGCATCGGCCTTGCGCAGAATTTCCAGCTTTTCGCGGGTAATTTCACCGGGGCAGCGAATGGCAAGCCCCGGGCCGGGGAAGGGGTGGCGGCCAATAAAGCTGGCGGGCAGGCCAAGCTCGCGGCCCAGGGCGCGCACTTCATCCTTGAACAACTCGCGCAGCGGCTCGACCAGTTGCAGCCCCATCTTTTCGGGCAGGCCACCAACATTGTGGTGGCTTTTGATGGTCACCGAAGGCCCGCCGCTGAAGGAAACGCTTTCAATCACATCGGGGTAAAGCGTGCCTTGCGCCAGAAACTTCGCGCCGCCAACCTCGCCCGCATGTTTTTGAAATACATCAATAAACAGCCCCCCGATGATCTTGCGCTTGGTTTCGGGGTCCGATTGCCCGTCCAGCGCGCCCAAAAACAATTCCTGCTCATCGGCATGGATAAGCGGCATGTTGTAATGGTCGCGGAACATTTTCACGACCTCATCCGCCTCGCCCAGGCGCAGCAGGCCGTGGTCGACGAAAACGCAGGTCAGCTGGTCGCCGATGGCTTCATGGATCAACACGGCGGCAACGCTGGAATCCACCCCGCCCGACAGCCCGCAAATCACCTTGGCATCGCCCACCTGGTCGCGGATCTTGCGAATGGCTTCCTCGCGGTAAGCACCCATCGTCCAATCGCCGGTAAACCCTGCAAGGCGGGTGAAATTCTCGTAAAACCGCGCGCCATTGGGCGTGTGATGCACTTCGGGGTGAAACTGCACGGCGTAGAAATTACGCTCCAGATCGGCGGTTATGGCAAAGGGTGCATTGGGGGAGGTTCCGTAAACCTCGAACCCCGGCGCAAGCGCCGAGACATGGTCGCCGTGGCTCATCCAGACCTGCTCGCGCTCGCCCTCGAACCAGCCGCTCAAAAACGCCGGGCGCGCGCCTTTGGGGGCAACAAAGGCCCGGCCAAATTCGGCGGTGCCGTGGCCGCGTTCAACCCTGCCGCCCAGGCAATGCATCATCACCTGCTGGCCATAGCAAATGCCCAGAACCGGCACGCCAAGCGTAAACACGCTGGCAGGCGGCATCGGCGCGCCATCGGCAAAAACAGACGATGGGCCACCCGACAGAATAACCGCAAGCGGCGCAAAATCGGCCAGAAACGCATCATCAACCCTGTTGAACGGATGAATTTCGCAATAGACATTCAGCTCGCGCAGGCGGCGCGCAATAAGCTGCGTAACCTGGCTGCCAAAGTCGATGATAAGCAGTTTTTGGTGTGATATATCGGTCATGTCCGGTCTTTAATTTAGCGCGCCCCGCTCTGCAAGGCGTTGCGGCCAAGACGGGCGCTAAATGTCGCGGAAAGCGAATAGCGGGGCGCATTCGGTAAGCGTTTGGCCAGGCACTGTTGCTATGGAGAGGCAACTTGCTTGCATAGGATGCTCATCATGGCCGCAGATACAGCCCCCCAATCCGAATCCCGCCGTGGCCGCACCGGTGGTGGCGCGGCCCGTCGCGCCGAGCGCACGGCCCCCAACACGACCTTCAACCGCTATATCGAGCGGAACATCCCAAATTTCGAGATTCTCACAGCCGAAGCGATCGAGGTGATCGAGGCCAATGCCGAAACGGTTTTGTGGGAAATCGGCGTGAAATTCGTTGACAACGCGCCCGCCCTTGCCAAGTGGAAGGACGCAGGTGCCGAGATCAAGGGCGAAACCGTGCATATTCCGCGCGGCCTGGCGCGCAAGCTTTGCGCCACCGCTCCAAGCCGCATTACGCAGCACGCCCGCAACCCCGAGCGCAATGTCGAGATCGGCGGCAAATCCTTGGTGCTGGCCCCCGTCTACGGCCCGCCCTTCGTGCGCGATGCCGAAGGAGGCCGCCGTTATGCCACAATCGCCGATTTCCAGAAATTCGTGAAGCTTGGCTATATGTCGAAATGGCTGCATCATTCCGGCGGCACCGTGTGCGAGCCGACCGATGTGCCGGTCAACAAGCGCCATCTCGACATGCTCCACGCCCATATGACGCTGACCGACAAGCCCTATATGGGCTCGGTCACCGAACGGTCGCGCTGCGTTGATTCGGTTGAAATGTCGAAAATCCTGTTCGGGGCCGATTTTGTTGACCAGAACACCGTGATGACCAACCTGATCAACATCAACTCGCCCCTGGTGTTCGACCCGATCATGATGGACGCGCTCGAGGTTTATGCCGCGGCCAATCAGGCCTGTATCGTCTCGCCGTTCATTGTGGGCGGGGCGATGGCGCCGGTTTCGGTGGCCGGCACGCTCACGCAGGTGCTGGCCGAGGTGCTGGCCGGTGTCGCCTATTCCCAGCTTGTGCGCCCCGGCGCGCCGGTCATTTTCGGCGCGTTCGTAACCTCGATCGACATGAACTCGGGTGCGCCGACCTTTGGCACGCCGGAAGCCAGCAAAATCCTCTGGGGGGCTGGCCAGTTGGCGCGGCGCATGAACCTGCCATTCCGCTCGGGCGGCGGGCTTTGTGGCTCCAAACTGCCAGATGCGCAGGCGGCTTATGAAACCGCAAACACGCTCAATGCCGCGCTGCTTGGCGGTGTCAACTTCATGCTGCACGCCTGTGGCTGGCTGGAAGGCGGGCTTGTTTCGAGCTTTGAGAAATTCGTGCTGGATGCCGACCAGCTTGGCGTTCTGCATTCTATCGCCAAGGGTGTGGATATTTCCGAAAACGGGCAGGCAATGGATGCGATTGCCGAGGTTGGCCCCGGCGGCCACTATCTTGGCTGCGCCCATACACAGGCCAATTTCAAAGATGCCTTCTGGCGCACCGAGGTGCTGGATTACAAACCGTTTGAAACCTGGGCCGATGATGGCAGCCGCGATTCCGTCGCCCTTGCATCAGCGCGGGTGAAAAAGCTGATGGCGGACTATGTGAAGCCGCCCATCGACCCGGCGGTGGAAGAGGCGCTTGACGAATTTGTCGCCAAGCGCAAATCGGAAATGCCCGACGCGTTTGTTTAAGGCTTCGGCCCTTTCGGGGGCCGGTTACGCCACTTCAAGCGCCAGTCTGGCATCGCCCGCAACCATATCCGGGCCGGCCAGATCGTGGCGCAGATAGGCCAGCGCATGGCCACCCGCCTGGGTGTAAACCTTGCCGATTGTGCGGCCATCGCGGCTGATATCGGCACCAATCGGGGCCGCGCCTTCAAGCTTCAGCCGCACCAATCCCTTGCGCAGTTCGGTCTTGTGCTTCATGCGCGCCGTCACCTCCTGGCCGACATAGCAGCCCTTCTTGAAGCTCACGCCATTCAGCCTTTCAAAGCCCATTTCCAGAATGTAGCTTTCGTTGCTTTGCAGCTCGATGCCCGCCTGCGGCACAAGGTTTTCCACCCGCGCCACATCAAAATACCCATCGGGCAGCTTGGGATAGTCGCCCGCCGGCACAAAGCCATGCCAGCCCATCGCGGCATGGCGCGGGTCGGGAAAGCCGCCATGCCGGGGCGCGCCAAAGCCGCGCAGCACGATCAGATCGCACGCCTCGACCGTGACCTTTGCGCGCAGCTTATACATGGTCAGCCGCGCAAGCAGCGCCTGAGCCGCGCTTGCTGCGACCTCCAGCAAAAACCCCTCACCATCGCGCATCGCAATAAAGTCAAACAAATACTTGCCTTGCGGGCTCAGGATTGCCGCATAAAACGGCGTGCCCGCCTTGGCGTCATTGGTGATCAGCCCTTGCAAGAAGCCTTCCGCATCTGCCCCGCGCACGGCCAAAATTGCGGCATTCGTGTCGTGATAGGCTGTGGTTTCCATTTCATCCCCGCTTCGGCTATGCAGGGTCAATATAGGCGCAGCCCGTCAGGTCAACAATGCCCGCACCGCTTTCTGTGATCATTCCCACGTTCAACGCCCTGCCCCGGCTGGGCCAAAGCGTTGCCGCGCTTGCCGAAGGGCTGGATACGGGGCTGATTGCCGAGTTGATCATCAGCGATGGTGGCAGTGTGGACGCGATCGAGACCGTGGCCGATGAGCTTGGCGCGGCCTTTCTGCGCGACGCGAAAGGCCGTGGCCAGCAGCTTGGTGCGGGGGCCGCGATGGCGCGCGCCGAGTGGTTGTTGTTTCTACATGCCGACACGGTGTTGCAACCCGGCTGGGCGGGCGCGGTTGCCGCGCATATCGCGCGCGGCCCCAACCGCGCCGCCTGTTTCAGGCTGCGCTTTGATGCGCCCGGCCTTATGGCGCGGCTTGTGGCGGGGGGTGCAAACCTGCGCAGCCGCGCGTTTGGCCTGCCCTATGGCGACCAGGCCCTGTTGATCTCGCGCAAGCTTTACACCGAAATTGGCGGCTATAAGCCCATTCCGCTGATGGAGGATGTCGCGATTGCGCGCGCCTTGCGCGGGCGGCTCACAATGCTGCCTGCCACCGCGCTTACCGCTGCCGATAAATACCAAAGGCAGGGTTGGCTGCGCCGCGCGGCGCGCAACCTGTGGCTGCTTGCCCGCTACCTATGCGGTGCGAAGCCCGAAAACCTGGCCGCCGCCTATGCGCCTTCGGAAAACTGCAAGCGGTAAAGCTCGGCATATAGCCCGCCTTCGGCCAGCAAATCGGCGTGTTTTCCGGTTTCCACCACGCGGCCACGGTCCATGACCACAATGCATTCGGCATCCAGAATCGTCGCAAGTCGATGCGCAATCACCAGCGTTGTGCGCCCTTTGGACAGCCCGTCGAGCGCGGCTTTGATCGCAGCCTCGCTTTCGGCATCCAGGGCGCTTGTCGGCTCGTCCAGCAGCAAGATCGGGGCATCGCGCAAAATGGCCCGCGCGATGGAAAGCCGCTGGCGCTCGCCGCCCGAAAACGCGCTGGCCCCGGGGCCGACCACGGTGTCATAGCCATCGGGCAAGCGCGAAATGAACCCATCCGCCGCCGCCGCCCTGGCCGCCGCGATAATCTCGTCGGGCGTGGCGCCCTGTTTGCCAAAGCCGATATTGGCGCCGATGCTGCCCGACAGCAGCACCGAATCCTGGCTGACCATTGCGATATTCTGGCGCAGACTGGCCAGCGTGTGGTCGCGCAAATCCAGTCCATCCAGCAGGATTGCACCCTCGGTTACATCAAACAGGCGCGGCAGCAGGTTGAACACGGTCGACTTGCCCGCGCCGGAGCGGCCCACAAAGGCCACCTTCTGCCCCGGTGCGATATTCAGGTTCAGATCATCCAGCGCCCCCTGCCCGGCAGGGTAGCGAAAACCGACATTTTTGAACTCCAGCCCACCCTTGGCGCGGCCAATGGTCGTCGCGCCCGGACGGTCGGCTATAAGTTGCTCCAGATCGAGCAGCGCGAAAATGCGTTCCAGCGCCGCCTCGCCCTGCCGCGCCAATGCAAAGGTTTTGCCCAGATGGCGGGCGGGCTGGCTGATCACGCCAAAGCCGGTCATCAGCGCCATGAAATTCGCAAGGCTCGTGGCCCCGGCATTCAGCCGCCATCCGACAATCACCAAGAGGCCCGCAATCGCAAGGCCGGAAAAGGTTTCCATCATCGGGGCGATGCGGCTTTCTGCCGAAATCAGCCCCAGCTTCAACTCGCGCAAGCGCCCAAACACTCCGCGCGCGCCGCTCTGCAAATGCTGTTCCAGCTGATAGGTGCGCGCCATGCGGATACCGTCCAGCGCCTCGGCCACATCGCCGGTAAGCTGTGCCACCTGCTTTTGTGTATCGCGCGAAAGCAGATGCGCGCGCGTGCCCAGCCGGTTGACCGGCAGCACGGCCAGCGCGAACAACGCGACCAGCGTGGCCGTTGTAATCGCATCAATCGTGAGCATGGCAAACACGGTGAACACCAGGATCAGCACCGAAGATATACCCTGAAAGATCTGCGCCACCGACAGGCGCACAAGCTGAATGTCGGCGGTGAAGCGGCTGGCCAGCCCGGCGGGAGCTTCGGTTTGCAAACGGTCAAGATCGGCATTCACCAGCTTGGCATACATATCGCCCTGCAAATCGGCCTCGGCGCGGGCCAAGGCCCCGCCGCTTGACCATTGGTAAAGCCATGTGCCCATGCCTTTGGATGTGGTCAGCGCCAGCACCAAAAGCGGCCCCCACCAGATGACAGAGACCGACTTCACCTCGAACGCCGCAATAATCAGCTGGATGATCTTGGCATAGCCCGCCGAGGCCGCCGCCGATACGACAATGCCCAGAAGCGCCAGAAGCACCGCACCGAGATAGCGCCGCATCCAGCCGCGCCATAACCGTTTATAGCTGTTCATCCGCCGCACTCCAATTGCCACGCCCCTACATATTCGCGCAAAGCCCGCATCACAACCGCCGCTTGACGCCACGGCGCTGCCGGATAATGTCAGCCACGAAACTTCCTGGGGAATTCCATGTCATTGTCATTTGGTCGCGACCTTTACCTCACCCCCGGCCCGTCGGTCATGCCCGATTCGGTGCTGGCCGCCATGATGCGCGCCGCTCCCAGCATTTATGACGGCCCGATCGTGGACCTGACCGAAAGCATCGTGACCGACCTTAAAACGATAGCCGGAACCCGCCACCAACTTGCCATGTATATCGCCAATGGCCACGGCGCCTGGGAAGCGGCGCTTGAGAATGTCTTTGCCCCCGGCGAGAAGGCGCTTGTCGTGCATACCGGCAATTTTGCGCAAAGCTGGGCGAATGTGGCCGAGCGGATGGGCATTGAAGTATCTTACCTGCATTTTGGCACCGACCGCGCCGCCGATGCTGCGGTTCTGGCCGAAACGCTGCGCGCCGATGCCACCCACGGCATCAAGGCGGTGTTCTGCACACAGACCGACACGGCCAGTTCCGCCAGCAACGACATTCCCGCACTGCGCGCCGCTTTGGATGCGGCTGGCCACCCGGCGCTGCTGATGGTTGATTGCGTCGCCTCCTTTGCCTGCGAACGCTTTGAAATGGATGCCTGGGGGGTCGATGTCATGCTGACCGCCAGCCAAAAGGGGCTGATGTGCCCGCCGGGCATTGCCTATGTGTTCTACAATGAAAAGGCCGAAGCCCGCGCCCGCCCGAAACCCGACCGCGCCCCCTATTGGGATTGGACCGATCGCGCCAATCCGGGCCTGTATTACCAGTATTTCTTTGGCACCACGCCCACGCATCTGCTGTATGCGCAGCGCGAAGCCCTGAACCTGCTGCTGGCCGAGGGGATGGAGAATGTCTTTCGCCGCCATGAGATTTTCGCACAAGCCGTTTGGGCGGCGGTCGAGGCCTGGGGCACTGCCGGGCCTTTGCGCCTGAATGTTGCCAACCGCGCGCATCGTTCTCGCGCGGTAACGGCGGTGCGCGCGAAGGGGGTTGATTGTTTCGCGCTGCAAAAATGGCTGCGCCATAAAACCGGGCTGACCCTGGGCAAGCCCATTGGTTTTGACACGCCCGAATTCGGCAATGGCGCACATGCCTTTCGCATTGGTCATATGGGCCATATGAACCCGCCCATGCTGCTGGGCGGGCTGTCCAGCTTGCAGGCCGGGCTTATCGCCTGTGGTATCGCGCATGGTGCGGGCGGGGTTGATGCCGCCGTGCAGGTGATTGCCGCCAACGCCTAAGGTGCTGCGGCAATGGCGACGGGGTCGAAAAACACCTCTTGCAGGTTCGGCCCCCGGCCCGCGCGGTCGACAATCAGAAAATCTTGCGCAGCGCCCAGCACCAGAAGCGGGTGGTGCCAGACGCCCGCGCGATAGTTCACACCCTGATCGCCCCGGCAGTAGAACGCGCGCAAGGCACTGGCATCGGGCGTTTCGGCCACAACAGCCAGCCACGCCTGCCCGCCAAGCGGCACAAAGGCCTGGCTGCCAAGCGGGTGGCATTCGAGCATCGCAGCTTCCAACGCGCGGGGGCGGCCGCGAAAGATCGAAATGATCGCCGCATCATCGGTTTGAACCTGCGCCAGCGCATGAAAGCGCGTGGTGTATCCGGCGTTGATCTCGACCGCCGAGTCTGGCCTGGCCTCGATCACATCGCCAAACGGCGCAAAGGCTTCGGCGGTCAGGATTTCGGGGCGCAGCATGGTTATTTCACCTTGTCCAAAGCACGCGGCAGCGCGGCGGCAAGTGCATTCAGCGCATCATCCGGCCCGGCAGAAATGCGAATGCAGCGGTTTTGCGGCGCGGCAAAGGGCATCCGCACGAAAATATCTTCAGCCGCCAGCGCGGCCACCAAGGCACGGGCATAATCGCCATCGCGCCCGCAATCGAGCGTCACGAAATTGGTGGCCGAGGGCAGCGGCACCAGCCCGTTGGCGCGGCCAATTTCGGCAATCCGCGCCTTGGCGGCTTCGATCTTGCCCAACACATCGGCCAGATAGGCATCATCGGCCAAGGCCGCCAGCGCACCCGCCTGTGCGATGCGGTTCACACCAAAATGGTTGCGCAGCTTGTTGAAGGCCCGCACCATGTGCGCCGCCCCAACCGCATAGCCAATGCGCGCGCCCGCCATGCCATAGGCTTTGGAAAACGTGCGCATCCGGATCACCCGTGGATCATCGCAATCAAAGGCCGGTGCCGTGCCCTGCGGGGCCATTTCGATATAGGCTTCATCCAAACACAACAGGCAGTTATCCGGCAGGCTGTCGATCATTGCCGCTATGGTTGGCGCATCATGCCACGTGCCCATCGGATTGTCGGGGTTGGACAGATAGATCAGCCGCGCACCCACCGCGCGCGCCCGCGCCACCAGCGCCGCCGGGTCTTCACGGTCATCGGTATAAGGCACCTTTTCAAGCTGCCCGCCCATGCCCGCCACATGGTAGTTGAAGGTCGGGTAGGCCCCGTCCGATGTGACAACCCGGTCGCCTTCAGCCACCATCAGCCGCACCAGCGTGCCAAGAAGCGCATCAATCCCCTCGCCCACAACGATATTGTCAAAGCCAATACCATGATGCGCGGCAAGCGCGTGGCGCAGATCGTAGCTTTCGGCATCGCCATACATCCAGACATCGCGCGCGGCACGCTGCATGGCGGCAATGGCGGCAGGCGACGGGCCGAACAGGCTTTCATTCGCGCCAAGCCGGGCCACAAACCCCTTGCCGCGCGCGCGTTCCTGCGTTTCGGGGCCGACGAACGGCACGGAATCGGGCAGGGTTTCAGCCAGGGGGCTCAGGCTTGGGGGTTTCATCAATTGTCCCAGTCCGGATTGTCGCTGTCGCGCTCGCAAAACCGCTGGCTGGGGCTGGACAGTGCGTCGATCCTTGCAATCTCATCGGGCGAAAGCGCAAGGTCGCAAGCCCCAAGATTGCTAGCCAGATTGGCGCGCTTGGTCGACATGCAGATCGGCGTCACCCCCTTGGCCATGACCCATGCCAGCGCCACCTGTGCGGGCTGCGCGCTATGGGCGGCGGCGATCTCCTGCACCACCGGATGCTCTGGCACCTTGCCGCGCGCAATCGGCATATAGGCGGTCAGGCGAATGCCAAGATCATTGGCCACGGCCAGCAATTTGCGCTGGTCAAGCAGGGCGTGGAACTCCACCTGATTGGTGGCAATCGTGTCCAGCGCCGCCGCCTCGGCCATCAGCGCAGAGGGGAAGTTCGACACACCGATGCTGTGCGCCAGCCCCTCATCGCGCGCCGCTTGCAGGGTTTCAATGATCTGCGCAACCTTCAGGCGCGGGTTGGGCCAATGCACCAGAAGCTGGTCGACCGCGCCAACGCCAAGTGCTGCAATACTGGCGCGCGCGCGTTCCAGCGCCGTGCCGTCCTCAAATGATGATGGCCAGATTTTCGTGACCACAAACAGCGCGTCCCGCTCGAGCCCGGCATCGGCAATGCCCTGGCCGACTGCCGCTTCATTGGCATACATCTGCGCGGTGTCGATATGGCGATAGCCAAGCTCCAGCGCGGTTGCAACCACCTCACGGCAAAGCGAATCCTTCAGCGGCCATGTGCCCAGGCCAATTTTCTGCATCTGCGCCACAACGCCCCCTAACGATTGCTGGAAAAGATCATCGACAAAAAGGCCAGCACACCGCCAATGCCCATTATCACCGTGCTGGCCAGCGTCAGCCCGATATTTTCTTCGGTTCTGGCCATCAGGTCCTGAAAATTGGCCGAGCCGCTTTCAGCCGCATAGGCGCTCATCCTGCCGCTGACCACCAGATAGGCGACCAGCCCGAATGCGGTAAATATGAACACCGCCCTGAAAATCCGCATGATTTGCCCCCTTGTGGCTGCGCGATTCGCCAAAGCCTAGCCAATTGCCGCCATCCGATCTAGCGCCGCGCGCAATTTGCCCATTTCATCGGCGGCCTGCGCCAGCCGCTCGCGGTTTTCGGCCACAACCTCTTCGGGCGCATTGGCGATGAACTTTTCGTTTGAAAGCTTCTTCTCCAGCCCGCCCATTTCACCGCCCAGCTTGGCGATGGATTTTTCGAGCCGCGCCTTTTCGGCCGCCACGTCGATGATATCACCCAGCGGCAGGCAAAACGCCCCACCTTCAACCGGCAGCGTGATCGCACCTTTCGGGGCGGTTTCAACATCGGCCACGCTGGCAATGCGCGCCAAGCGTTCAATCAGCACCGCGTTGCGTGCATAGGCCGCGCGCCCCGCCTCATCCAGCGACAGGCGCAGCATGGGGATTTTCGCGCCCGCATTCACATGCATTTCCGCGCGGACCGAGCGGATCTGCTCGATCAGCCCAATCGCCCAGCGCATTTCCTTGTCGGCCGCGTCATCGGCGAAATCCGCTTCGCTGTAGCTGGGCCAGTCGGTATGCACCAGCATTTTGGGCCGCTGTGCAATATCGCCCCACAACTGCTCGGTCATATAGGGCATGATCGGGTGCAGCAAAATCAGGCATTGGTCGAGCGCCCAGGCCATTGTGGCGCGGGTTTCGGCGACCACGGCCGCGTCATCAGATTGCAGCAGCGGCTTGGCAAACTCGACATACCAGTCGCAGAACGTGCCGCGCACATGGGCATAAAGCGCCAGCGCGGCCTCGTTGAAACGATAGCTGTCATAGGCGGCATCCACCGCCGCGCGCGCCCGCGCCGTCTCGCCCACAATCCACTTATTGGCGGTTTGTGTGGTGGCTTTGGGGTCGAACCCTACGACCGGTTTGCATTCGTTCATCTCGGCAAATCGCGCGGCATTCCACAGTTTGGTGCCGAAATTGCGATAGCCTGCAATGCGCTCGGTGGAAAGCTTCAGCGTGCCGCCAAGTGCTGCCATAGAGGTCATGGTGAAGCGCAGCGCATCGGCGCCGAACTCGTCAATCACATCCAGCGGGTCGATGACATTGCCCAAGGTCTTGGACATTTTCACGCCCTTCTCATCGCGCACCAGGGCGTGCAGATAGATGGTGTGGAAGGGTTCCTTATCGACCACCTCAAGCTGCATCATCATCATGCGCGCGACCCAGAAGAACAGAATGTCAAAGCCGGTGATCAGCACCGAGGTCGGGAAATAGCGCTTCATCTCCTCGGTATCATTCGGCCAGCCCAGCGTGCCGATGGGCCAGAGGCCGGAAGAGAACCAAGTGTCGAGAACGTCGGGGTCGCGGGTCAGCGTTTTGCCGCCGGCCATGCTTTGTGCTTCCGCTTCGCTGGCGGCGCAATATTCCTTGCCATCTTCGTCATACCAAACCGGCACCTGATGCCCCCACCACAATTGCCGCGAGATGCACCAAGGCTCGATATTCTCCATCCAATGGAAATAAACCTTCTTCTCCCGCTCCGGCAAAATCTGCGTGCGGCCTTCGTTAATCGCATCCATCGCCGGGCCAGCCAGTTTGGCGGCATCAACATACCACTGATCCGTCAGCATCGGTTCGATGATCACCTTGGAGCGGTCACCAAAGGGCTGCATGATCTTTTTGTTTTCAACATGGGGAATGAGCGCGGGCACATCCCCTGCGCCGCCCCGGACTTGATCCGGGGCCTCTGTGCCGCTCGGTAGAGGCCCCGGCTCGGGGGCCGGGGCGGCTTGTGCTGCTGCATCGGGGTTGGCGACCATCACGGCAAGTCCCTCGGCGTTGATGGCTTCAACCACGCGTTTGCGCGCCTCAAACCGGTCGAGCCCGCGAAACTCGTCAGGCACAAGGTTGATGGCATCCACGCTTTCAACGGTAAATTCACCGCCCTGCGCAATCGCAGCCGCCTTGCCAGCCTCCTCGGCATAGGGCGCACCATCGGCGCGCATCGCGCCCTTGGTGTCCATCAGCCGATAGCAGGGAATGTTGTTGCGCTGCGCAACGCCATAGTCGTTGAAATCATGCGCGCCGGTGATTTTTACAGCACCGGAGCCAAAATTCATGTCCGGATAGTCGTCGGTGATGATCGGGATCAGGCGGCGATGTGCCTTTGGCCCCACCGGAATCTCGCACAGCTTGCCGACGATCGGCGCATAGCGTTCATCATCGGGGTGAACGGCCACCGCGCCATCGCCGAGCATGGTTTCGGGGCGCGTCGTGGCAATGGAAATATAGTCGCGCATCTCGCGCAGGGTTACATTCCCGTCCTCATCCTTCTCGACATATTCATAAGTCTCCCCGCCAGCCAGCGGGTATTTGAAATGCCACATATGGCCGTCACGCTCGATATTCTCGACCTCAAGATCGGAAATCGCCGTTTCAAAATGCGGATCCCAGTTGACCAGCCGCTTGCCGCGATAGATCAGCCCCTTGTTGTAAAGGTCGACAAAGACCTTCAGCACGGCATCGTGGAAATTCTTGTCCATCGTAAAGGCGTTGCGGTCCCAGTCTGCCGAACAGCCAAGGCGCTGAAGCTGGTTCACAATCGTGCCGCCCGATTGCTCCTTCCACGCCCATACCTTGTTCACAAATGCCTCGCGCCCCAATTCGCGGCGGCCCTCATTGCCCGCAGCGGCAAGCTGCTTTTCAACAACAAGCTGCGTGGCAATGCCGGCATGGTCCTGCCCCGGCTGCCACAGCACATCAAAGCCGCGCATCCGGTGCCAGCGGGTGAGGATATCTTGCAAGGTGTTGTTGAAGGCATGGCCCATATGCAGGCTGCCGGTCACGTTGGGCGGTGGAATCATAATGCAGAACGGTTCTGCCCCCGGCTTGGCATTCGCTCCGGCGGCAAAGGCTTTCGCCGCCATCCAGCGGGCAAAAATCGCCGGCTCGGCGCGGGCGGCATCAAAGGTTTTTTCCATCGTCATCATTCATTCCAGTTCGGACACAGGCGGCAGGTTCAGGCTCGGCGGGTTTTAGCTTTTGTGCGGGCCAAGGAAAAGGCCTAACCGATGCGGCGTTCGATCTTGGAGGACAGATGCACCAGCGTTTCATGCCCGCGCACGCCCACCAGCGCGGCAATCCTGTCAAGGGCGGCATCCAGCGCCTCGGGGTTGGCGGCGGCGACTTCAAGCGTCAGGTCAAACCGGCCCGAGGTGGTATAGGCGGCCTCGACCTCGCTCATACGGTCCAGCGCGCGCAAAATCCCCGCCTGGCTGCGCGGCTCGATCTGCACCAGAACCGTGGCGCGGATAACCTGCGCGCGCGCGCGGTCCGAGAGGCGCAAGGAATAGCCCGCGATGATGCCGCGATTTTCCAGCCGGTCGAGCCGCGCCTGCGCGGTGGTGCGCGCAATCCCAAGGTCGCGCGCCAGTGCCGTTACGGAAAGCCGGGCATTGCTGGCCAGCAGCGCCAGCATCCGCCGGTCGGTCTCGTCAAGGTCTAGCATCATTTCGCCTTTGGATTCGTCATATCGCCCGAAGAATTTCGTTTATTCGTCATAAAGTCCAGTCATATCGACGCAGATTCATGGCAGAATCGCCCTTGCAGCACGTGCTGAACCCGAAAGTGACCGAGGTGATGATGACCGAGCATAACCATGTCTGGGACAAACCCGACACCTACCTGTCCAAGACAACCCCGGACCAGCCGGTGCATTTCTTCGTGCCCTCGGCGCTCGATGCCGCCTTTCAGGGCTTCCGGCAGGGCTTTCCGGGCCTGGTGACCTATGCGGTCAAGGCCAATCCGGACAGGCGGGTGCTGGCCCAGCTTGTCGCATCCGGGATAGACGGGTTCGACGTGGCCTCGCCCGATGAAATCGCGCTCGTCCGCTCGCTCTCGCCCGATATCCGGCTGCATTACCACAACCCGGTGCGCTCGCGCTCGGAAATTGCCACAGCCGCGGCGGCGGGCATTGCAAGCTGGTCGGTCGATACATTGGGCGAGCTTGAGAAAATTCTGCCCTATATCACCAAAGACAGCCAGATCGCCGTGCGTTTCAAACTGCCGGTGGCCGGGGCGGCTTATGATTTTGGCGCGAAATTCGGCGCAACGCCAGAGCAGGCCGCGCTGCTGCTGCAAGCGGTTGGCACAACCGGCGCGCAGCCCGCGCTGACCTTCCACCCCGGCACGCAATGCGAAGATGCCGGGGCGTATGCCACCTATATTCAGGCCGCCGCCGAAATTGCCAAACGCGCGGGTGTCAAGATCAGGGCGCTCAATGTCGGCGGGGGGTTTCCTTGCGATACGGCCGGCGGCCCCCCGAAGCTCGACCTGCATTTCGCCGCCATCCGCAAGGCCATGTCGGCCTTTGACACAGCACCGGAACTGGCGTGCGAGCCGGGGCGCGCAATGGTCGCTTCGGCCTTTGGCCTTGCGGTGCGCGTCAAATCCTTGCGCGGCGATACCGTCTATCTGAATGACGGAATTTATGGCGGGCTGGCCGAGTTCAGGGCGATGGACCTGCCGCGCGGCCAGCGCGTGCTGACCAGCCTTGGCAAGCCGCGCCAGGGCCAGCATGTGGCGCGCCATGCCTTTGGCCCCACCTGTGATTCCATCGACAAATTGCCGCTGGATCTGCAACTGCCCGACACTTTGGCCGAGGGCGACTATATCCTGTTTTCAGCAATGGGCGCCTATGTGATCGGGCTTACGGCCTTGTTCAACGGCTATGGCGCGCTTGAAACCGCGACCGTGCGCAGCCTTTCGTGAAACTGCGCGCATTTTGGGCTGGACGGCGCTGCGCAAGCTCGTAGTCTGACAGGCAGTAAACGGGGGAAAAATGCCGGTTTCCGCCTATGACAGCGCGCTGCAAATTTGCGGGCCGCGATGAGCAGCGCGCCCAAAACCCATGTCTATGTGATTGACGGCACGCTGTCGCGCATGGATGACGGGCAGGAAACCAATGCCGGGCTGCTTGTCAAACTGCTGAACAGCGCCAACAACCCCGATATTTGCCTGAAATATGACCCCGGCGTGCAGGGGCGCGGCTGGCGCAAATGGCTCGATGTGGCCTCGGGGCTGGAGGTGAACCAATCCATCACCCAAGGCTACAGACATCTGTGCGAACACTATCGGCCAGGCGACCGGATCATGCTGTTCGGCTATTCGCGCGGGGCCTATGCCGTGCGCTCGATCGCCGGGCTGATCGACCGTGTCGGGCTGATCCGCGCCGAGCATGTGAATACGCGCCGCGTTGAGATGGCCTATCGCTACTACCAGACCAAACACCTGTCGCGCTCGGCCCGGGTCTTTACCCGCCGCTATACGCATCGCTTTGCGGTCAACATCGAGCTGATCGGCTGTTGGGATACGGTAAAGGCGCTGGGATTGCCCTATCCCATCCTGTCGCGACTTGCGCCAATGGTCACGGATTTTCACAACCACCAGCTTTCACCGCTTATCCGCAATGCGTTTCAGGCGCTGGCGCTGGATGAGAACCGCAGTTCCTATACGCCGATCCCCTGGCGCCCGGTGCCGGGCTGGTCGGGGCATATGGAACAGGTCTGGTTTGCCGGTGCCCATGCCGATGTGGGCGGGCAGGTGCAAGGCGCCAAGGCTTCGCGCCCGCTGTCCAACATTCCGCTGGTCTGGATGCTGGAACGCGCGGCGCGCTGCGGCCTGCCCCTGCCCGATGGCTGGCGCGCGCGGTTTGAAACCGATGCAACCGCCCCCATGCTTGGCCCCTATGCCGGGGTGTCGCGGTTTTTCCTGTATCGCGAACCGCGTTATATTCGTGCGGGCCGGGGCGACAGGCTTCACGCCAGCGTATCGGCCCGGATGCAGGCCATTCCTCATTACTGGCCAACCGCGCTTGGCGTGCTGCAAACCCCGCTGGAGCCCGCGCTTGAACACAGCCAGACCCTGCTGAGCAAGGCCAATTGAATGACTGACCCGGCCCAATGCCAATGCAAATCGGCCCGCGGCGACCCGCGCCGCCAGACCGGGCTGTTTGTGCTGCTGCGCGATACGCGCTTTGCCGGCCATAGCGAAATGCTGGTGCAATGCACAAACTGCGGCGCACGTTATCAGGTATCTGAAGATATCGGCTATCACGTGCCGCAATATCACTGGCGCTAGCACGGCCCTTGCTGCGCTTGTGCGGCTGGGATATGGCTGGCCAATTGCCCGCTTTCCCCCGTTTGACCGAGAGTTTCATGAGCGACACATCCAGCCCTTCGGGCAGCAGCATTGCCGAGGCCGAAGCCTTTCTGGCCGCGCATCCCGAAATTGAATCCATCGACCTTGTGCTGCACGATTCCAACGGCATTGGCCGGGGCAAGATCATCCGCCGCCACGAATTGCTCAGCGTCTACAAGAACGGCCGCAATTACCCGATTTCCATTCTTGGCCTCGATATCTGCGGCGAGGATGTGCATGAAACCGGGCTGATCTGGGATAGTGGCGATGGCGATGTGCAGAGCTGGCCAATTCCCGGCACGCTCAAACCGCTGCACAACACCAAGCCGCCCCGCGCCGAGGTGTTGATGAGCATGTATGCGCTCAACGGCAGCCCCATCACATCGGATCCGCGCCACGCCATGCAGCGCCAGGTTGATGCGCTGGCCGCCGAGGGGCTGCACCCGGCCGGCGCCTTCGAGCTGGAGTTCTTTTTGCTCGCCAATGAGCGGGATTCGAGCGGCCGCGTGCAGCCCGCCCGCGATGTGCTGGATGGCCGTGCCAGCCACAAAACCGAGGTCTATTCGGTCGACCATCTGCACGGGATGTTACCGCTGTTTTCCGACATCTATGCCGGCGCCGATGCGGCGGGCATTCAGGCCGAAACCATGATTTCGGAATACGCCCCCGGCCAGTATGAGCTTACCTTGCATTACCGCACAAACATCATGCAGGCCGCCGATGACCTGATCCGCCTCAAGCGCATCGTGCGCGCGCAGGCCCGTGCGCATGGCGTCACCGCCTGTTTCATGGCCAAACCGGTTGAGGCCTATGCAGGTTCGGGGATGCATCTGCACGTTTCCATGCAGGATGATGCGGGCCGCAATATTTTTGCCGAAACCCGAGGCGGCGACTGGAACGAGGCCATCCGCCATGCGCTAGGCGGGCTGCGCGCCACGATGGGCGAAAGCATGTTGGTCTTCGCCCCCCACGCCAATAGCTGGCGGCGCTTTGCCAACCAGTCTTACGCGCCGGTTTCCCCCACATGGGGGGTGAATAACCGATCAGTTGCGCTGCGCATTCCGGCGGGCGATGCCGCCGCGCGGCGCATCGAACACCGCCCGTCGGGGGTGGATGCCAACCCATACCTGGTCGGCGCCACCGTGCTGGCGGGCATTCGCCACGGGCTGGCCAACAAGATAGACCCCGGCCCCGAAACCACCGGCAACGGCTATGAGGACGGGCAGGACGCGCCGGACATTCCAAACGACTGGCGCGCGGCGCTGACGGCGGCGCGCGACTCCGACTTTCTGAAATCCGCGCTGGGGGCGGACATGCACCGCACCTTTACCGCCATCAAGGCGGCGGAATATGCCCGCGTGGCGCGCACAATCTCCGAGGTCGATTACGACCTATACCTGCACACCGTCTAGCGGGCGCATCCCATCGGGGGTGAAGAATTCGGGGAAGAAGGCCGCAAGGCAGGTCAGCAGGGTGCGCTTGCCTTCCTCGCGCGCATAGGGCGCTGTCATATTGATCATTTCCAGCCAGACACCGTCGCTACAGGTGCGGATGACGCGGGCAATATACTGGGCGTTATCGTCGCGCCCGAGCCTGTTCAGCAGGGCGGCGCACAACCCTTCCATCACGTCCATATGGTGCTGATCATTGTTGCCGCAATGCTGTTGATAAAGCGGGCGGCTCTGCGCCTCGCCCCAGAAGGCACACCAGCTTGACAGCCGCTCATGCGTGCAAATCTGCGGGGCAAAATCGGCGGCAACCATCGCATGAAGCTGGGCTGCGGGGTGCGGGCCTGCTGCCGCCATCGCGCTTGTCCAGTTGGTGCGGTATTCCTCGGCCAGAAAGACCAGCGTTTCCGACAGCAGGTTGTCCTTGGTCTTGAAGTGGAAATTCACCAAACCGTGCGAAAGCCCGGCGCGCAGCGCCACATCGGTCAGTGTGGTGCGCGCATAGCCCTTCTCGGCCAGCGTGGAAATGGTCGATTCGATAAGCTGCGTGCGCCGCGCATCGCGGCTGGCCTTGCGCGGCGGCTGTGTTTCGCTTGCTTCGGCGGCCTCGGTCATGGGTGGTCCTGCCATTCGTTCTGCTGGGTTTCAGCGCGGGGTTTCAGCGCGCATATAGCGGGTTTTGCCACGTTTTACAGCATTTTTTGCAGCACCTTGCAGCCTGTCATAATTCTGACTGACAATCCAGTCAAAATTCTGATTGACAGCCCAGTCAAAATCCGGCGATGCTGTCGATGCGCGTTTCAGAACCCTGTTTCGCCCCAAAACTCATTCTATGGACCCGTCTATGACCCTCGCCGATCAGCGCAATCTTACCAAATCCAATGCCCAGTTTCAGCGCGCGCTCAAGCGCCTGCCGCTGGGCGTGGCCTCGTCTTTCCGCTATTGGGGCGATGATCGCACGATCTATGTGGCGCGCGGCAAGGGCGGGCGCATCTGGGATATCGACGGCAATGGCTATGTCGACTACCGGCTTGGCTATGGCCCCGCGATTCTCGGCTATGCCGATGCGCGTGTCGATGCCGCCGCCCGCAAGGGCATGGAGGTGGGCGGCGTGTTTGCGCTTTCAACCGAGCGCGAGCTGACCGTGGCCGACCGTATCGCCAAAATGGTGCCGGGGATGGACCTTGTGCGCTATTCCAACTCGGGCACCGAGGCGGTGATGGCCGCCCTGCGCCTGGCCCGCGCGCATACCGGGCGCGACAGTTATCTGCTGGTTGAAGGCGGCTATCACGGGCTGTTCGACGCGGCCATGTGGATGGCCGATGTCGAGGATTGGGAGGCCGGCTCCAACCGCGACCCGGACATAATCTCCTATTCCAAGGGCATTCCGCAAACCCTGAAATCCCTTGCGCATCTGGTGCCCATGAACAACATGCAGCGGCTCGAAGATGTGTTCCGCCGCTATGGCAACACAATGGCCGCCATGCTGATCGAGCCGATCCAGGGCAATTGCTGCGGCATTCTGGCCACGCCCGAATATGTGCGGCTTGCCCGCAAGCTCTGCGATGAATACGGCGTGCTGCTGATCATCGACGAGGTGAAAACCGGCTTTCGCGTGGCGCGCGGCGGCATCCAGTCGCTGCTGGGTGTCATCCCCGATATCTCGACCTTTGCTAAGGCTATGGCCAATGGCTACCCGATTGCCGCCATCGCCGGGCGCGAGGATGTGATGCGCACCTTCGGCTATAACGGCGCCGCGCATGGCGGCACCTATACGGCGCATTCGGTCTCTATTGCCGCCGCCGAGGAATGCCTGCGCATTCTCGATGAAACAGACGCGCTGGCCAACCTCGCGACCTATGGCAAGACCCTGCAAAACGGCATCGCCAAAATTCTGGATGATCGCAACATCGTGCATTCCTTCACCGGGCATGATTCCATGTTCGGGCTTTTCTTCGCCGAAAAAGCGCCAGATAATTATCGCGATTGGAAAAAGTCCGACTATACTTTCTACGACACGATGGCCCACCATTTGCACGATCTGGGGATCATCGTCGAACCCGATAGCCGCGAGCCTTGGTTTATGTGTGAAGCGCATGATCAATCCTGCCTGAGCGACACGCTGAAAGCCGTGGAAATTGCCGTGGACCAAACCCAGCAAGACCTTGAGGATGCTGCCAGATCATGAGCCGCCATGACACCATCATCATTGGCGGCGGCCATAACGGCCTGGTTGCGGCCAGCTATCTGGCCCGGGCCGGGCAATCGGTGCTGGTTGTCGAAAAGAACGACTGGGTTGGCGGTGCGGCCGTGTCGCGCAGCCTTTACCCCGGCTTCACCTATTCGAACTGCTCCTATGTCAGCAGCCTGTTCCGCCCCGAGATCATGCGCGATCTGGAACTGCCCAAATACGGGCTGCAAATTCTGCCCTATGAGGGTGGCGCCGTGCTTACACAAGATGGCGGCTATCTGGCCACCCATCGCAACCACGATGCGAACCGCCGCGAATTTGCCCGCCATTCCCCGCGCGATGCCGAGGCTTACGACCGCTATTCGCGCGATGTGATGCGCCATTGCCGCTTCATTCGCCCGCTTCTGATGCGCACCCCGCCCGACCCGAGCCGCTTGCGCCCGCGCGACCTGGGCGAGCTGGCCTATCTGGGCCGCAAGGTTTTCGAAATGTCCGAACGGCAGATCTACGAGATGATCCGCTTCTGGACGATGAGTATTTCGGACTATCTGGATGAGTATTTCGAGAACCCAGTGATCAAAGGCTATCTCGCCGTGTCGGCCATTATCGGCACAGCACTTGGCCCGATGTCGCCCGGTTCGGCCTATGTTCTGCTGCATCATTATATGGGCGATGTCGATGGCAATGTCGGCGCCTGGGGCTTTGCGCGTGGCGGCATGGGGGCGATCACGCAGGCGCTGAAGAACTCGTTCGAGGATGCGGGCGGCGAAATTCGTGCAGGTTCCGGCGTGGCCAGGGTGCTGGTCAAAAACGGTCGTGCCTACGGTGTGGCGCTTGAGAATGGCGACACATATATGGGCAACCGCATCGTGTCGAACATGGATGTGAAGCGCACGTTCCTCAAGCATGTCGACGAGGATGATCTGCCCGGCGATTTTGTCCGGCAGGTGAAAAACTTCAAAATCCGCGGCTCCTCGGGCAAGCTCAACATCGCGCTTGATGCTGCCCCGAAATTCACCGCCCTGCCCGAAGGCGCGCCGATGTATCGCGGCGATCTGCATTTCACCGATTCCATCGAACGGATGGAGCGCGCCTATGATGACTGGAAGGCAGGCCATTTCAGCCGCGACCCGTTCCAGGACATGATGATCCCCACAATGATCGACCCGACGATGACCCCGCCGGGCAAGCATTTCATGAGCTGTTTCGTGCAATATGCCCCGCCGAAAATCGAGGGCCGCGACTGGTCCGATGCCGACCGCGACGCCTTTGGCCAGACGGTGATCGACCAGATCGAGGATTACGCCCCCGGCTTCAAGAACCTCATCCTTCATGCTGAAGTGCGCACCCCGCGCGAGTTGGAGGCCGAGGTTGGCCTGACCGAGGGCAATATCTTTCAGGGCGAGTTGACCTTCGATCAGCTTTTGTTCAACCGCCCCGTGCCGGGCTATGCGCAATACCGCTCGCCCATCAAAGATTTGTGGATCTGTGGCTCCTCCACCCATCCGGGCGGCGGGGTGATGGGCGCGCCGGGGCGCAATGCCGCTGCCGAAATCCTGCGCGAAACCCGTGGCCCGAACCAGATAAGCGATGCCTATGCCGTCTTTTAACCATATCGTGATCGGGGCCGGCCCCAACGGTCTGGCCTGTGCCACCAAACTGGCGCAAACCGGCGCGCGTGTGTGCCTGCTTGAGGCGGGCGCCGCCGTAGGCGGTGGTGCCGCAGGTTACGAATTTGCCCCCGGCTACCCGACCAGCCTTGCGCATATTCTGCACGCGCTCGATACGCGGGTGATCAGCGGCATGGGGCTGGAGAGCCACGGGCTGGCCTATGTTTCGCGTGATCTTGATACCGTGGCGTTGTCCGAGGATGGCGCGCATCTCACGATCAACGGTGCTGCGCTGTCCGGCGATGGCGCCAAGGCGGACCGCGCCGCCTATGAAGCACTGCACGCAAAACTCAGCGAATTTGCCCGCGTTCTGGCCCCGTTCAAGGCGCTGACCCCGCCGCGCATCGCGCGCGGCGTTGGCAACCCGATGGTGAAGCTCGCCCAGCTTGGCTGGGGCATCCGCCGCCTTGGGCGTGCGAATTTCCGCGAGTTTTTGCGGATGATCCTGATCAATGTCGCCGATGTGCTTGAGGATGATCTGAGTGATGACCGTTTGCGCGGCGCGCTGGCCTTTGATGCCACGCTTGGCGCATGGCTTGGCCCGCGTTCACCCAATTCGCTGATCTTGCTGCTCAACCGGCTGGCCAATTCCGCTGCCGGCAAAGCCGCCGCCCTAACCCTGCCTGCGGGCGGCATGGGCGCGGTCTCTGCCGCCATGCAAAAGGCAGCCGAGGCGGCGGGCGTTACGTTACATTGTAACAGTAAGGTCGCGCAGATTCTGGTGCAAAACGACCGTGCCAGCGGTGTGCGGCTGGAAAATGGCGACACGTATATGGCGCAGACAATCATCTCTGCCATCAGCCCCAAAACCACCCTGCTCGATCTGGTTGGCCCCGCGTATCTGGACACCGAATTCCTTCGCCGCATCCGCAGTGCCAAAAGCCGTGGGGCAGCGGCGCGGCTGCATCTGGCGCTGAAATCTGCACCCGATTTTCGCGGGGCAGATCTGAAATCCCGCCTGCTTGTCGCGCCGGGCGTGAACGCGGTTGAAAACGCCTTTAACGCGGTGAAATACGGCGAGGTGCCGGATGCGCCGGTCATGGAAATCACGCTCCCCTCGGCGCATGAATCCGGCCACGCGCCCGACGGCAAACACCAGCTTTCCGCCATCGTGCAATTCGCCCCGCACGCGCCGAAAGACGGGTTGGAGGCGGCGCGCGCGCAGATGCTGACCAATTCTATGGCCATGCTCGAACGCTTTGCGCCCGGCATTGGCAAGCTGGTCGACCATGCCGAATTGCTGATGCCACAAGACATCGAGGCGCGCTTCGGCATGGTCGGCGGCAACTGGCATCATGGCGAGTTGGCCGTTGAAAACATGCTGTTTTTGCGCCCCACCTACGATGCTGCGCAATATGCCACCCCCCTGCCCGGCCTGTGGCTGGCAGGCGCGGGCAGCCACCCCGGTGGCGGCATTTCCGGCGCGGCGGGCTGGAACGCGGCCACGCGCATTCTGTCGGGAAAGGGCGGCGCATGAACCAGCATTACAAACAACCGCTGCAACGCTCGGTCTTTTACCCGCGTATGGAGGCCGCGAATGTGCTGGCCGAATGGGGCAACTGGGGCGGCTATATCTCCGCGCTGGCCTATGACGACCCTGAAATGGAATATACCGCCATTCGCAACGGCGCGAGTGTCTATGACCTGACCCCGATGGTCAAATACGCCGTGCAGGGGCCCGATGCGCTTGCCTATCTCAACCGGCTGACCGTGCGCAATGTCGCCAAGCTTGCCGTGGGTGCGGTGCATTACACCATATGGTGCGATGATGCGGGCAAGATTCTGGATGACGGCACACTGTTCCGGCTGGCCGAAAACAGCTTCCTGATTTGCTGTCAGGAACGGCATCTGCCCTGGCTGAGCGACTCGGCCATCGGTTACAATGTAACTGTTGCCGAGGTGACGGAAAACATCGCCGCGCTGTCGCTTCAAGGCCCGTGCAGCGCCAATGTTCTGCGCAAAATGGGCTTTGCTATTGATACATTGAAACCCTTTCGCATGGTCGATCTGCCGTTTGAAAGCGGCAATTTGCGCATTTCGCGCACGGGCTTCACCGGCGATCTGGGCTACGAGCTTTGGTGCGATCCTGCCGATGCTTTGGCGCTGTGGGATGGGCTGATGGAGGCTGGCGCGCCTTGGGGCATTCGCCCGATCGGCACACATGCGCTGGATATGGCCCGTATCGAGGCCGGGTTCATCATTACGAATATGGATTTCATTCCCGCCAACCAGGCCCTGCGCGAAGACCGTGTGCGCTCGCCCTTCGAGCTGGCGCTTGATTGGATGATCGACTGGGACAAGGGCCATTTCAACGGGCGCCGCGCGCTGCTGGCGGAAAAGGCCAAAGGTTCCAGATGGGCGCTGGTGGGGCTGGATATCGAGGGCAATGTCTCTACCGAAGGCTCGATCATCTATCACGATAAAAAGCACGAGGTTGGGCATATCACCGCCGCTGTCTGGTCGCCCACGACCAAGCGCAACCTTGCCATTGCCCAGCTTGAACGCCCCTATGACGATGCCAAATCCGGCAACCTCTGGGTCGAGGTCTATGCCCTGCGCGAGTTGCAATATGTCAAGCTGATGCTGAAGGCCACGCCCACCAAACGCCCGTTTTTCAACCCCGCACGCCGCCGCGCAACGCCGCCCGGCACGTTTTAAGGCCAACCATGCACGAAAGCCCATCGCCCCTGCTGAACCACTGCCCGGAAGGTCTTCCGGCTGAGGCGTATTTCGCGCCCGACTGGTTTGCGCGCGAACAGGCGGGCATCTGGGGGCAAAGCTGGGTCTATGTGGGGCGGCTGGCGGACCTGCCCGGCGGCACCATGCGGCGCATTACCGTGGCGGGCGAAAACCTGGTTCTGTGCCGCAACGCGGCGGGCGAAATTGCGGCATTCCACAACACTTGCGCCCATCGCGGGGCCGAGCTTTGCGAGCTGCATGAAAAGCCGATGAAGGGCAAGCTCATCACCTGCCCCTATCATGCCTGGGCCTATGCGTTTGACGGGCGGCTGGTTTCCACCGCCTTTGCCACACCAACCGATGATTTCAACAAGGCCGACCACGGGCTTCACAAGGTCCACCACAGGCTGTGGAACGGGCTGATCTTCTTGAGCCTTGCCGAAACACCGCCCGAGCTTGCCCCCGATATCGGGCTGAACGCGCTGGACAACTGGCCGATGGATGACCTTGTCACCGGCCATAGCCTTACCCGCGATCTGGCCTGCAACTGGAAGGTCTTCTGGGAAAACTACAACGAATGCCTGCATTGCCCCGGCATCCACCCCGAACTGGTCGACCGTGTGCCGGTCTATCAAAAGGGCATCATGTCGCCCGCCGAGGCCAAGGATTATGCGCCCGGCGCCCCGCAGCCCGCCGCGCTGAAGGCGGGCACCCAAAGCTGGACACCCGATGGCGCGCCCTGTGGTCCGGAATTTCCCGACCTTACGGCTGCCGAACGCGCGGCGGGCTTTACCTTTGCCACGCTCTACCCGACCATGTTTATCGTCGCACATTGCGACCATGTGCGCCTTGTGCGGCTGGAGGCGACGGGGCCGGAAACCACACGGCTGACCGCCGAATGGCTGTTTTCTGCCGAAACGCTTGCCCAGCCGGGGTTTGATGCCGAACATGTCGCCTCGTTTGCCGCGCTCGTGATGGAGCAGGACGCGGCGGCCTGCGAGATGAACCAGCGCGGCCTGCGCTCCTCGCGCTTCCGATGCGCGCGGCTGATGCCGCAAGAGTTTGACATTCACAACTTTCACCGCTGGGTGCTGGCCCGCATGGCCCCCCGGACCGGAGCGCAAAAATGACCATGATGACCCGCACAAAACCCCGTAAAATGCCCAATGACTGGGACCGCCGCGGCCTGCCCGCCTGGACCTATCATTCCAAGGCCATGTTCAACCTTGAATGCGAAACCCTGTTCCTGACCCATTGGCAGATTGCCGGCCATGTCGGCGATATCGCCGCCCCCGGCGACTGGCTGACCTTCGATTTGCTGGGCGAACGCGCGCTGGTGATGCGCGGGCAGGATGGCGTTGTGCGCGCCTTTCACAACCTTTGCCGCCACCGGGGCGCGCGGCTGGCCGACGGCACATCGGGCCATTGCAAGGGCGCAATGGTCTGCCCGTTTCATGGCTGGGTTTACAACCTCGATGGCAGTTTGCGCGGCGCCGCCCGCCCCGAAAGCTTTGGCGAGATGGACCGCGATGAATTTGGCCTGAAGCCCATTGAGATGGATATCTGGCACGGCTTCATCTTTCTGCGCTTCGCCCCCGGCCCGCAGCCCAAAATCGCCGATCTGATGGCCCCCTATGACGCCGAGCTTGCCGCTTACCGCGCCGCCGGGCTTTTGCCCGCCGAGGAGGTGCAATGGGCAACCACCCTGCCGGTGAACTGGAAATCGGTGCGCGATGTCGACAATGAGGGCTACCATGTGGCTATGGCCCATCCGGCGCTGCAAGAGCTTTACGGCCCCACCTATCGCGACGAGTTCAACACCAATGGCATCAACCGCTCTATCGCCACCTATGGCGACCGGCCGGGGCGCAAATGGTCGGTGCGCAACTATGTGAAAATCTCACCCCTGCAAGACTGGTTGCCGCAGCATCTGCAACGGGCATGGACCTATTACGGGATTTTCCCGAATGCCGTGATCGCCTTCACGCCGGAAGGGGCGCAATATTATCAGGATATTCCGATCAGCCCGCAGGAAACCCGGCTTCAGGGCCGGCTCTATCGCCATGCCCATGAAGACCGTGCCACCCGCGCGGCGCGCTATCTGGCCATGCGGATTGACCGCGATACATCGGCAGAAGACCAGCAGCTTTCGATCTGGTCAAACGAGTCGATGAAATCCACCGCTTTTGAGAATTTCCATTTGTCAGACCTCGAATACGGGCTGCGCGCCCACCATGATGAATTGCGCAAGATTTTACCCGTGATGAACCGGGAAACTGCACCCGAGGAATGGGAAATCGCCGAGATCAACGCAGATTTGGTCTCCAACCGGACAGAGAAGCCGTAACCTGAACCTTATCCAACAAAGGAGCCTACCATGACCAAACTGAACCGAAGGACGGCCCTGACAGCACTGGGTGGCGCGCTTGCCATGCCCTATGTGCAACCGGCCTGGGCGCAAGCGCGCCGGGTCAATGTGTATAACTGGGCCGATTATATTGGCGAAACCACGCTGGAGGATTTTGAAGCCGCCACCGGCATCACCCCGATTTATGACACATATTCATCGGCCGAAGAGATGGAGGCCAAGATGCTGGCCGGCTCGACCGGGTATGATGTGGCCTTTTCCGCCGGTATCTCCTCGCCGCGCTTCATTCAGGCCGGGGTCTATCAGGAGCTGGACAAATCGCGCTTGAGCGGGTGGAGCAACCTCAACCCCGAAATTTTGCGCATCATGAATGGCTGGGATGACGGGTCGAAATACGGTGTGCCCTATATGTGGGGCACGGTCGGCTTTACCTTCAACATGGATCTGGTGCGCGAGCGTCTGCCCGATGCCGACCTGACCAGCATGGACATTCTGTTCGACCCGGCCAATGCCGCGGCACTGGCCGATTGCGGCATTTCCATTCTGGACAGCCCGACCGACATCATGCTGATGGTGCTGCGCTATCTGGGGCTCGATGGTGACACGACGAACGTGGCCGATTATGACAAGGTGGTCGAGGCGTTCCGCCCGATCCGGCAATATATCCGCACCTTTGACAATGCCAACTACCTCAACGCCATTCCCAATGGCGAGCTGTGCATGGTCAACAACTGGTCGGGCGATTATGCCACCGCGCGCTGGCGGGCCGAGGAGGCGGGGATTGAAATGGACCTTGCCTATTTCGTGCCCAAAACCGGCGCGCCTGCCTGGATAGACGTGATGTCCATTCCCGCCGATGCGCCGAATATGGACGAGGCCTATGAATTCATCAACTTCATGCTGCAACCCGAAGTGGCGGCAGGCTGCGTGAATTATGTGAACTATGCCTCGGCCAATGCGGCGGCAGACCCGTTCATCGAAGATTACATCATCAACGATCCGGCGGTTTACCCCGATGCCGAAACCCTGTCGCGCATCTGGGCACCCAAGCCCTTCAACGAAGAGCAGGACCGCGCCATGACCCGCGCCTGGCAGCAGATCAAAACCGGCTAGGGCACTATGTGAAACGGAGTTGACCGGACATGAACACAACAGAGCGCGCCGCCCCTGCCCCCGATCCTGACCAACCCTTCATACGGGTCGAGGGGGTTTCCAAGAAGTTCGGCGCTTTCACGGCGGTCGACACTGTTTCACTTGAAATCAGGAAGGGCGAAATCTTCGCCCTTCTTGGCGGTTCCGGCTGCGGGAAAACCACGCTGTTGCGCATGTTGGCCGGGTTTGAAGCCCCAAGCGCGGGCAAGATATTCATCGACGGTCAGGACATGACCGATGTGCCGCCCTATCGCCGCCCCGTGCATATGATGTTCCAATCCTACGCGCTGTTCCCGCATATGACGGTGGAAAAGAATGTCGGCTACGGGCTGAAGCACGAGGATATGACCAGCGCCGAGCGCGCCGCGCGCGTGGCCGAAATGCTGGAGCTTTTGCAGCTTACCCCGCAGGCCAAGCGCAAACCGCACCAGATATCCGGCGGGCAGCGCCAGCGCGTCGCCCTTGCCCGCGCCTTGGCGCGCAAACCCAAGCTGCTTTTGCTCGATGAACCGCTCGCCGCGCTCGACAAGAAGCTGCGCGAGAAAACCCAGTTTGAGTTGACGAATATCCAGCACCAGACCGGCGTGACCTTCGTCGTTGTCACCCATGATCAGGAAGAGGCGATGACGCTCGCAAGCCGCATGGCGGTCATGGACAAGGGCCAGATCATGCAGGTTGGCGTGCCGACCGATGTTTATGAATATCCCGAAAGCCGTTTCGTGGCCGATTTCATTGGCTCGATCAACTTTTTCAGCGGGGTCGTCACGGCGAAAAACGGCGACGCGGTGCAACTGGACGTGGCTGAAACCGGCGGCACACTTACAGCCAGTTCACCGCTTGACGCCCAGATCGGCGAGCGGCTGACACTGGCGCTGCGGCCCGAAAAGATCCGCATTTCGCGCGACCAGCCCGAAGGTGGCAATGCCGTGCCGGGCATGGTTGAAGACCTTGGCTATTTCGGCAAGGATTCGCTTTACCGCATCAAACTCGCCTCGGGCCATGTGCTTTCGGTCAGTTCGGTGAATGCGCGGCGCGCTGGCGAAAGCGCGCGCGTGGCGCAATGGGATGACAGGGTCTGGCTGTCCTTCGACCCCGGCGCCATTATTTTGCTGCGGGGTGAGGCATGAGCATCGCCAGCAATAACGCCCCCAAACCCGCACAGCGCGCGGAATCGCGCTTCGTGCGCTGGTTCAACCGCCGCGGCTGGGCGAATATCACCATTTCCACCCCCTATATCTGGCTGCTGCTGTTCTTCCTTTTGCCTTTCATCATCGTCATCGCGATGAGCGTGGCCACCCGCACACCCACGGCCCCGCCGTTTTCGTTTTCCGGCGAACGCGGCGCGATCAATTTTGAAACCTATGAGCGGCTGTTCAGCGATACGCTCTATATCCGCGCCTTCCTCACCTCGATCTGGAACGCCGCGATTGCCACCTTCCTGTGCCTGATCATCGGCTACCCGATGGCGCTTGGCCTGACCCGCGTGTCGAAATCATGGCGCAACATATTGCTGATGCTGGTAATCTTGCCGTTCTGGACCTCGTTTTTGCTGCGTGTTTATGCGTGGATGGGGATGATGGGCAGCAATAGCTGGTTCAACAAACTCATCACATCCGGCTACAACCTGATGGTGCCAGGCGACATGGCGCTGCGCTACATTCCGATGATGAACACGAATTTCGCGGTCATTCTTGTGACCGTCTATTCCTACCTGCCCTTCATGATCTTGCCGCTCTATGCCAACCTTGAAAAGCTCGACATAACGCTGAACGAGGCCGCGCATGACCTTGGCAGCCGCCCGTTCAAGGTGTTCCTCGATGTCACATTGCCGCTATCGGTGCCCGGCATCATTGCCGGTGGCTTGCTGGTCTTCATCCCCGCCTCGGGCGAGCTGATCATCCCGACACTGGTGGGCGATGCCGGCCGCCCGATGATCGGGCGGGTCATTTCAGACGAGTTCGCCTCGGCGCGCGACTGGCCTATGGCCTCGGCCGTGGCGGTGGCGCTGCTCATGCTGCTGGTCGTGCCGATGATGCTCTATTCGTATTTTGAATCCAAGAACAACAGCAAGAAGGCACAGGAAGAATGAACAACCGTCCGCGCTTTCTGATCACCATGCTCTGCTTTGGCTTTGCGTTTTTCTACATCCCGATCCTGTCGATGATCGTCTATTCCTTCAACAATTCGCGGCTGGCCACGGTTTGGGGCGGGTTTTCGACCAAATGGTATGTGAAGCTGTTCGAAAACCAGCAGGTTATAGATGCGGCGATCCTGTCGCTGAAGATCGCGCTGCTCAGCGCCACATTGGCCACAATTCTGGGCACGATGGCGGGCATCGCGCTGGCGCGGTTTCGCAAGTTCAAGGGGCGCACCCTGTTTTCCGGCCTTGTCACCGCGCCGCTGGTCATGCCCGAGGTCATTACAGGCATATCATCGCTCATGCTGTTCATTCTGATGGCCGAATATATCGGCTGGCCGTCGCAACGCGGCTTCACCACGGTGACGCTGGCGCATATCACATTTTCAATGGTCTTCGTGACAACCATCGTGCATTCGCGGCTGGCGCAGGCCGATATCGATATCGAAGAGGCGGCGATGGACCTCGGCTCGCGCCCCTGGCAGGTGATGAAGGACATTACCCTGCCGGTCATCTCGCCGGCCATCCTGTCGGGCTGGCTGCTGGCCTTCACCATTTCGCTGGATGATGTGGTGATAACCTCGTTCACCACCGGGCCGGGCACCACCACGCTGCCCATTCTCATCTGGTCCAAGGTCAAGCTAGGTGTCACCCCCGATATCAACGCGCTGGCCACCATTACCGTGCTGATCGTCGGCATCGGCGTGGTGCTGGCCGGGGTCATTTTGCAGCGGCAGGAGAAGCGGCGCGCGCGCGAATCGCAAATGGCCTATCAGGCGAATGAATGAGATCTTGATGCAGCGCGAGGAACGCCAGCTTGCATTGCTCAACACCCCGCTTGGCCAGCCCGGCTCGGGGCGGTTGCGCTATGGTGCGGCAATGTATTTCCACCAGCAGGGCAGGCTTGATGCCCGCGCGCTGGAAGCCTTCCGCATGGCGGCGGCAAGCGATACGGATGATGTGCGCAGCGTCATGGGCGCGCATGGCATAGACGCCACGGCACTTGCCGCCCTGCTGGCTGCACCAGATCCGGCCCCGGGCGCACAGCTTTTGCACCTGCTCGACGAGATCGACCGCTACTTGCAGCCCTTTACCGGCCCCGGCATTGCCGAGGCACGAACGGGCATTGCAACGGCGCGCGCGCAAAGCGTGAATATGGCGCAAGACCCGCCGGCAAACTGCGTGGTTGGCACCCATCTGCCACCCGCGCTGGCCGCGCTTGCGCCAGACTGTCCGGCGCTTGCCGCCGATATCTCTGCCACCACGCCCCTGCTGCTTTGGGAAACCTATGCCGATTATGCCCCCGGCGCTGTGGGGGAAGATTTTGAGAAAGGCCACGCCTTTACCTCGCTTATCGGGGCAAATGCCCCGCTTTATGCCGAAGATTTCGACCTTGGCCTGTTCCTGATCGCGCCCGATACGCTGTATCGCGACCATTACCACCCCGCCCCCGAGCTTTACGCCCCGCTGACCGGCCCGCATTTATGGCGCTTCGGGGTCGATGCGCCGCTGCGCGTCAAGCCCGCGCATGAACCTGTGTGGAACCAGCCCAACGCGCCGCATATGACCAAATCCGGCCCCGTGCCGTTCTTGTGCATTTTCTGCTGGGCGCAGAATGCCAACGCCCCCGCCCATATTCTGCCCGCCAATGATTGGGACAGGCTGGCCACCCTCGACTTTTTGGAGGAATGATGCAGATCGAGCTTGTTGTGCATAACGCCGATATCCGCACGATGCGCGCCGAGCGCCCCCGCGCCGAAGCCCTGGCCGTGGCAGGCGGGCGGATTGTAGCGCTTGGCAGCAGCGCCGATATGCTGGCGCTGGCGGGGCCAGAGACCCGGCGGCTGAATGCCGGCGGGCGCATGGTGCTGCCGGGCTTGCAGGATGCGCATATCCACCTGCTGAATGGCGGCACCGATATGGTCTCCGGCCCCGTGCTTTACGATGCGACCAGCATTGAGGCCTTGCAGGCCGCATTGCGCGGCTTTGCAAAGGCCAACCCGAACGGGCCGGTCATGGGCATGGGCTGGCAGGCCGGTATCTTCACCGACGAAAACCTTGGCCGCGCCGTGCTGGATGCCGCCATTCCCGACCGGCCATGTATGCTTTATGACAGCAGCTTTCATAATGCCGTCATCAACACCGCCGCCATGCGCGCCGTGGCGCTGACCACCGGCCAGCCCGACCCGCCGAACGGCCATTTCGTGCTGGATGCCCAAGGCATACCCACCGGGATGCTGCACGAAGCGGCAACCGGCTGGGTGCGGAACAGGCTGCCGCCCACCAGCCATGAAACCCATATGAAAGGGCTGGCAATGGGCCAGGCCCATGCCAACAGGCACGGCATAACCGGCGTGCTTGATGCGATGATCGTTGATGACAACGCCCGCGCCTATGCCGAGGCCGCCGCCAATGGCACCCTAACCTTGCGCGTTGCGGGCACCGCCCTTGTGCGCCCCGAAGATACCGCGCAAACCGCCCTGGAACGGCTGAGCGCGCTGCGCGCCAGCCACCGCGACCCGCTGTTCACCGTCCATTCCGGCAAGTTCTTCTTTGATGGCGTGCTTGAAAACCGCACGGCCGCCATGCTGGAACCCTATGCCGACAGCCCCGGCGGCAATGCCCCGCTGATGTTCGAGCCCGCCAAAATTGCCGAGCTTTTCAAAGCCCTCGACGCCGCGCGCTTTCAAATCCATGTTCATGCGATTGGGGACAATGCCGTGCGCGCCGCACTTGACGGGATAGAGACCGCGCGCCGCGCCAATGGCAACTGGCCCGCTTTGCACCAGATCGCCCATATCCAGATGCTGCACGGCTCCGATCTGCCACGGTTTCGCGCGCTGGGTGTCATGGCCAACATGCAGCCGCTTTGGGCGATGTATGACCCTGTCGTGCCGGATTTATGGATGGATATGGTTGGCGAGGCGCGCCTGCCAATGGTCTATGCGCTGCGCGATTTGCTGGATGCGGGCGCGCCGCTTTGCCTGTCATCGGATTTTCCGGTCAGCACGCTCAACCCGTTCGAGATCATGCAAACCGCCGTCACCCGCGCAGCCAGCGCGCAGGCCCGCCCCTTTCAGCCGCATCAGGCCATAACCATTGCCGAGGCGCTGGCCGGCTATACCACCGCTGCCGCCGCCGCCTGCTGGCGCAGCCACGAGACCGGCGCGATTTTCCCCGGTGCCCATGCCGACCTGATTGTCATCGACCGTGACATCAGCACATGCGACCCGTTTGAAATTGGCGGCACAAAGGTGCTTGCAACCCTGCTGGCGGGGGTGGAAGTTTACCGCGACACGCAATTTGATGGATAAGCCATGAGTGACGCGCCGCTCTATTCAAACGATCTTGTTGCCATGCTGCAGCTGGTCTGGGGCGATGGCTTTCTGTCACCCGGTGGCCCGGCCGAAGTGGCGCTGCTGCTCGAAGGCCACAGCCTTGCCGGCAAAACCCTGCTCGATATCGGCTGCGGTGCGGGCGGTGTCGATATCGCCCTGGTGCGCGACCATGATGCAGGCTTTGTGACCGGCATAGATGTCGAAGACCCGGTGCTTGACCATGCCCGCGCCCGCATTGCCAAAGCCGGATTGCAGCACCGTATCGGGCTGGCCAGGGTCGCCCCCGGCCCGCTGCCCTTCGGCCCGGCCAGCTTTGACATTGTCTTTTCCAAAGACTCCATCGTGCATATTCCCGACAAACACGCGCTCATGGCCGAGGTGGCGCGCATTCTGCGCCCCGGTGGCTGGTTCATCGCATCCGACTGGCTGATCGGCCATGACAACACCCCAAGCCCCGAAATGCAGGCCTATATCGCCGCCGAGGGGCTGGAATTTGGCATGGCCAGCCCGGCGCGCTATGCCGATGCGCTGGCACAGGCCGGGTTCGAGGACATCTCCCTCACCAGCCGCAATGCCTGGTATCAGCAAACAGCGGCGCGCGAATTGAACCAGATGCGCGGCCCGCTTTATGCCGCCGCAACCGCGCAGCTTGGCGCGGCCTTTGTCGATCATAACATCGAAATCTGGACGCGTATGCTGCCTGTGCTAGAAAGCGGCGAACATTGTCCAACCCATATCCACGCCCGAAAACCCCTTCAGCCGAAAGATGAGGACCATCATGCATAACGAAGACTTTTACATCAACGGCGCTTGGGTAAAGCCAAACTCTCCCGCGCGGCTCGACGTGATCAACCCGGCAACCGAAGCCCCCTGCGCTACCATCGCGCTGGCCAATCAGGCCGATGTGGATGCCGCCTTTGGCGCGGCGCGCGCAGCCTTCCCGGCCTTCAGCCAGACCAGCAAGGCCGAACGGCTGGCGCTGATGCGCGAAATTCTTGCGCAATACGAGGCCCGCGCACAGGACATGGCCGATGCCATCCGCACCGAAATGGGCGCGCCTGCTGCTTTTGCAATGGATGCCCAGGTCTGGGCCGGCTCCGCCCATATCGGCGCAACCATAGAAGCACTCGAAAAAATGGCGTTCGAAAGCCGCCGTGGCGATACGCTGATCATGCACGAGGCGATTGGCGTGGCCGCGCTGATCACGCCGTGGAACTGGCCGATGAACCAGATCGCCTGCAAGGTTGCGCCTGCCCTTGCCGCTGGCTGCACAATGGTGCTGAAACCCAGCGAAATCGCCCCGCTTTCCGGCCTGCTTTTTAGCGAAATCATGCACAAGGCGGGCGTGCCTGCGGGCGTTTACAACATGATCAACGGCGATGGCCCCGTGGCGGGCAATGCCATGTCGGGCCATGCCGAGGCGGATATGGTCTCCTTCACCGGCTCGACCCGCGCGGGCATTCTGGTTGCCAAGAATGCCGCCGATACGGTGAAGCGTGTCGCACAAGAGCTTGGCGGCAAATCGGCCAATATACTGCTTGATGATGTCGATCTGGAAGACGCCGTGACCGGCGGTGTCGATGCCGTGATGGCCAATTCCGGCCAGTCTTGCGATGCGCCCACCCGCATGTTGGTGCCCGCCCATCTGCATGACCGCGCCTGCGATATTGCCGCCGCCGCCGCTGCCGCCACGATTGCGGGTGATCCCCAGGCAGAGACGACCACCATCGGCCCGGTCATCAGCCAGCAACAGTTTGACAAGGTGCAGGGGCTGATCGAGGCCGGGCTTGAAGATGGCGCGCGGCTTGTGGCCGGTGGCCCCGGTCGCCCGGCGGGCCTGAACCAGGGCTATTACGTGCGTCCCACCGTATTTGGCGATGTCCGCCCCGGAATGCGCATCGAGCGCGAGGAAATCTTCGGCCCCGTCCTGTCGATCATGCCTTATGAGACCGAAGACGATGCCGTGCGCATGGCCAATGACACGGTTTACGGCCTTGCCGCCTATGTGCAGGGCAAGGATATGGCGCGTGTGCGCCGCGTGGCCCGCCAGCTGCGCGCCGGGCAGGTGCAGATCAATGCGCCGGAATGGGATTTGTTCGCCCCCTTTGGCGGCTACAAGCAATCGGGCAATGGCCGCGAATATGCCGATTGGGGCATCCATGACTTTCTGGAAGTCAAAGCCCTCATCGGGCATGGCTGAAATGGAGCGCGGCGCGCCGGTTCAGGCGTTCTACGGCCCCGCCAGGCTGCCGGTAATTGAACGGGCCAGGGGCGTTTACATGTGGGATAGCGCGGGCAAACGCTATCTCGATGGGTCATCCGGCCCCATCGTTGCCAATATCGGCCATGGCAACACGAAGGTGCTGGCGGCCATGGCCGAACAGGCGCAAAAGGTATGTTTCGCCAGCCGCGCGGTGTTTGAAAACGCCCCCAACCGGGCACTGGCGCAACGGATTGTCGGGCTGGCGGGGCCGGCATTCGATCAGGCCTTCATCGTCTCTGGCGGCTCGGAAGCAACCGAGGCGGCGCTGAAGCTCGCCCGCCAATATGCCGTGGCCAAGGGCGAGGCGCACCGTTTCAAGGTGCTCTCGCTCATGCCCAGCTACCACGGTGGCACGCTGGGCGCGGTGGCGATAACGGGCGACAGCGACAGCGCCGCAATGTTCGCCCCCATCACGCGGATGATGCCCAAAATCCCCGCGCCCCTTTCCTACCGCCCGCCGGAAAACCACTCTGCCGAAAGCTATGCCCGCCACTGCGCACAGTCTTTGGAGGATACGATACGCGCCGAAGGGCCGGAAAGCGTGCTGGCCTTCATTCTGGAACCCGTTGGCGGGCTTGCCACCGGCGCCAATGTGCCGCCTGCCACCTATATGCGCGCCGTGCGCGAGATCTGCACCCGCCACGGCGTGCTGCTGATCTTTGACGAGGTGATGTCGGGCGCCGGGCGCACCGGCGCTTTTCTGGCCGCCGAACATTGGCCCGATGCCACGCCCGATATCGTGACCCTCGCCAAGGGTCTGGCGGCGGGCTACACGCCGCTGGGTGCCGTGCTGGCCCCAAACCGGATCGTGGAGCCAGTGGTCGCATCCGGTGGCTTCATGCATGGCCATACCTATGCCGCCAACCCGCTGTCTTGCGCGATTGGCGATGCGGTTCTGGGCGAGCTTGTGGCGCAGAATATGGTGGAAAATGCCGCCGAAATGGGGCGCTATCTGGCGGAAAATCTGCGCGAGATCGCCGCAAACAGCACGATCATTGGCGATATTCGCGGCAAAGGCTTGCTGATGGCCGCCGAAATCGTGGCCGATAAAGCGAGCAAAGCGATGCTCCCCGCAACGGCCCGCGCGGTCTATCGGCTGCTGGAAATCGGCACGGAACTGGGGCTGATGCTTTATGCGCGCAAAACTTCGGGCGGGGCGTATGGCGAATGGCTGATGATTGCACCGCCGCTGAACATTACCCGCGCCGAGGCCGATGAATTGCTGGCGCTGTTTGTCGCAACCATCGCGGCTTTCGAGCGCGAATTGCGCGACGCGGGCCTCATCTGACACCCGTTGCAGCCAGGAAATGAGCCGCCCCGGACCCGATCCGGGGCCTCTCGGGGCGGGGGTCGAGGCCCCGGGTCAGGCCCGGGGCGGCCTGGGGAGCTTGGCCGCCCTCACGCGCCATCGCGGCGCAGCTCGATCGCCAGTTGCGTATGGTCGGGGTGGTGCCAGCTTTCGTAATATTCCAGCACATCCCCCGCCTGATCGCGGGTAATCTCGCGGTTGAACATGGCGCGCGAGCCGGGCTCCAGCCCCAGCAATTCCGCCACATCGCCCGGCGTGCGCCCAACCTCCAGCAGGCGGCGGCCGGTTGTGGCGATAATCCCGTATTTCGCCGCCATATGCTGGTAAAGCGAGGTGGTCTCGAACCCCTCAAAGCCCAGCAAATCGGGGGTGCGCGCATAGGGGATGTAGTTTTCGACCAGCAGCAGAATCTGCCCGTCGGCATAGCGCAGACGCTTGAGGTAGATCGCGCGGCTATCGCCGATCTGTTCGGCAATATAGGCGGGGGCGTCGATCAGCTTTTGCGCCAGCATCCGCGTGGTCAGCCTGAAACCGGCCTTGTCCAGCTCGGTTTCCAGCGGGTCGAGCCGGGCGTGCAGCGCCACAGGCACACGCCGCGCGCGCACAAACGCCCCGCGCCCGCGCTGCGTTTCTACCAGCCCATCGGCCACAAGCGCCGCCAAAGCCTGCCGCACGACCGAGCGCGACACGCTGAATTGCGCGCATAGCGCATGTTCCGAGGGCAGCTTCGCAGCAGGCGGCAGTTTGCCCGAGGAGATCTGGCCGCGCAGATGTTCGGCAATCTGGTGATAAAGCGGCACGGGGGTTGCGCGGGTGATCATGGCAGGGCCTTCACTTGTATGGACAAGATACTATGTTGGCATACTTGTATTGGCAAGCCCCGCGAAATGACTTTCTTTTCGGAAAATCTTAACATAAGTTGTCCGGACAAGATGGCAGCAACCACGATTCGCCGGAGAAGCCCGATGTCCAGTGACGTTCAAGAACCCAGCACCGAATTGATGCGCCCGACCCGCAATACGGGCATGGCGCTCAACCTCGACCTTGTGGCCGAGCAACGTGTGAACCTATCGGCGGTGGAACGGCGCTGCGCCGCCCTTGGCGGGCGGCGCACGGTGAAAAAGGCACATCAGGCGGCCTGGTTGCTCAAGGCCATTTCCTGCATGGACTTGACCACCCTGGCAGGCGATGACACGCCGGGCCGGGTGCGCCGCCTTTGCGCCAAGGCGCGCAACCCGCTGCGCCCCGACCTTGTGGCCGCGCTTGGCATTGCCGATTTGAAGCTGACCACCGGGGCGGTTTGCGTTTACCACGAAATGATCGCCCCCGCCGCGGCCGCGCTGCACGGCACCGGCATTCCGGTGGCCGCTGTCTCCACCGGCTTTCCTGCAGGGCTGACCCCGCATCATCTGAAGGTTGCCGAGATCAAGGCCTCGGTTGCGGCAGGCGCACGCGAGATTGACATCGTCATTTCGCGCCGCCATGTGCTGACCGGCGACTGGGCCGCGCTTTATGATGAAATGGCCGAATACCGCGCCGCCTGTGGCAATGCGCATGTGAAGGCAATTCTGGCCACGGGCGAGCTTGGCACGCTGCGCAATGTCGCCCGCGCAAGCTGGGTATGCATGATGGCCGGGGCCGATTTCATCAAAACCTCGACCGGGAAGGAAGGCGTGAACGCCACCCTGCCCTTCACGCTGGTCATGCTGCGCGCCATCCGCGACTACCATGCGCTGACCGGCCACAAGATCGGCTATAAACCGGCGGGCGGCATTTCCAGGGCGAAAGACAGCCTTGGCTATCTTGCGCTGATCAAAGAGGAACTGGGCGACGCGTGGCTTACACCGGCGCTGTTCCGCTTTGGCGCCTCCTCGCTGCTGGGGGATATCGAGCGCCAGCTCGAACACCATGTCACCGGCGCCTATTCGGCTGCCAACCGCCATGCGATGGCCTGATCGGAGATGGAAATGGACATTATGACCGCATTCAAAACGATGGATTACGGCCCCGCCCCCGAAAGCGCAGCCGAGGCGCAGGCCTGGCTTGAGCGCCATGACTATACGTTCGGCCATTTCATCAATGGTGCATTCACCACCCCCAACGACCTGTTCGAAACCCGCAACCCGGCCACGGGCGAGGTGCTGGCACAGGTTTCGACCGCCGGCGAAGACGAGGTGAATGCCGCCGTGACCGCCGCACGCCAGGCCCAGCCCGACTGGGAGTCGCTGGGCGGGCCGAAGCGTGCGCGCTTTCTATATGCGCTGGCGCGGCTGGTGCAGAAAAACAGCCGCCTTCTGGCCGTGCTGGAAACGCTGGACAATGGCAAACCCATCCGCGAAAGCCGCGATATCGACATTCCGCTGGTCGCCCGCCATTTCTACCACCATGCGGGCTGGGCGCAGCTGCTTGAAGCCGAATTTCCCCACCATCAGGCTGTGGGCGTGGCCGGGCAGGTCATTCCGTGGAATTTTCCGCTGCTCATGCTGGCCTGGAAAATTGCGCCCGCCTTGGCCGCTGGCAATACCGTTGTGCTGAAGCCCGCCGAATACACCCCGCTGACTGCGCTGCTATTTGCCGAATTGTGCGTGCAGGCTGGCTTGCCCAAGGGCGTGGTGAATATCGTCACCGGCATGGGGGCCACGGGGGCCGAAATTTCCGGCCATCCCGATGTGAACAAGGTGGCCTTTACCGGCTCGACCGAGGTTGGCCGCATCATTCGCCGCCAAACCGCGGGCCAGGGCAAAAAGCTGACGCTTGAGCTTGGCGGCAAATCGCCCTTCATCGTGTTTGACGATGCCGATCTTGATGGTGCGGTCGAAGGGCTGGTCGATGCGATCTGGTTCAACCAGGGCCAGGTCTGTTGTGCTGGCAGCCGCCTGTTGGTGCAGGAAAGCGTGGCCGACAAGCTGCTGGCCAAGATCAGGGCGCGCATGGGCAAGCTGCGCGTTGGCGCGCCGCTCGATAAATCCATCGACATCGGCGCCATTGTCGACCCCGTGCAGCGCAACCAGATCGCCGATCGTGTGGCGGCTGGCGTGGCCGAGGGGGCGGAAATCTTCCAGCCCGATATTGCCATGCCCGAAGGCGGCTGCTTTTACCCGCCCACGCTGCTTTACAACACCGAACCCGCCATGACGGTCGCTCAGGAAGAAATTTTCGGCCCCGTGCTGGTGTCGATGACTTTCCGCACACCCGAGGAAGCCGTGCAGATCGCCAATAATTCGCGCTACGGGCTGGCCGCGAGTGTGTGGAGCGAGAATATCAATCTGGCGCTTGATGTTGCTCCCAGGCTCAAGGCCGGCATTGTCTGGGTGAACGGCACCAATATGTTCGATGCGGCGGCCGGTTTTGGCGGCTACCGCGAAAGCGGCTATGGCCGCGAAGGCGGGCGCGAGGGGATGTTCGAATATCTCAAACCGCGCTATGCCAGCGCATTGAAGCCCGTCAAGCTGGTGCTGAACAACGAAGCACATATGCAACAAAAGCTCACCACATCGGTGGACCAGACGCGCAAGCTTTACATCGGCGGCAAACAGGCCCGCCCCGATGGCGGCTATGACCGTCCGGTTTTCGGCCCCAAGGGCGCGCTGATCGGCCAGGTGGGCGAGGGCAACCGCAAAGACATCCGCAACGCGGTTGAAGCCGCGGCGAATGCGGGCGCATGGGCCAAGGCCACCGCGCATAACCGCGCGCAGGTGCTGTTCTACATCGCCGAGAACCTGTCGCTGCGGGCCGATGAATTCGCGCAGACGCTGAACACGATGTCGGGCGGCAGCGATGGGGACGACGAGGTGAGGGCCGGCATCGACCGGCTGTTCCATTGGGCGGCATGGGCCGATAAATACGATGGCGCGGTGCATTCCGTGCCCATTCGCGGCGTGGCGCTGGCCATGCACGAACCGATGGGCGTGATCGGCATCGCCGCGCCTGACGAGGCGCCGTTGCTTGGCTTCCTGTCGCTCGTCGCGCCGGCCATTGCCTTTGGCAACCGCGTTGTGGCCCTGCCCAGCGCGCACCAGCCGCTTGCCGCGCTCGATATGTATCAGGTGTTCGAAACCTCTGATCTGCCCGGCGGGGTGGTGAACATTGTCACCGGCAACCGCGATGCGCTGACCAGAACCCTGACCGAGCATGGCAATGTCGATGCGATGTGGTATTTCGGCAGCTCCGAAGGCAGCGCAATGGTCGAGGCGGCCTCGACCGGCAATCTCAAACGCACATGGGTGAATGACGGGTTTGCGCGCGACTGGTTTGACGCAACCCAGGGCGCTGGCTGCGATTTCCGCCGTGCCGCGACGCAGGTCAAGAATATCTGGGTGCCCTACGGAGAATAGGCGCGCAACAATCGCAGGCAATGGCCGGATTTGGCCATTGCCGCCACCTGTGCTACCCTGTCCTTCATGCTTGAGTTTGATGAAGCCACCGCGCGCCAGCTCGAAATCGCCTATCAGGGTGCCGACATTGTGCAACGCCGCCGCGCGTCGTTCGATGCAATCGATGCGCAGCCCGATGAGACGATCGTCGATATTGGCTGCGGTAACGGGCTGCTGACGGCCGAACTGGCCCGCGCTGTTGGCCCCGCTGGCAAGATCATCGGCGTTGACCCGAGCCATGCGATGCGCAGCGCCGCCACGCTTCGTTGCCAGAACATGCCCTGGGTTGCGCTACATGATGGCCTGGCAAGCGCCTTGCCCGCCGCGACATTCCCGCCGTTCTGCCGGCAAAAATGGTTGAAGCCGGATTTGCGATCGAGCGTATCATCCCGGTCACACTTTATGACCGGGCATTGAAGCCCGATGGCTTGGCCCGCATGATGATGCAGCTCATGCAGGCCTATATCACAAAAGAAAACCTCGCCCCGAAGGGCGAGGTTGGCGCCTGGGCGTCCGAGCAGGCACATCTGGCGGCTGCGGGCCGTTTCTTCTTTTCCATCACGCAGTTTGTCATCTGCGCGGTCAGGCCCTAAACCGCGTCTGGCGCGCCTGCCAGATCGGCCAGTATCGGGCAATCGGGGCGGGTATCGCCCGCGCAGCATTCCACCAGATGTGCCAGCGTTTCGCGCATCGTGGCCAGTTCAGCAAGCTTGGCATCTATGCGCGCCAGATGCTCGCCTGCCAGTTTGCGCACATCGGCGCTGGCGCGGTCTTTATCTTCATAAAGCGCCAGCAATACACGGCAGTCTTCCACGCTAAAGCCCAATGACCGTGCGCGCCCGACAAAGCCAAGCTTATGCACATCGCTTGGCCGATATTGCCGATAGTCGTTCTGGCTGCGCCTTGGAGTCACCAGACCGATGGATTCGTAGTAGCGGATGGTTTTGGCGGGCATATCCAGGGTTTGGGCGACATTTCCGATATTCATACGACCTCCTTTGTTTTGAATTTCTGCAAGCGCAACGCATTGCCCAGCACAAAGACCGATGACAGCGCCATTGCCCCGGCCGCCAAAGCGGGCGAGAGCAGCAGCCCGAACCAGGGGTAAAGCAGCCCGGCGGCAACCGGGATAAGCAACACATTATAGCCAAAGGCCCAGACAAGGTTCTGGATGATGTTGCGCATGACCGCGCGCGACAGGGCAATCGCCTGCACCACGCCGCCAAGATCCCCCGACATCAGCACGATATCGGCCGATTCGATGGCCACATCGGTGCCGGTGCCAATGGCAATGCCGGTATCGGCCCCCGCCAAAGCGGGCGCATCGTTGATGCCATCACCGACAAAGGCCACAACCGCGCCCTCGTCTTGCAGGCTGCGCAAAGCGGCGACCTTGTCTTGCGGCAGAACTTCGGCGCGGAAATCATCGATGCCCAGCTCTGCGGCGACATGCGCGGCCGTGGCGGCATTGTCGCCGGTCAGCATGACCACCTTCAGCCCCAGGCCGTGCATCGCGGCAATCGCCTTCGGTGTGCTGGGCTTGATCTGGTCGGCGACCGTGATCACGGCGGCAAGCCTGCCATTCAGCGCCACATAAAGCGGCGTTTTGCCGGCTTTTGCCAAAGCGCCCGCCTGCCCGGCAAGCGCATCCATTGCCACATTCTGCCGGGCGAGCAAACGGTCGGCACCGATGGTGATGTCATCGCCGCCAACACGCGCGGTTACGCCGAACCCGGTAATCGCCTCGAATTCGCCAACCTCAGGCAGTTTGAGCCCGCGCGCCTGTGCCTCGGCCACAATCGCCTGTGCAATCGGATGTTCCGAGCGCGACTCGACCGCGGCAACCTTGGCCAGAACCAGATCGGCGTCAAACCCATCGGCAAGCAGGAAATCTTCAAACGCCGGGCGCCCCTCGGTCAGCGTGCCGGTCTTGTCCAGCGCGATATGGGTTGTGTTGCGCAGGCTTTGCATGGCGGCGCCCCGGGCAAACAGCACGCCCATGCTGGCCCCGCGCCCCGTGCCAACCATGATGGAAGTGGGCGTTGCCAGCCCCATCGCACAGGGGCAGGCGATGATCAGCACCGTCACCGCTGCGGCAACCCCGGCACCAATCGGCGCGCCCGCCAGCAGCCAGACGGCCAGCGTCAGCGCCGAAATTACCATGACCACCGGCACGAACACCCCGGCGATACGATCGACCAGGGCTTGCACCGGCAGCTTGCTGGCCTGTGCCTGTTCAACCAGATGCACGATTTGCGACAGCACGGTATCAGAGCCGATGGCGGTGCTGCGCATGGTCAGCGCGCCCTGAGCGTTGATCGAGCCGCCAACCAGATGGTCGCCCGCGACCTTGTCCACCGGCATCGGCTCGCCCGAAATCATGGATTCATCCACCGCCGAGCGCCCCTCGACCACCACCCCATCGGTGGGGATTGCGGCGCCGGGCTTGACGAGCAGCAGATCATCAAGCGCAATGGCCTCCAGCGGCACTTCGACCGCCTCGCCATTTTCCATGCGCAAGGCGGTTTTCGGGCGCAGCGCCATGAGTTTGCGAATGGCCTGCCCCGTGCGCCCCTTGGCGCGGTGTTCCAGCAGACGGCCAAGCAGAATAAGCGCAATGATCACGCCCGCCGCCTCGAAATACACAACGCGGCTATCGGCGGGCAAAAGCAGCGGTGCAAATGTAACCAGTGTCGAATAGAGCCAGGCCGCCGACGTGCCCACCACGACAAGGCTGTTCATATCGGGCGCACCGCGCAGCAGGGCCGGCACACCATGTGCAAAGATCCGCCGCGCCGGAAAGGCCAGCACCACGGTGATCAGCACGAATTGCACAAGCCAACTGCCCTGCATTCCAATGCTGTTGTTGATGGCAACATGAATGGCGGGCCATAAATGCCCACCCATTTCGGCAACAAATACCGGCAATGTCAGCGCAGCCGCCAGCAAGGTATCGCGCAGCAGGGCTTTTTGCGTGGCCTCGTGCTGCTCCTGGCGCTCATCGCTGCTGCCAAGCGCCGCGCTGGCCTTGTAGCCCGCCGCCGTGACCTTGGCCGCCAGATCTGCCGGCGTGACAGCCCCCGCCAGATAGCGGATCGTGGCAGAGTTGCGCGCCAGGTTGGCGCTGGCTGAAAGCACGCCGGGCTGGGCGGCCAGCACACGCTCGACCTTGCCAACGCAGCTTGCGCAACTCATGCCTTCAACGGCAATTTCCGTGCTGGTCTCGCGCGCCGGATAGCCCGCATCGGCCACGGCTTTCACAAGCATATCGGCCGTGGCGGGCGCGTCATATTCCAGCGTTGCGGTATTGGTTGCCAGATTGACCTGTGCCGCACCAACCCCCGGCTGGGCGCGCAACACACGCTCGACCCGCCCCACGCAGCTTGCGCAGCTCATATTGTTCAATTCGAGTGATAGATTTGTCATGATGTCCCCTTTGACACCCCAGATAAGGGTTCCAGTCACGGGAAGGTCAAGAGGGTTTACAAACTTTTTTGTGAAGATTGCGCATTGGTGTAGGCTTCAGCCTGAATCTGGATGAACGCAGCGCATGAAAACCCCCGATGGCACCGCCTATGACTGGACTGGCAGCAGCCCGCAACAGCCGGTTGTGGTGCTGGTGCATGGGCTGGGGCTGAACCGCGCAAGCTGGGCGCCCCAATCGCCGGGTTTCGCGGGCTTTGCCCGGCTGCGCTATGATCTGCCCGGCCACGGCGAAAGCGCGGCTTTGGATGGGCGCGCCACCCTGCCCGGCCTTTCGGCGCAACTGGCCGGGCTGCTCGACCATCTGAAAATTGGCTGTGCCGTGGTGATCGGCTTTTCGCTTGGCGGCATGATCGCGCGGCATTTCGCGCAAAGCCATCCGCACCGAACACAGGGTCTGGTGGTGATCAATTCCGCCCATGCGCGTTCGGCCAGGGCGCAGGCCAATATCCTTTTGCGGCTGGCCGAGGCGCAAAAATCCGGCCCTGCCGCCACGGTGGAGCTGGCGCTCAGCCGTTGGTTTACCCCCGGCTTTTACGCCCGGAACCCGGAAATTGTCGATGCCATCCGCCAAACCATTCTTGCCACCGACCCCGACCAATATTGCAGGCTTTACCGCGTTCTGGCCGAGGATATGGCGCAGATCATCGCGCCAGTGCCGCCAATCAGTTGCCCCGCGCTGGTCATGGCGGCCGAACTGGATTATGGCCAATCCCCCGATATGGCCCGCGCAATGGCAGCCGAAATTGCCGGGGCCGAGGTCAGCATCGCCCAGGGCCTCAACCACATGTCGCCCACCGAAAGCCCCGCCGCCATCAACACCCCGCTTGCCGTCTTTCTGCGCCGGTTCCGCTAGCCGCTCATCTGTGCGACGCGGTTTCGGCATTGGGTGATCATATAGTCGACAAACAGCCGCACCTTCGGGTCTTGCAGGCGGCGATGCGGATAAAGACAGGCAAAGCGCGACGGCGGTGGCGGCGTTTCGGCCAGCACCCGCACCAGCGCGCCGCTCTTGATATGGTCAGCGACCTCAAACAGCGGCTTGTTCACAATGCCATGCCCGGCCAGCGCCCAATCGGTCAGCACATCGCCCTCATCGGCATCATAGGGGCCGGATACAGTTACCTTTTGCGGCCCGTCCTCGGTTTGCAGCATCCATGAATTGCCAGCCGAGCCGGGAAAGCGCAGCAGCAGGCAGCGGTGCTTTTGCGTGGTCAGGTCGCTTGGCACGCGCGGTGTGCCCCTTGCCTGCAAATAGGTGCTTGCCGCACAAAGAATCCGCGGGCAATCGCTGATCTTGCGCGCCTTCATATCGCTATCCAGCAATGTGCCCAGCACAAAGGCCACATCCACCCCCTCGGCGAAAATATCGACCTTGCGGTCGGACAGGCGCAGCCGCACCAGAATATCGGGGTAAAGCGCGTTGAAATCCGGCACCAGCGGCGCGATGATCCGCCGGCCAATGCCCAGGGGCGCGGTGACGCGAATTTCGCCATTCGGCTTGTTGGAAAACCCCGCAACCATCGCCTCGGCATCGCCCAGCGCATCGAGGATACGCCGCGCATGGTCGTAATATTGCCGCCCGGCTTCTGTTGGGGTCAGTCGGCGGGTCGTGCGGTTGAACAGACGAATGCCCAGCCTGTCCTCCAGCGCCTTGATGCGGTTGCTGGCCACGGCGGGCGACAGGCGCAAGTCGCGCCCGCCCGCCGTGATGCTGCCCAAATCGACCACGCGCACAAAGACGCGGATAGAATCCAGATAGGCCATGCTCCCCCCGATTTTCAATGCTCTCAATAAAATGCCACGGTGCGTTCAACGAAACAAGCAAGATGAACCCGGCGCAAAGCGGCAAATTTGCGCCAAATTCCGGCCCGCGACACACACACCCTATACAGTGCGCCAAATCCACGATAGGCAGCGCCCGAATGGGCTGCGCCACAAGGCTGGCGGCTAAGCGGGCATGGGCTCGATCTATGGCCCGATCTGGAAAGAAATGACATGAGCGAATTTGAAGGCGTGCATCCGGCGCTGGCATCGGCATTGGCCGGCCGCGGATATGAGATCCTGACCCCCGTGCAGAAGGCGGTCATCGCCTCGGACCTTGGCCAGGCCGATGCGCTGGTCTCGGCGCAAACCGGCTCGGGCAAAACCGTGGCCTTTGGCCTTGCGCTGGCCGAAGGCATTTTGGGCGATGCAGAAAAATTCGCCCCCGCCGAGCGCCCGTTGGCGCTGATCATCGCGCCGACCCGCGAGCTTGCCATGCAGGTGAAGGCCGAGTTGATGTGGCTTTACGCCGGCACCGGCGCGCGCTTTGCAAGCTGCGTTGGCGGCATGGACAGCCGGAGCGAGCGTAAAATGCTGCAATTCGGCGCGCATATCGTTGTGGGCACGCCGGGCCGCTTGCGCGACCATATCGAAAAAGGCGCGCTCGATCTTGGCGCTTTGAAGGCGGCCGTGCTGGATGAGGCCGATGAAATGCTCGACCTCGGTTTTCGCGAAGACCTTGAGTTCATCCTCGACTCTGCCCCCAATTCGCGCCGCACGCTGATGTTTTCGGCCACCGTCTCCAAGCCGATTGCCGCGCTGGCCAAAACCTACCAGCGCGATGCCGTGCGCATTTCCACCGTCTCCGACAGCAAGCAGCATCTGGATATCGACTACCGCGCCGTTTCGGTCGCCAAGGGCGACAAGGAACACGCCATCATCAACCTGCTGCGCTATTACGACGCGACAAACGCGCTGGTCTTCTGCGCCACGCGCGCCACGGTCAACCACCTGATGGCGCGCTTCAACAACCGTGGCTTCCGCGTTGTGGCCTTATCAGGCGAGCTTAGCCAGGCCGAGCGCACCCACGCCCTGCAAGCCATGCGCGACGGGCGCGCCAATGTCTGCATTGCCACCGATGTGGCGGCGCGCGGCATCGACCTGCCCAATCTCGAACTGGTCATCCATGCCGACCTGCCCACCAACCGCGAAACCCTGCTGCACCGGTCCGGCCGCACGGGCCGCGCCGGGCGCAAGGGCGTTTCGGCGCTTATCGTGCAGGGCCATGAAAAGCGCAAAGCCGAGCGTGTGTTCGGCTTCGCCTCGGTCAAGCCGACATGGGTGAGCGCCCCCAGTGCCGATGAGATCAACAAGCGCGATGACGAACGCCTGATGGACCACCCCCTGCTGGCCGAACCCCTGCGCGAGGAAGATCAGGCGATGATCAGCGCGTTGCTTGAAAAGCACGGCGCAGAAACGCTGGCCGCCGCCTTTGTGCGCATGAACCGCGATGCAAAATCGGCCCCCGAAGATGTGGTTGCGGTAGCGCCCGGTGCCACCGCCGCCCCCACCCCGCGCGACGAGTTTGAGCAATCGGTCTGGATCGTTGCTTCGACAGGCCGCAACAGCGGTGCCGAGCCGCGCGCGCTGCTACCGATGGTGTGCAAGGCAGGCGATATTACGCGGCGCGACGTTGGCGCCATCCGCCTGCAGGATGATGAAAGCTTCATCCAGCTCAACGCAAAAATCGCCGATAAGTTCATGGCCAATGTCGGCCCCGACAATATGATCGGTGCCGGTATCCGCATTGCCCGCCTGCCCGGCGCGCCCGAATTCACCCCGCGCGGCCGTGGCACGACCGAGGCGCCCAAGTCGAAATACAAGGCCGACAAGCCCTATAAGCCCGGTGGCAAGCCCGGGGGCAAGCCAGGCGGCAAGCCCTGGGCCAAAAAGGGCGGTGACAAGCCGTTCAGGAAAGGCCCATCTGCCGCACCGAGTGCCGGGCCGGGCGCCAAACCCTTCAAGCGCAAGGCAAAGCCGAAGACCGACTAGCGTTTCAGCGTAAAGCGCGCCACGACCGGGGCCAGCAGAATGACCAGTATCAGCCGCAGCAAATGGTGGCTGACCACATAGGTCAGATCGGCCCCGGCGATGATGGCGATGACCACCATCTCGCCCTGCCCGCCGGGCAGGAATGATAGGAAGACCTCCAGATTCGGCGCCAGGTTCAGCCCGGTGATTGCCAGAAAAAACAGCGTGCTGATCAATGTCAGCGCAATGCTATAGGCCAGCCCCGCCAAGACATCGCGGCGCAGCTCGGCCAGGGTCACACCCACATATTGCGCCCCCACAGCGATGCCGATGAAGAATTGCGCCGCCCAGATGATTTCGGCGGGCGGGCGTTGGGTGATGATGCCGCTCAGGCTCAGCCCCGCCGTCAGGATCAACGGGCCCAGAATGGATGCGCCAAACAGCCCCACGCGCTGTGCGATCTGCCAGCCGAAAAAGCCGGCCGCGACCATCAGCGCAATCTGCATCGGCGGCACGTTGCTGGCCGCAACCCCCGGTGGCTGGCTCAAATCCAGGCCCCAGATGCCGGTCAGAATCAGCGGCGCAAGTGCGACGATGACCAGCACCCGCGTGGCGTGGATCAGCGAAAGCGCGCGCACATCGCCGCCCGCCTCTTGGCCAAACACCAGCATATCCTGCAGCCCGCCGGGCATGGCGGAATAAAAGGAGGTTGCAGGGTCGAACTTGAAGACATGGCGAAACAGCGGATAGCCCATTGCCCCGATCAGCCCCACAAAAAGCGGCACAAACAGCAGCGAGGTGGCGATTTGCGGCAGATCATGCACCAGTTGCGGGGTGACGGACGAGCCAACCGCCACACCCAGAAACGTGCGCATGAAGGTGGAAACAACCCCCAGCCCGGCCAGCCTGACGCCGGCCAGCGCCACCAGAAGGCAGGCAACCATCGGGCCAAGCAGCAGCGGCAGCGGCAGGCGCAGCACCATGAAGACCCAGGCGCCAAGGGCGGCAAGGGCAAGCGTCAGCAATCGGCGCAGCAAAAGTGTGCGCTCAAACATCCAGGTCAAGCTCGGCCAGCAGCACGGCATATTGCGCGCCGTGCATATCGCGATCATAGCGGCTGCCCTGCACCACCGGGCGCGGCAGGCTGAACTTGATGGCGTGAATATCGGCGATTTCAAAGCGTTTCAGCATCTGGCGCGGCTGGTCATACAGCGCGGCCACGGCTTCGGTTTTCAGCGCGGCGCGGATGGCCTCGAAGCGCGCCGCATCGCCGCAGAATACATCAATCGTTACCCAGAACGGCCCGGCGTTTTTGGAGCGGACCTTGTATGCGTAATCTCCAAGCCTCATGCGCCCACCTCATCCACACGCAGCCGGAACGCGGCCATAGGGTCATCGAGCGCCATGACATGGTTGAGGCAAAACTCGTAAATCGCCCCACGGTCGCTTTGCGCGGGCGAGTAGGGAAAGGCGAAAGTCGGCAATTCCTCATCCTCGGTCAGCGGGTAATGCAGCACGAAGGGGTTGATCATGCGGCCGATCTCATCGGCCATAGCTGCGGTTTTCGCGGTGATGATGCCCAGAACGCCAATTTCGGTTGGCGTGCCGCTGCGGTTTTCCAAAGCGCCCAGCGTGGCGTTTTCGCCGATCAGCCGGAATTCCAGCGTGTAATCCTCGGCCCCCAGCCCCATACGCTCGGCAATGCGATGGCTCAGAAAGCCGGTCATCTTGTCCACCCATGCCCGCGCATTGGCCACATAATGCGCATCGCGCAGAAGGGCGAGGATGGTGGTCTGATAGCCCGCAAGCCGCGCGCCTTCCAGCTTTACCGTATAGCGCGGCGCTTTTACCCAGTCCGCGCCCTTGGCGCGCACCCGCGCGGGGCTGAGCGCGCTGTAGCGCGCCGCGGTCACATCCAGATAGCCGCCCGGCTCGTGCAAATGGAACGGGTCGGAGTTTTCATAAAGCATATGGGCGGAAACCGAATGCGGGGTGCATTTCGCGCCTTTGGCCAGCGGCTCAACCTCAAAGCCGGCCGCATCGAAATCCACCATGATCACACCACTTGTGGGGTTGGTCGAACACAGCGCACCGCATTCGGCAATTTTTGCCCCATGCCAGGCACCGCCCGCATGGTCGCCCCGCGACAGGGGCAGCGCGGCAATACTGGCCGTGTCGGTCGTGCGCCCGGCCAGCACAATATCGGCCCCCGTGGCCAGTGCGGCAGAGATTTGTTCGGCCCCCGCCAGCGCCACAATGTTGCTGCATTCGGCAATCAGCCCGGCATCAATCGGCAGTTCCGGCGCCAGCGCGCTGATCCGCCCTTCCGCCAGGGCTGCCTGCACCGCAGCCGCCGGCTGGCTGGAATAAAGCCGTGCGATCTTCAGGTTTTGCCCAAGCTCGGCGGCCAGTTCGACGGTGATGTCATACATCCAGTCGACCGCGCTATCGGCCCCGCAGGTGCCGCAAGAGCCGATGACCAGCGGCACGCCGGCCACCGCGCGCGCCTGCAATATCTGCCGCCATTCCGATTTCGTGGCCGCGCGGCTGTATTTCGATGTGCCCGTGCCCAGATAGGCCGGGCCGCTATCGGTGGAACCGCCGTCAATGGCGATCAGGTCGGGGGCCATCGACGCCCCACGCGCAAGGGCCTCGGCATCAAAGCCAAGGCCCAGCACGCCCGATGGAACAAGTATGCGTGTCATATCAGTCTGTTATCAGCTCCGGTTTGCGGATGAAGCGGCGCAGGAAGAGCGGCGCCACAAAACCACCAATTGCCGCAACCCAAAGCACGATCGAGATGTTCGAGCTGAACATATAGGTCCATTCGCCATCGGAAATGACCATCGCGCGGCGCAGGCTGTCTTCCATGTTGTTGCCCAGCAGAATGCCCAGGATGATCGGCACCGTGGGCACATCGAGCTTGCGCAGGAAGTAGCCCATCGCCCCGAATGCCACCATCAGCACCAGGTCGAAATAGCTGCCCGACAGCGAATAGATGCCGACGAAGGAGATCATCGTGACCCCCGGCAACAGCACCCATGCAGGCACCGACAGCACCTTGACGAAGATTTTCACCAGCGGCACGTTCATGATGAGCAGCACGAAATTGGCGATCAGCAGGCTGGCGATCAGCCCCCAGACCACTTCGGGCCGCTCGGCAAACAGCAGCGGGCCGGGGGTAATGTTCAGCGTCATCAGCAGCGCCAGCAGCACCGCCGTGGTGCCCGAGCCCGGCACACCCAGCGTGAGCATCGGCACCAGCGCACCGCCCGCAGCGGCATTGTTGCCCGCCTCGGGCGCGGCAACGCCACGCGGATCCCCCTCGCCAAACTTGCCCGATTTGCCGGCAAAGGCCTTTTCGCTTGAATAGGCCAGAAAACTGCCAAGCGATGCGCCCGCCCCCGGCAGGACACCCGCAAAAAACCCGACGAAAGACGAGCGGATCATCACCCAGAAACTGTTGATGATATCGCGCACCGGAATTGTGATCTTGTCCAGCTTCACGCCGATTGCCGTATTTTTCCCGTGGCTTTCGATGAAGAAGAACACTTCGGCAATGGCAAACAGGCCGACAATGGCCACAAGGAAATCCACGCCATCGGCAAGCTCCATATTGCCCCCGGTAAAGCGCGGCATCCCCGAAGTATTGTCCAGCCCGATCATGGAAATGCCAAGCCCGATCATCGCGGCAAGCGCGGCCTTGGCCTGGTTCTTGCTGGCCACGCCACCCAGGGTGCAAAAGGCCAGCAGATACAGCGCGAAATATTCCGCCGGGCCAAAGAAATAGGCAACCCGCGCCAGCAAGGGTGCCAGCAGCATCAGCCCGATCGTGGCGAGCAAGCCACCCACAAACGAGGCAACACCCGACAGCACAAGCGCATCGCCCGCCCGGCCCTGTTTGGCCATCGGATAACCATCAAGCGTGGTCATCAGCGCAGGCTCATCGCCCGGAATGTTCAGCAGGATCGAGGAAATGCGCCCGCCATACATGGCCCCGTAATAGACCGATGTCAGCAGCACCAGCGACGAGGTTGCGTCGAGCTTCATGGTGAAGACCAGCGGAATGAGGATGGCCACGCCATTGGCCGGCCCAAGCCCCGGCAGCGCGCCGATGATCGTGCCGACAAAGCAGCCGATTATGGCAAGGATCAGCGTTTCGGGGCTAAGCGCAATGCTGAACCCCAGCGAAAGGTTTGAAAGTAGGTCCATGTTTTGCCCCTAGCCGAACAATGTTGGCGGCCATCCGACCAGGCCAAGTTTCAGCACATATTTGAAAATCACATACAGCCCGCCCCCCAGGCCGAGTCCGGTCAGCACCGCTGGCAGCGGCCTTGGGCTGATCTGGTAGGACAGCACCGCCGAGGCGATAACCGTTGGCAGGATGAAGCCAAAGGGTTTGAGGCTATAGGCATAGCCCACCAGCACAACCAGTGCGATGGCCAGCGCGCCGAATGTGCGCAAACTCGGCCATTCCGGGTCTGGCTCCGGCCTGAAAACCATGACCAGCCCGCACATCAACGTCACCACCGAAATTGCAATCGGAAAGGGTTTGGACCCAAGCGGGTCTGCAAGAAAGCTGGTCTGGATTTGCAGGGCGCTGGCAAAGAATGCCAGCGCCACAACAATCGCGACCAGACCGAGTATCCGGTCGCTTTTCATCATTGGATCACACCAATTTCGCGCGACAGGGCTTCGGTTTCGGCGATCACGCCATCAACCCAGGCCTGGAAATCGCCACCCACCTTGGTGAAGGGGGCCAGGCCGTTCGCGGCCATCGTTTCCTGCCATTCAGCCGATTCCGCCACGGCGCGCAGGCGCTCGGCCCAACGCTCATAGGCTTCATCGGAAATGCCGCCGGGCACATACAGCCCGCGCCAGTTTACGGCCACAACGTCATAGCCCTGCTCGCGTGCGGTGGGAATGTCTTCAAAACCCGGCACACGTTCTTCGGTCAGCACCGCAAGGGCGCGCACTTCGCCTGCACGGATAAAGCCCACGATTTCCGACATGTCGCCGGTCATGGCCTGGGTAAAGCCGCCAATGGTCTGGGTAATCGCATCGGCGCCGCCGTCAACGCCGATATACTTGATCGAACGCACATCGGTGAACCCGGCGCGCTGCAAGATCATCAGCGGTTTCAGGTGGTCAAAGCCGCCAGCGGCCGAACCGCCCGCAAAGGTCACCGAACCCGGATCGGCGATAATGGCGTTCACAAGGTCTGCCAGCGTTTCATAGGGCGAATCAGCCGCCACAACGATCACGCCGGGGTCGGCGCCAATCGCGCCCAGAAAGCGCACCTGGTCCGATGTCATGCCGCCAAAGGCGTTTTGTGCAAGCCGCGTGCTGGTGGCCGACGAGGCGGCGACAATCAGTTCCTCGTCTTCGTTGCGCTCGTTCACAACGTTGCTATAGGCCAGGCCGCCACCGGCACCGGCCATGTTCGTTACCTGAATGGGCGCATCGACCACGCCGATATCATACATGATCTTGCCGATCTGGCGGCAGGTGAAATCCCAGCCGCCGCCGGCATTGGCGGGGGCAATACACTCGGCGGCGCTGGCCGCACCGCCAAACAGCATGGCAAAGGCCGTGCCGGTTGCAAAAAGTTTCATTTTCTTGAGTTTCATAGGTTCCTCCCGGTTAAGCGTCGGGCGCGGCTTGCCGCAGCCCGTGCGATGTGCATGGTGGAAGGCAAAGCTGACACGAACCTGTCACGATACCGGGTTCACCGTAAAAAGGCGCAACATGCGATTCTTGCTGGTTGAAGACAGTGCCACATTGGCGCAATCGGTTGCCGAGCGGCTGGCGCTGGATGGTCATGCCATCGACATTGCCGCCAGCCTGGCCGATGCCGAAGACTGCCTTGCCATTGCCGGCTACGACTTGATTTTGCTCGATATCATGCTGCCCGATGGCGATGGGCGCAGCTTTCTGGCCCGCCAGCGCGCCGCCTTGCGCGAAACCCCTGTCATTGTGATGACGGCGCGCAGCTCGGTCTCGGACCGGGTGCATATGCTGGACATCGGCGCCGATGATTACATCACCAAACCGTTCGATTTTGCCGAGCTGGAGGCCCGCTGCCGCGCCGTCTTGCGCCGAAGGGGCGGTTCAGCCAGCAATATCCGCAGCTTTGCCGATGTCGAATTCGACATACTCGCCGCCACGCTGACCGTGGGCGGCATCCCGCGTGAATTGCGCAACCGCGAACTGCGCCTGCTCGAAATTCTCATCTCGTCCCCGGAACGGGTATTCTCCAAATCCCACCTCTCCGACCGGCTGTTTTCCTTCACCGAAGACGCTTCGGAAAATGCCATCGAGGTCTATGTCGGGCGTCTGCGCCGCAAGCTCGAAGGCAGCAAGGTGCGCATCGAAACCCTGCGCGGCGTTGGCTACAGGCTGACAGCGCAATGAGCCGGCGCGCCACACAATCGCTGCGCCGCCGGTTGCTGATCCAGCTTCTGGGGGTTGCCGCCGTGCTGTCGGCGCTTATCTATTTCGGGGTGCGCACCGTGGCCAACCAGGCCGCCGAAGCCACGCAAGACAATATTCTCGGCGCCTCGGCGGCCACAATCGCCGAAGAGCTTGGGTCGCGCGACGGGCAGTTGGTGGTCGACATCCCTTATTCCGCCTTTTCCATGCTTGGGGCCGTCAATGCCGAACGTGTGTTCTACCGCATTGAAACCCGCGACGGCACGCTGACCGGCTATAACGACCTGCCCCTGCCCGAAACCGCCCCAAGCCTGCTGCGCCCGGTTTACTATACCATCGCGTTTCGCGGCGTCACGTTGCGCGCCGTGGCGCTAAGGCGCGTTGTCACCGTGGTTGACAGGCCGGTTGAAATTACCGTGATCGTTGCACAAACCCGCAACGGGCTTGCGGGCATTGCCTCGCGCGTGGCCAATCTTGCCGCCGGGCTTGGCATCGGGTTTTTCATTGTCGCGGGCCTTTTGAACTGGGTTGCAACCGAACGCGCCCTTGCCCCGGTGCGCCGCGTGGCCGAAGCCGTGCGCCGCCGTGGCCCGGCCGATCTTTCGCCCCTGCGCCAGCCCGTGCCGCGCGAACTTGCCCCGCTCAGCGCCGCGCTCAATGAATTCATGGCGCGGCTGCGCGCAGCACTCGACCGCACCGAAACCTTTATCGTCGAGGCCGCGCATCATGTGCGCACACCCCTGGCCACGCTGCGCACGCAAGCGGAAATCGCCCTGCGCCTGGCTCAGTCCGATGACAGCCGCCGCGCGCTGCGCGCGGTCATTCGTGCCGCCGAAGAAAGCGGCCGCTCGGCGGGCCAGTTGCTTGATCATGCAATGGTCAACTTCCGTTCCGATCATATGGAGCTTGCCCAGGTCGATCTGCATGACATGCTTGGCCATGCTCTGCGCGCGCTTACCCCCAGCGCCGATATCAAGGATGTAACCCTGAAACTGCCCACAAAATACGGCCCCGCCTTTGTTTTGGGCGATCGATTGCTGATTGAAAGCGCCATTCGCAACATGCTGGACAACGCCATCAAATACTCGCCCGCCGACAGCTCGGTCACACTCACGCTGACCACCGAAGCCGGCCGGCACTGCCTGGCCATATGCGATGACGGGCGCGGGCTGGCCGGGGTCAGCCCCGAAACCCTCGCATCGCGCTTCAAACGCGGCAATAATGTCGCCGATGTGGTCGGCTCCGGCCTTGGCCTGACCATCATTCACGAAGTGGCGCGCAGTCATGGCGGGGCTTTCGCGCTGGAACAACAATCCAAGGGGGGCGTATGCGCCAAGCTGTTCTTGCCATCATCCTTGCCACATTAGGGCTGGGGGCCCGCGGCTACGAGGTTGAAAACCAGCGCCTGTTTGCCGCCGGGCCAGACAGCCCCGTGCTGCGCATCATCTCGACGGGCGATCTTGACCTGTTCGCGCCGCTCGTGCAGGCCTTTCAGCAGGAAAACCCCGATGTGGCGGTTGACTATACCGTTGCCAGTTCGGCGGCGGTTTACATGGCCATCGCAACCGAAGGGGCGGCCTTCGACCTTGCCCTGTCCTCGGCGATGGATTTGCAGACCAAGCTTGCAAATGACGGTCTGGCACAAACCTATTCCAGCGCCGCCACGGCCGCCCTGCCCGATTGGGCGCGCTGGGCTGACCGGCTGTTTGCCTTCACCCAGGAACCCGCCGTGGTGCTGATTTCGCGCGCCGGGCTTGGCGATTTGCCCGTGCCCAAAACCCGCCAGGACCTGATCGCGCTGCTGCGCGACAATCCGGAGCTGTTCACGGGCCGCGTTGGCACCTATGATCTGCGCAACAGCGGGCTTGGCTATCTGTTCGCCACGCAGGATGCCCGCCAGTCCGATGCCTATTGGCGTTTGGCCGAAGTCATGGGCAGCCTCAGGCCGCAGCTGTTCTGCTGCACCTCCGACATGATCAACGGCATCGACAGCGGCGCGCTTCTGGTTGCCTATAACGTCATCGGCTCTTATGCCGATGCGCGCCCCTCCGAGGAAGGCTCGGTCATTTACATGGGCGATTATACGCATGTGATGCTGCGCACCGCGCTCATCCCCGCAACCGCGGAAAACCCGGCGCTTGGCGGCCGGTTCATCGAGTTCCTGCTCAGCCCCAGCGGGCGTGCGGCCATCCGCACCCATACGGGCCTGCCGCCAATCGACGGGGCAACCCTGGCCGAATCGCCCTCGTTCCGGCCCATTCCGATGGGGGCCGGTTTGCTGGTCTATCTCGACCAGATGAAACGCGCCGCCTTTCTGGATGAATGGATTGCGGCAATGGTGCAGCCCACCAGCACAAATGCGCAAGGTCAATAGCGCGTTGTCATCCGGTAGCCGGGCGCAAAGCTCAGCACCGCATGGGTAACGGGCATCCCGTCTAGCCAAGTCGTGCGTTCGGCCTGAAACAGCGGCGTTGCGGGCTGGCAATGCAGATAGCGCGCCAGCGTCTCGCTGGCGGCAATGGCCGAAAAGCTGAGGTCGACATCGGTAAAGGGCACGGCATCAACCAGCCATTCATTCGGGCTGATCTGTTCAAGCTCTGCCGCCTCCACCCCCGGCACGGCGGCAATGTTGATCCAGCGATCCTCATACTGGAAAGGCGCGTTATTGGCGTAATGCATACAGGTGACATGCAGCATCCGCGCGCGCGCTTTCAGGCCAAGCTGGGCGGCAAGCCAGTCGGGCGGCGGGCAGATGTCGCGGGTGATCAGCGTATAACGATAGGCGGCGCCGGTCGCCTCGACCTCGGCGCGCACCAGCGGAATGGTGAATTTTGCGTGGCGTGCGCGCACCAGCTTCACCCGCGTGCCCGCCTTGCGCCGCCGGTCGATCACGCCATCTTCGGCCAATTCGCGCAGCGCCCGGTTGACCGTGGCGCGCGCGCAGCCAAATTCCGCCGCCAGTTCAACCTCACCCGGCAAAAGCGCGCCCGGCGCCCATTCGCCCGCGCGAATCCGGCGCAGTATTTCGGCCTTCACATCACGAAACTGCACCCGCGCGGCACCCATATGCACCCTTCCCTTAATGGCAGACATATCCCTATTATGTCTGATGATAGCAGGCTGAGAAGGGCTGGCAATGCAGATCATCCCCCCACAGGACTACACCGCGATGCCCTGGCGCAACGGCGGCGGGGTCACGCATGAGATATTCACCGACGCCGCCCCCTATACATGGCGCCTCAGCATGGCGGAAGTGGCACAAAACGGCCCGTTTTCGCCCTTTCCGGGCCTGTTTCGCATCCTAACGGTCATCGAAGGCGCGGGCATTGCCCTTGAAACGCCGCACGAAACCCTCACCGCCCTGCCCCGCCAGCCCGTCGCCTTCTCCGGCGAAATGCCCGTGCAGGGCCGCCTGCTGAACGGCGCGGTCCGCGACCTCAACCTCATCTACAATCCGCAGCTTTGGCAGGCCGAAGTTACCTTGCAAACCGGCGGCACCGTCACCCCCGGCCCCGGCCCGGTCGCGATTTTCGCGCTTGGCCCGCAGCCGTTCGGCAAGCTCACCACCCACGGCACCGCCTTGCTGCACGGCGCGCCCGTCACCCTGCCTTCCGGATTTGCGGCGCTCGTCATCCGCCTCACATCCGCAATATAATGTATAGACATAATAATCGCCAAGGCGTAGGTTTCCGGCAAATCCCCGCGATGAAGGACCAGCCATGCCCAGCCATATGCTTACCCCCGGCGCCACCAGCCTTGGCGCGCTTGCCGCAATTTTTGACAGCAATGCCGCCGCCCGGCTGAACCCCGCCTGCCGTGCCGCCGTGGACCATGCCGCCGATATGATCGCGCGGGCCGCTGCGGGCAATGCGCCGGTTTACGGGGTGAATACCGGCTTTGGAAAGCTCGCCAGCCTGAAGATCGAACCCGAAGATACCGAGACGCTGCAGCGCAACCTCATCCTGTCGCATTGCTGCGGTGTGGGCGAGGCGATACCCGACCGGCACGCGCGGCTGATGATGGCGCTCAAGCTGCTTTCGCTCGGGCGCGGGGCGTCGGGCGTGCGCTGGGTGATTGTCGAGCAGTTGGAGAATATGTTGGCCAAGGGTGTGACCCCCGTCATCCCCGCGCAGGGCAGCGTGGGCGCTTCGGGCGACCTTGCCCCGCTTGCGCATATGGCGGCGGTGATGATTGGCGAGGGTGAGGCGCGCTATAAGGGCGAGACGATGCCCGGTGGCATAGCGCTGGCCAAGGCGGGGCTGGAGCCTGTGGTGCTTGGCCCCAAGGAAGGGCTTGCGCTTATCAACGGCACGCAGTTTTCCACCGCCACGGCGCTTGTCGGGCTGTTTGCGGCATGGCGGGCGGCGCAGGCGGCGCTGGTCACCTCGGCGCTGTCAACCGATGCGATCATGGGCTCCACCGCGCCGCTCCAGCCCGAAATCCACGCGCTGCGCGGCCATCGCGGGCAGATCGAGGCGGCCGATGCTTTGCGCGACTTGCTGGCGGGCAGCGAGATCCGCGAAAGCCACCGCGAGGGCGATACCCGCGTGCAAGACCCCTATTGCATCCGCTGCCAACCGCAGGTGACCGGTGCTGCGATGGATGTGCTGCGCCAGGCCGCCGCCACGCTGGAAATTGAAGCCAATGCCGCCACCGACAACCCGCTCGTGCTGGTCGAGGCGGGGCTGATTGTGTCGGGCGGCAACTTCCATGCCGAACCCGTGGGCTTTGCCGCCGATATGATCGCGCTCGCAATGGCCGAGATCGGCGCCATCGCCCAGCGCCGCGTGGCGCTGATGGTCGACCCGACGCTGAGCCACGATTTGCCCCCCTTCCTGACCCCCAATCCGGGGCTGAATTCGGGCTTCATGATTGCCGAAGTCACCACCGCCGCGCTGATGAGCGAGAACAAGCACCGCGCCAACCCCTGTGTGACCGACAGCACACCGACCTCGGCCAACCAGGAAGACCATGTGTCGATGGCCGCCCACGGCGCGCGCCGCCTGCTGCCGATGGCCGAAAACCTGAACCGGATTCTGGGGGTGGAACTGCTCTGCGCCGCCCAAGGCATCGGCTTTCGCGCCCCGCTTACCACCAGCCCCGCGCTGGCGGGCGTGCTGGGTGAACTTGGCAAACACATCCCGCCCTTGGCCGAGGACCGCTACCTTGCGCCGGAGTTGGAACTGGCGGCGGATTTGGTGACAAATGGGAGGATTACAGCGGCCTGCGGGCTGAAGCTGCCGGCGCTTTGGGATTAGCGCAACGGTGCAGCGCGGCGCGGGCGCATAGCCGCAGTTAGCGCCATGTCGCCGCGCCGCCTTGGTGAGACGGAGCGGGCATGAAAGGCCGTCGATACATCGCGGAAGCGGTGATCAGTTTCGAGCGGGACCACATCAAGACCGGCACACCGTTCACAACTACAGAATAAACGCGTGTTGTTTTCTCTGCGCATATGTTGAAAGTCAAAAGACGGGCTAGATTCAGTAGTTAGTCATCAGGTTTGAGGCGCACCCTACCCCGGCTTACGCGCCACGCCCGCCGCATATGTCTCCACCACCGCCCGATCATCGCCCAGCACTTGCAGCAGGAATAGCTCTTCGGCCAGTGTTTCCACGCGCGCGTGGCGCAGGGCCATGGCGGGGGTGGCGGCGGGGTTCAGCACGGTGATGTCGGCTTCGGAGCCCGGTGCCAGCGTGCCGATTTTATCTTCCAGTCCCAGCGCGCGGGCATTTCCAAGGGTGATCCAGTAGAAGGCCTTGAGCGCCGTCAGTTTCTGGCCGCGCAGCGCCAGCACCTTGTAGCCTTCATCGAGCGTGCGCAGCATCGAGTAATTCGTGCCGCCGCCGATATCGGTGGCGATGGCGCGGCGCACGCCGGCTTCGGCCAGGCCCGCCTCGTTATAAAGGCCCGAGCCGAGGAACAGGTTCGAGGTAGGGCAGAACACCGCCACCGCGCCGGTTTCGGCCATCACGCCCATTTCGCGCGGCGACAGGTGGATGGAATGGCCCATCAGGCTGCGCGGGCCGAGCAACCCGTAGCTGTGGTAGATGTCGAGATAGTCTTTCGCCTTGGGGTATAGGCCAAGGGTTGAGGAAATCTCGTCATGGTTTTCGCTCAGGTGCGTTTGCACGGGGCATGTGGGGTGGGCGCGGGCAAGCGCGCCTGCGGCTTCAAGCTGTTCGGGGGTCGAGGTGATGGCGAAGCGCGGGGTTATCGCCACCTCGGCCCGGCCCTTGCCGTGCCATCTGGCGACAAGCGCCTCGGTCTCGTCATGCCCGCGCTGCGCGGTGTCGCACAAGGCAGGCGGCGCGTTGCGGTCCATCATGACCTTGCCGCCGATCACGCGCATGTTGCGGGCAGCGGCGGCGGTGAAATACGCCTCGGCAGATTGCGGATGAGAGGAGCAATAGGCCACCGGCGTGGTGGTGCCGTGGCGCAGCATCTCATCGAAAAACGCATCGGCGATGCGCGCGCCATGCGCCGGGTCGGCAAATTCGGTTTCCGCCGGAAATGTGTAGTTGTTGAGCCAGTCGAGCAGTTGCGCACCCCAACTGGCGATGACCTGCATCTGCACGAAATGCAGATGCGTGTCGATGAAACCGGGCAGGATCAGGTGCGGGCGGTGGTCGATGAGCGTGGCATCGGGGGCGGTTACGCGCAGGCTTGCGAAAGCGCCGCAAGCCTTGACCTTGCCATCCTTGATCAGCACGCCGCCATCTTCATCGAACAGGTAGCTGCCGTGATCATCCGGCGCCTTGGGTTCGGACACAAAGCGCAGCACACGGCCGCGCAGCAGGGTTTCAGCCGCCATTTGAAATACCTTCAAACCAGGCAACAATCTGCTGGCGCTCCTCATCGCTCATATAGGTGATATTCGCGGGTGGCATGGCGTGGCTGCGCCCGGCCTGCAGGTAAATCTCGCGCGCACGCAGCGCGATTTGCGCTTCGGTTTCCAGCATCACGCCCTTGGGGGGCCACAGCATCCCTTCCCAGGCGGGGGTTGCGGAATGGCACATGGAACAGCGGCCAAGCACGATGTCGCTGACATCTTCAAACCCGGCGGCGGCAACCATGCGCTGGGCGCGTTCAGGCAGGGCCGCGCGTTCATCCCCGCCAAGCACGGCCGGCACGGTCGACAGCCAGGCGATGATGATGAACAGGATCGCCGCCAGCGCCCATGTCCAGTTCGGCTTGCCCTTGCGCGCATGGACCGAGTTGAAATAGTGGCGGATGGTCACGCCGATAAGGAACACAAGGCTGGCGATGATCCAGTTATACTGCGTGGCAAAGGCCAGCGGGTAGTGGTTGGAGAGCATCAAAAACAGCACCGGCAGGGTGAGATAGTTGTTATGCGTGCTGCGCAGCTTGGCGATTTTGCCGTATTTCGCATCGGGCACGCGCCCGGCCTTCAGGTCGGCGACCACGATCTTCTGGTTCGGAATGATGACCATGAACACATTGGCCGACATGATGGTGGCAGTTATGGCCCCCAGATGCAGGAAAGCCGCGCGGCCCGTGAAGATTTGCGTATAAAACCAGGCCAGCCCGACCAGCAGCGCGAAAAGCAGCACCATCAGCGCGGTGGCATTGGCCTTGAGCGGCGATTTGCACAGCAGATCATACACAAGCCACGCGCCGATGATGCTGGCGATAGAGGTGAGGATGCCGATGAAGGGCGAAACATCCCAGACATTCGCATCGACCAGATACAGATCTGCCCCCGCATAATAGACCACGGCCAGCAGGGCGAAACCTGAAAGCCATGTCGCATAGCTTTCCCATTTGAACCAGGTCAGATGCTCGGGCATTGCCGCAGGGGCAACAAGATATTTGCGGATATGGTAGAAGCCACCGCCATGCACCTGCCATTCCTCGCCATGCGCCCCTTCGGGCAAATCCGGCGCCTTGCGCAGCCCCAGATCGAGCGCGATGAAGTAAAACGAGCTGCCTATCCAGGCGATTGCGGTGATGACATGCAGCCAGCGGATGGCAAACGCCCCCCATTCCCACATGATCGCATAGTCATACATCGCGCTCTCCCTCGCTTGTTCGGCGCCACTTTGTCAGGCTTTCGTTTCAAACAAAATCAACGAATTCAACTTTTTCTTTCAATGCAATCTTGATAATCAATCCTCTTTCGTAATGCTATCACAAGGTGAAGGCCGATACTGGCCCAAAAGGAGACAGGCATGAACCGCTACCCCCGCGATATGCGCGGCCACGGGCCGAACCCGCCCAGGGCAAATTGGCCCAATGATGCAAGAATCGCCGTGCAGATTGTGCTGAATTATGAAGAGGGCGGCGAGAATTGCATCCTCCACGGCGATGCGGCGTCTGAGGCGTTCCTGTCGGATATTCCGGGGGCGGCGCAATGGGCGGGCCAGCGGCACTGGAACATGGAATCGATTTACGAATATGGCGCGCGCGCCGGGTTCTGGCGGCTGCACCGGCTGTTCACCGGGCGCGACATTCCCATTACCATTTACGGGGTGGCCACGGCCCTTGCCCGCAGCCCCGAACAGGTGGCGGCAATGAAGGCGGCGGATTGGGAAATTGCCAGCCACGGGCTGAAATGGGTTGAACACAAAGACATGCCCGAGGCCGAGGAGCGCGCCGCGATTGCCGAGGCCATTCGCCTGCATACCGAGGTTGTCGGCACCCCGCCGCGCGGCTGGTATACCGGGCGCTGTTCGGCCAATACCGTGCGGCTGGTGGCTGAGAGCGGCGCGATGGACTATATCTCGGACACTTATGACGATGATCTGCCCTATTGGGCGGAGATCGGCGCGCGCGATCAGCTCATCATCCCCTATACGCTGGAAGCCAATGACATGCGCTTTGCCACCGCGCCGGGCTATAGTACCGGCGAGCAGTTTTACCAGTATCTGCGCGATGCTTTCGATGTGCTTTATGCCGAAGGCGCGGCGGGCGCACCGAAAATGCTGTCCATCGGGCTGCATTGCCGCCTGATCGGGCGGCCAGGCAAGATTGCCGGGCTGATGCGGTTCTTGGACCATGCACAGGCGCATGAGGGCGTGTGGTTTGCGCGCCGCGCCGATATTGCCGCGCATTGGGCAAAGGCGCACCCGCCCGCCCGCCGCGAGCGCCCCAGCCAGATGGATGCGGCGCGTTTTGTGGCGAAATTCGGCAGTATTTTCGAGCATTCGCCCTGGGTGGCCGAACGCGCCCATGCGCTGGACCTTGGGCCGGCGCATGATTGCGCCGCCGGGGTGCATAACGCTCTGTGCCGCGCTTTTCGCAGCGCCAGCGATGCTGAACGGCTGGCTGTGCTGCAAGCCCATCCCGACCTTGCGGGCAAGCTGGCCGCCGCCAAGGCGCTGACGGCTGAATCAACCAATGAGCAGGCCAGCGCCGGGCTTGATGCGCTGACCGAGGCCGAGCGCAGCGCCTTCCAGTCGCTCAACGCCGCTTATATGGCCAAGCACGGCTTTCCCTTCATCATTGCCGTGCGCGATTATACCAAGCCGGAAATTCTGGCCGCATTTGAAGCCCGCATCGCCAATGACACAGACCAGGAGCTTGCCACCGCGTGCAGGCAGGTCGAGCGCATTGCCGAATTTCGCCTGAAGGATATTTTACCATGAGCGATTACTTTGCCCCGCCGGGCGGCCTGCCGCCGCAAACCGCGCTGATGACCGGGCGCGCGGTGTTTACCGACGCCTATGCCTTCATTCCGCGCGGGGTGTTTTCCGATATCGTCACCAGCTACCTGCCCGGCTGGGCGGGCACAAAGGCGTGGATCATCGCGCGCCCGATGTCGGGGTTTTCGGAGAGTTTCAGCCAGTATGTGATGGAGGTTGCACCGGGTGGCGGGTCGGACAGGCCAGAACCGGAGGCAGGCGTGCAGGGCGTGCTGTTCGTGACCAGGGGCGAGCTTGCGCTTACGCTTGAGGGTCAGGCGCATGTGCTTGCGGCGGGTGGTTACGCCTATATTCCGGCGGGTGCTACATGGGCCGCGCATAACCGCGGCGCCCTGCCCGCCAGCTTTCACTGGCTGCGCAAACGCTACGAGGCGGCGCCGGGGGTGGAAGCCCCGCCGGCTTTCGTAACCTCGGACAGTGCCATCGCCCCTTCCCCCATGCCCGACACAAACGGCGTTTGGGCCACAACGCGGTTTGTGGAACCCGACGATCTGCGCCACGATATGCATGTGAACATTGTCACCTTCCAGCCCGGCGGGGTCATTCCCTTCGAGGAAACCCATGTCATGGAACACGGGCTTTACGTGCTGGAGGGCAAGGCCGTTTACAAGCTCAACCAGGATTGGGTGGAGGTCGAGGCCGGCGATTTCATGTGGCTGCGCGCCTTCTGCCCGCAGGCCTGCTATGCCGCCGGCCCCGGCCCGTTCCGGTATTTGCTGTATAAAGACGTGAACCGCCACGCGCGTCTGGCTTAGCGCAACATCTGCGGGCGGCGCGGGCGCAACGGGGCAACCCGCGCAGCCTTGCCGCGCCGCCACCGATGGTTTTGCCGCAATTTACATGGCGCGGCTTGCGGCATAGGCTGGCGCAAACCCTGACAATGCAACAGGAGCGCCCCCCGTGCCCAACCCCGTGCCCAACCCCGCGCCCAGCCCATTCCTGAACCACATCACCCAAACCCTTGCGCAGATTGATGCCGACGGGCTGATGAAGAGCGAGCGGATGATCACCTCAGCGCAGGCCGGGCGGATTTCGGTAAACCATGAAGGCGTTACGCATGAGCGCGTGGTCAACCTTTGCGCCAATAACTACCTTGGCCTTGCCGACCATCCGGCGCTGATTGCCGCCGCCAAGGGCGCGATGGATGATCTGGGTTACGGCATGGCCTCGGTGCGCTTCATCTGCGGCACGCAGGATCTGCACCGCCAGTTGGAGGCGCGGCTCGCACGCTTCCTCGGCCATGACGATTCCATCCTGTTCGCCGCCTGTTTCGATGCCAATGGCGGGCTGTTCGAACCGCTGCTGGGGACCGAGGATGCGGTGATTTCCGACAGTCTCAACCATGCCTCGATCATCGACGGGATCCGGCTGTGCAAGGCCAGGCGCTACCGCTTTGCCAATTCCGATATGGCGGATTTGCGCACCCAGTTGGAGGCGGCCAGGGCCGACGGTGCGCGGTTCATCATGATCGCCACCGACGGGGTGTTCTCGATGGATGGCTACCTTGCCAGACTGCCCGAGATTCGCGCGCTGGCCGATGAATTCGGCGCGCTCTTGATGGTGGATGATTGCCATGCCACCGGCTTCATGGGCCCGCAGGGGCGCGGCACGCCCGCCCATTTCGGCGTTCAGGCCGATGTGATGACCGGCACCTTGGGCAAGGCGCTTGGCGGCGCGCTTGGCGGCTATATCGCCGGGCCACAACCCCTGATCGACCTTTTGCGCCAGCGCGCGCGGCCCTATCTGTTTTCCAACGCGCTGCCGCCCGCGATTGTCGCCGCCGGGCTAGCGGCGCTCGATCTGGTGGAAGCGGGCGACGATCTGCGCGCGCAACTGTTTGAAAACGCCGCCTATTGGCGCGCCGGGCTGGCCGATGCCGGCTTCGGTTTGCTGGACGGCGCGCATCCGATCATCCCCGTCATGCTGGGCGATGCGAAACTTGCGCAGGCAATGGCGGCCGATCTGTTCCAGCGCGGGGTCTATGTGGCGGGCTTCTTCTTTCCGGTTGTCCCAAAAGGTGCCGCGCGCATTCGCACGCAGATGAATGCCAAGCTCACGCGCGATGATCTGAACTTCGCGCTTGATGCGTTCAAAGCGGCGGGCAAAGCCACAGGAGTGCTGAAATGAGCAATGAAATGAAGGCGCTGGCCAAGACCAAACCCGAGGTCGGGCTATGGATGAAAACCGCGCCCGTGCCGGAAATCGGCCCCGATGATGTGCTGATCAAGATCAACAAGACCGGCATTTGCGGCACCGATATCCATATCTGGAACTGGGATGAATGGGCGGCGGGCACCGTGCCTGTGGGGCTGATCACGGGCCATGAATTTGCCGGTGAGATCGTCGAGCTTGGCCGCAATGTGACCGAGCTTTCGCTCGGCCAGCGCTGTTCCGGCGAGGGGCATCTGATTGGCAAGAAGTCGCGCCAAAGCCGGGCGGGCAAGTTCCATCTGGACCCGGCCACACGCGGCATCGGGGTGAACGAGCAGGGCGCATTCGCGCAATTTCTGCGCCTGCCCGCCTTCAACACCGTCCCCCTGCCCGATGAAATTGACGATGAGATCGGTGCTATCTTGGACCCGCTCGGCAATGCCGTGCATACGGCCCTCAGCTTTGATCTGATCGGCGAGGATGTGCTTGTGACCGGCGCCGGCCCCATCGGCATTATGGCCGCCGCCGTGGCGCGCCATGCCGGGGCGCGCAATGTGGTGATTACCGATATCAACCAGGCGCGGCTCGATCTGGCCGGCAAGGTGGCCGATGTGCTGCCGGTGAATGTGGCCACCGACGAGCTTGCCGCCGTCATCCCGCGCCTGAAAATGACGCAAGGCTTCGATGTGGGTTTGGAAATGTCGGGCAACCAGCGCGCGCTCGACCAGATGGTTGACACGATGACAATGGGCGGGCGCATTGCCATGCTCGGCATACCCCCCGGCAAATCGCCGGTGGATTGGAGCCGGATCGTTTTCAAGGCCATCACCATCAAGGGTGTTTACGGCCGCGAGATCTTTGAAACCTGGTATAAGATGATCGCCATGCTGCAAAACGGGCTGGATGTGCGCAAGGTCATCACGCACCGTTTTGCGGTGGACGACTTCCAGACCGGGTTTGAAACGATGCGCGAAGGCTCCAGCGGCAAGGTCGTGCTGGATTGGACCCAGGCCTGATAGCGGCGCGGGTGCCAGGTTGCCACAGGCGCAACCTTGCCGCGCCGCCACCGACATGGGTTATTGCGCGTCATTCACGAGTGACGCCGCAAACACCGCGCGGTTTTGCAGATTGAACCGTTCTCCGGTTGATCGGGCCGCAAGCATCCGGTCACATCGGAAGGTTCTGGGGCATTGGCGCAGATGGTCATAGGCCACAACATACCAGACCGGATCGTGCAGATAGAGGTAATGCGGCTCGATCTGCCGCTCGGATGTTGCGCCATCTTCGCGCCTATAACGTATCTGCAACACGTCCTGGGCAAGAAACGCCTGATGCAGCGCCTGCACAACCCGCCTTGGCGGTGCAACCGCGCCCGCCTGCACATGGGTTGACGAGGTCACGCCTATCACAATGCGCGATTTCAGCCGCTCCACCTTGCGCCACTTTTCCGGCGAGAAGGACGCGACCAACTGCCGCCGCACCGCGCCAAGCCCGGCCAGAAACAGCGGCGAGTTCATCTGCTCGGCCACAGCGATGCTGATCAGCAGGTCGACCGCCTCGCCATAGGCAAGGTTCAGGCGGCCCACGCCCCGGTGCCTGTCGAGCCGCAAGCCGCCACTGCAAACTAGGGGCGGCGCAACGCTTAGCGCAGAAGTGCCGCCGCTGCGTCTGCGTCAAGGGCTTCGGGGCGGGTGCAGCTTGTGGACAGCGTTACAAACTGCCCGGTTTCGCCCGATTTCAGGATTGACACCATCGCATCGACCCCGTGCAGCGCGCGCGCCATTGCACAGCGCGCATCGCGGCCCTCGTGGATGGCCATTGCCATATCGGCCAGCCCCGCCGTGCGGTAATTGGCGCGGCCCTGGTCCTGGTTGGGAATGCCGAATGGATGTGCCCAGGCGGTGACGGGGTTGATCTTGCCATCCTTGCCCGCCAGCTTGATGTCGCCGCCAAAGAAGTTCGGGTCGGGCACGAAGAGCGAGCCTTCGGTGCCGTAGATCTCGATATTGGAATGCTGATGGGCATGAACATCCCAGCTTGCCGAAAGCGTGATATTCGCCCCGCTTTCAAATTCCAGCAGCGCGTTGATCGTGGTGGGGGTTTTGACCGGAATCTTCTCGCCCGCGCGGGGCTGGCTGGTAATGGTCCGCTCGGCCTGTGCGGATGATGTGAGTGCGCCCACGCGCCTGATCGGGCCGATCAGATTTATCAGCGCGGCGATGTAATAGGGGCCAAGATCGAGGATCGGGCCGCCGCCGGGCAGGAAGAAAAAGTCGGGGTTCGGGTGCCACATTTCCATGCCGGGCGACATGACGTGGCAACTGCCCGAGGTGACGCGCCCGATGGCGCCATCATCGACCAATTGCCGCACCTGCTGATGCGCGCCGCCAAGGAAAGTATCGGGCGCACAACCCACCTGCACGCCCTTGGATTTCGCCAAGGCCTCAAGCTCCTTGCCTTCATCCACCGTTAGCACCAGTGGCTTTTCGGAATAGGCGTGTTTGCCCGCCGAAACGATGGATTTTGTTACCGCAAAATGCGCATCCGGAATGGTGAGGTTGACGATGATGTCGATATCATCCGCCGCCAACAGCCCTGCAACCGTTTCCGCCCGCAGGCCATATTCCTTGGCGCGGGCCGTGGCCGCATCCATGTTCAGATCGGCCACGGCGCGCATTTCGATCCCCTTGAACAGCGGGGCAAGCCGCAGATACGAGGTTGAAATATTGCCGCAGCCGATAATGCCTATGCCGAGATCGCTCATGATTTTTCCTTCAGAATGTCTGTGCTGCGCTCAGCGAGGCGGCGGCAAAGCGCGCATCATCGCTGGGATTGTCGTGTTCCATAACCCATAGGCTGGCCTTGGTCGCCTGCAACGCCTTGGCCAAGGCGGGCCAATCCATCACGCCGGTGCCGACATCGGCCCAGCCGTCTTCATCGGCCTTCTCGCCCGCCGGGGCGATGTCTTTGATATGGGCGGCGGTAATGCGGTCGGCGTATTTTGCAATCCACGCCAGCGGGTCGGCCCCGGCGCGCACCACCCAGGCCACGTCAAGCTCCAACGACAAGCTCGGGCCGCCGGCCAGAAGATGTTCGATGGGCATACTGCCATCGGGCAAGGCTTTGAATTCAAAGTCATGGTTATGCCAGCCAAAACCGATGCCGGCGGCACGAATGGGCGCGCCTGCCGCTTCCAGCCGCGCCCCAAAGGCGTGCCAGCCAGCGGCATCGGCCGGGCGTTCATCGGGCATGATATGCGGGCAGTAGACGGTTTTGATGCCAAGTTCCTTGGCGATGGCGGCAATGGCGGCGCCATCAGCCTCCAACTCCGCAAGGCCCATATGCGCGCTTGGCATGGAAAGCCCGTGGGCGCGCAACCCCTGGCCAAGCAAGGCGCGGGTGCTGTCATCGGCCAGAAGCGAGCCATAGGCCTCGACATTGGCATAGCCAAGGCTGCCCAGCATTTCGAGCGTCTGGGCCAGCGGGCCGAATTTGCGGGAGGAATAAAGCTGGTAGGATAGCTGTGCCATTGGTGGGCCTTTCATATCGGGTTCAAAGATAACTGTCATAATCGGCAACAAGCAGATGCACGGGGGCGGTATCCTCATCCACATCCGCAAAGCGGCCGATCTTGTCGCGGAAGATATTGTCGTTCAGATCGTCGTTCACATTGGAGACTTCGCCGATCAGCACATCGCCCCCCTCGCCCCAGAAGGCGTGCCAATGATGCGGCAGAAGGGTGACGCTTTCGCCGGGGGCAAGCGCCAGAATGCCACCGGGCGCGACGGTGCGCAGGCGACCATCGCACAGCACCCGCACCTCGGCTTCATCATCTATACTGCCATCCGCACTGGCGGCGAAAAGCTCGATGGCCAGCGTCGCCCCGCCACGGTTGATAATGTCTTCGGTCTTATCATTATGCCGGTGCATGGGCGAGATCTGGTTTTGCCGGCTGATCATGATCTTTTCGGCGTAAAGCACACCCCTGCCCGCCGCCACATTGCTGGCGGAACCGTTGCGCAGCGTGAACAGGAACAGGCCAAGATCGGGGAAATTGCCCTGCCCGTAATCGGTAATATCCCAGCCCATGCGCATATCGCGGATGCGCGCGGAATCGCTGGCGATGCGGGATTTCATCTCATCGGGTGACCAATAGGCGAAGGGCGGCAGCACGAAGCCGAAGCTGCGGATGAACCTGTCGCTTTCCAGCAATATGGTGTTGATTTCACTACGCTTCATGCGAACTGGCCCATAGGTTGCGGCTGGTTATCTGGCGCGCGGCGGTGGCGGCATCGCCATTTTCAGGGGTGAAGGTGATGGTGGCCGGATGGCCGGGGAAAAGCGCAAAGCCGTTCTGGCTGAAGCGGCCCGGTGCCGGGCATTCGAGCGTGACGAAAAGCGCGAGTGCGGCGGCGGTCAGGGTGATTTCGACCATGTCGCCCCTGGCCGTGAAGGCAAGGCCTAGCTGCGGGTTTTGCAGCGCGAGCCGTTTGAACGGGACGGGGCTGAAAATATCGCCGCCCGTCTGGCCATTTGCTTTCCAGGTAAAGGCGAGGATGGCGCCTGTGGGGATTTGCGCCAAGGGAATTTCCAGCATCACGCCGGTTTGGCCCGCCGCAATAACCGCAGATTGCTGGCCTTTGGGGCGGGTTGCACCGGCCATATCGGCGGTAAAACCCTGAACCTCCAGCGCCATATCGGCGGCGGTGTCGTTCACAGCGATCAGTTGAATGACCACGCCCTTTGGCACGGCATGAACAGCAACCGGGGCATAAAACAGCTTGGCAAAATAATGCAGCAGCTTCCACGCGCCGCCGTAGTTGAGGCTGGACCAGCTCACACAGGGCCAGACATCGTTGAGCTGCCAGAACAGCGTGCCCATGCAATGCGGCATCTGGCAGCGCCAGTATTCAACAGCGGTCTTGATGGCCAGCGCCTGCTGGAGTTGCGACAGATAAACGAAGTTTTCAAACCCCGCCGGGTAGCGGAAATAGCGCAGCATGGTTTCGGCAATGCGGGTATTGCCGCCTGCGTTTTTCTGATGGCTTTCCATCACGGGCGTGTTGACATTCATGTCATCGCCCAGCGCGAACTGGCGGATGACTTCAAGGCTGGGGAAGGCCTGAAAGCCGAACTCGGACGCAAAGCGCGGGCGGACGGTGCGGTAATGCTCGAAATCCTTGCCCTCGTGCCAGACCGACCAGAAATGCATATCGCCCGCGCCGTCATCATGCCAGCCATCGGAAAAGTCCATAACCCCTGCCGAGGGGCTGGAGGGCCACCAGGCCGCGCTTGGCAGGGTCTCGCGCAAAGCGGTTTCAATCGTGCGGTTCAGCCGGTCATAGGCGACGAGGTAGCGGTCGCGGTTTTTACGCGCCTCCTCATACCAGGTGAGCGCGCCGATCACCTCGTTATCGCCGCACCAGAGCGCCAGGCAGGCATGGTGGGAAATGCGGGCAACCACGTCGCGCACCTCGGCGTCGATCCCGGCCAGAAAGGCGGGGTCGGCGGGGTAAAGGTGGCAGGCGAACATGAAATCCTGCCAGACCATGAGGCCAAGCTCGTCGCACAGGTCGTAAAACCAGTCACGCTCATACCGGCCACCGCCCCAGACGCGGATCATGTTCATATTGGCATCGCGCGCCGATTGCAGCTGCGCGCGCACGGCGGCTGGCTCGATGCGGCTGGGCAGCGCATCGGCGGGAATCCAGTTGGCGCCCTTGGCAAAAATATCACGCCCGTTGATGTTGAACTTGAAGCCGGTGCCAGCAGCGTCGGCTTTTGTGATCAGGCGCAGATCGCGAAGGCCGATCCGGCGGCTGGCCGTGGTGTCACCGACCTGAATGTCAAGCGCGTGCAGCACCGCATTGCCGGCACCGGCAGGCCACCAGAGCGTGGGGTTTTCAATGGTGATTTGCAACTCGGCCCGGCCATTTTGCGCGCTCGCCTGCGCCGCCTGCCCGCAGATGCTGGCGCTACAGGCCACATTGCTGGCGGGCTGGTTGAGCAGCAGCGAAATTTCAAGCACAACGCGGCCCGCGCTATGGTGCTGCACGACAAGCACATCGCGCAGCGCCACCTGCTCAAGCGGCACAAGGCGGATGTCGCCGTAAACGCCGAAGGGCGCGAGCGCGATGCCCCAATCCCAGCCAAAATCGCAATGGACCTTGCGCAGCATATTGCCATGCGCAATGGGGTTATTGTCTTTGGAAAAGGGCACCGGCCAGGGCTGGGCGGCGGCCCGTTCCGCTGCCACCCGCGCGTTTGAAGCAAAGCGGATTTCGATATGGTTCTCGCCCGCAACAAGTGCTGCCGACACATCGGCCCGATAGCGGCGGTGCTGGTTATCGGCGGCCAGAACCTGCCGGCCGTTCAGCCAGATCTCGGCCACGCAATCCAGCTCGGAGATTTCCAGCGCGGATGCACTGCCATCATGGGTAAAGCTGCGCGACAGCACCCAATCGCTTTCACCCACCCAACGGCAGTCATACTCGTTCAGGCCTGCATAGGGGTCGGGCAGGTGGCCTGCATCCATCAGCGCCGAAATGGCATCGCCCGGCAGGCGCATGGGGGCCGCGACCGTGCCGCCCGCTTGCTGCAAGGCCCATTGTCCTGAAAGCTCCAGCATGTTTTTGCTCTACATCCGCTTCTCGGAAGCAATATCAAAGACCGAGGCGCGCGACGCGTCAAAGCTTAGATAAACCTCTGATCCGATTGCATAATTCTCTTCCGCACCGGCGCGCACCGAAACCGTTTGCCCCTCACAGGACAGCCAGATCAGGCTGTCGGAGCCCATCGGCTCGTCGATATCGACCGTGGCCCTGAGCCGGCCTTCGCCCGCCTCGGCGTGAATTTTGGTATGCTCGGGGCGCACGCCCAGAATGGCCTTGCCATCGCGCAGGCCCTCATTGGCGTTATAGCCAGCCAGCGAGACGGTTTGCGCGCCGAATTTGAAGCTTTCGCCCGAAAGCACGCCATTCAGCATGTTCATGGCGGGGCTGCCGATGAACCCGGCCACAAACAGGTTGGCGGGCTTGTTGAAAATGGTGTGCGGGCTGTCGAGCTGCTGGATGATGCCGCCGCGCATGACGGCAATGCGGTCGGCCAGGGTCAGCGCCTCGATCTGGTCATGGGTGACATAGACCATCGTGTTTTTCAGGCGGTTATGCAGGCGTTTCAGTTCCACCCGCAGCTCGGAACGCAGCTTGGCGTCGAGGTTTGACAGCGGCTCGTCGAACAGGAACACATCGACATCGCGCACAAGGGCGCGGCCAATGGCAACGCGCTGGCGCTGACCCCCGGACAGGGCGGCCGGTTTGCGGTTGAGCAAGGGTTCGATCTGCAGAATTTCCGCCGCGCGCGCCACGCGCTGATCAATCTCCGCCTTGGGCATTTTCTGGTTTTTAAGCCCGAAGCTGAGATTGCCGCGCACCGACATTTGCGGATAGAGCGCGTAAGACTGGAACACCATGCCGATGCCACGGTCCTTGGGTTCGGCCCATGTGACGTTCTGATCGTTGATCCAGATCTGCCCCGCCGTGGCATCGAGCAGCCCGGCAATGCAGTTCAGCAGGGTCGACTTGCCGCAACCCGACGGGCCAAGCAGCACCAGAAACTCGCCCTTGCCCACCGCAAGGTCCATCTTTTTCAGAACCTCGGTCGCCCCGAAGGACAGCGACAGTTCCTTGATATCAATGCTTACATCACTCATGCTTTTAGCCTTTCACCGCGCCAGCGGCGATGCCGCGCACGAACAGTTTTCCCGATACGAAATAGACAACCAATGGCACCAATCCTGTAAGGATCGTCGCGGCCATGTTGACGTTATATTCCTTCACCCCCTGCACCGAGTTCACGATGTTATTGAGCTGCACCGTCATGGGGTAGTTATCGGGTTTGGTATAGATCACGCCGAAGAGGAAGTCGTTCCAGATGCCTGTCACCTGAAGGATGATCGCCACCACGAAAATCGGCAGGCTCATCGGCATCATGATTTTGAAGAAAATGCCCCAGAACCCCGCCCCGTCGACACGCGCGGCCTTGAACAGCTCTTCGGGCAGCGAGGTGAAGTAGTTGCGGAACAGCAGCGTCAGGATGGGCATACCGAAGATGGAATGCACGATCACAAGGCCACCCAGCTTGGTGTAAAGCCCCATTTCGCGCAGCATGATCACCAGCGGATAGATCATCACCTGATAGGGGATGAAGGCGCCGAAAATCAGGATGGTGAAGAAGATGTTCGCCCCCTTGAAGCGCCAGTTGGCCAGCGCATAGCCATTGACCGAGGCAATGGCGATAGACAGCACCACCGAGGGCACCATGATCTGCACCGAGTTCCAGAAACCGCGGCTGAGCCCGTCGCAGTTCAGCCCGGTGCAAGCCTCCGACCAGGCCTTGACCCAGGGTTCGAAGGTGATCTCCACCGGGGGTGAGAAGATATTGCCAAGCCGGATTTCGGGCATACCCTTGAGCGATGTGACCACCATCACGTAAAGCGGCAGCAGGTAGTAGACCGCGATGAGGATGAGCGTGCCGTAAAGGATGATATTGCGGCGTGACAGGGCGCGGCGCGGCTTGGTGCCGCTTGGCCCCTCGAATGCTGTGCTTGCATCAACCATGAGTCTTCTTCCCCTTGAATTCGAGATAGGCCCACGGGATGATGACGATCAGCACCGAAAGCAGCATCATGGTCGAGCCCGCAAAACCCTGGGCGAGGTTCTGGCCGCCGAACATGTAGTCGTAAACGTATTTCGCCGGCACTTCCGAGGCGAGCCCCGGCCCGCCGGAGGTTTGCGCCACGACAAGGTCATAAACCTTGACGATGCCGGCAGCGATGATCACGAGTGTGGTTATGAAGACCGGGCGCATCATCGGGATGATGATGAAGATATAGGTTTTCCAGGCGGGGATACCGTCGACCCGTGCGGCTTTCCAGATCTCCTCGTCAATCCCGCGCAGGCCGGCCAGCATCAGGCACATGATCAGCCCGGTGCCCTGCCAGAGCCCGGCGATGAGAATGCCATAGATGACGATATCGGCGTCATAAAGCGGATCGAAGGTGAAGCTTTCAAACCCCAAACTGCGCACAATCGCCTGCACACCGAATTCGGGGGTCAGAATCCATTGCCAGACAAGGCCGGTCACAATGAAGCTGAGCGCGAAGGGAAACAGGAAGATCGAGCGGAAGGTGTTTTCAAAGCGGATTTTCTGGTCGAGCAGCACAGCCAGCATGAAGCCGATCACCAGCGAGAAAATCAGCGAACAGACGCCATAAATGACAAGGTTTTCGATTGAGATGAGCCAGCGTGAACTGCTCCACAGCCGTTCATACTGGTCAAAGCCGATCAGGTCGGATTTTGGCAGAAGCTTGGAATTGGTGAAGGAGTGATAGACCGTCCACAGCGTGGCACCAACAAACACGCCAAGGGCTGTCAGCATCATCGGCAAGGCGGCGACCTTGGCTGACAGGTTTCCCCCAAGCAGCCGTTCGGCCGGGCCGGGAATGCGGCTGCGATCATCAATCGAGCCGGTGACCAGCAGCAAAATCGCGCCCAAGAACAGCATGACCCCAAGCGGTGCGCTGAACGGGTAAAGCGTGTTCAGGATGGTGCGAAATGCCTTGTAATCATTCGACAGGCGGCCAAAGACGCCCATGCCGTATAGCCAGATCAAGGCGCAAACCACGCTGAATATCAGATAGCCGATAATCTGGCGTTTGCGTGAATTTCCCTTCAGCACAAGCTGCGGCTTCAACCCGCTCCAAGTGCGAAACACCGCATAGGCGGCCACGGCAAGCGCGACCCAGGGCAGGGCGTTGGCAATGAACCCCCCCGCATTTCCGACAACCGCCTCAAACGCCGCACCCAGACCAAGCCGAGTGGCCAGCACAAGAATAGCGGTTGCGGCGAGCGCGCGGACAAAAAGCTTTTGCGCAGTTCGCGTCATCTGTCATCCAGTCCTTTTGGCTGTGGAAATGGTGAAACTATGGCCGCAAGGCCAAGTAAATGCACAAACATTTCCCAAGAAACGCGGCCGCCAGCGCGGGGCTGGCGGCCGGTTTGGCGCCTGCCTAGTCGGCAGATGCGATGATGGCTGCATAGTCAGCCTGCACCTGATCAACCGTGATCGACAGGTCATTCCAGAAGGCTGTCATCAGGTCGTTGAGCTGGGTGTTGGTATCTTCCGAGAAGTTCTGGGCACCACCGGGCAGGATGTTGCCGGAAGCCAGAATTTCAAGGCCTTTCTGCATACAGGCGTTTGCAGCCGAAAGGTCGATATCGCCACGCACGGGCAGCGAGCCCTTTTTCAGGTTGAAGGCAACCTGCACATCCTTGGAGATCAGCAGGCTGGCCAGACGAAGCTGGGCGGCTGTGATTTCCGGATCGTCATTGACCGGGAAGTAGAAGGCGTCACCACCGGTATCGAGAACGTCGTTGAAGCCAAGACCCGGCAGACAGGTGTAATCTTCACCCGCAACCTGGCCGGCAACCTGGAATTCGCCCTGCGCCCAGTCGCCGTGGATCTGTGCGGCGGCGGTGCCGGTAATCACCATATTGGTGGCCTGGTTCCAGTCTTGCACATTCGAGCCAACGGCCAGACGGCGCGCATCGTCGAACGCTTCAAACACGCGGCGATATTCCGCGCCTGCCGCCACTTCGGCGTTCTTTTCGGTGTTCACGGCTGCCCATGTGTCATAGTCGAGCAGCGCAATGGCCAGCGCACCAAAGGCGAGCTGTGTCTGCCAGCTTTGCTGACCCATCGCCAAGGGCACGATGCCGGCTGCTTCCAGCGCGGGGCCGGCGGCTACAAATTCGTCCCAATTGGTGGGCACGGGCAGGCCAACCTTTTCAAATGCGGCATTGTTCAGCCACATCCACTGCGCCGAGTGGATGTTGACGGGCACGCAGTAAATGCGGCCATCAAGCGTGCAACTGTCCAGAAGCGAGGACGGGTTGACAAAATCGCGCCAGCCTTCGGCTTCGGCCAGATCGGTAATATCGAGCATCAGACCGGCTTCGATCAGCTCTTCGGCCTGGCGGCCGTGGTTCAACTGGGTGGCGCCCATCGGCTGGCCGCCCAGAATGCGCGAAATGATGATGGGGCGCGCTGTGCCGCCCGAGCCGGCAATCGCGCCGTCAACCCATGTATCGCCGCCAGCATTGAATGCTTTTGCGAATTCAGCCACCGCGGCAGCTTCGCCGCCCGATGTCCACCAATGGGTTACTTCCAGTTCTGTGGCCGTGGCGGGTAGCGCCAAGGTTGCCGCCAGTGCGACGGCGAGTGATGTCTTTTTCAATGTTTCTCTCCCTGCAACTGTATCGTTACAGATAAGAGGCTAAATCGTTTCCGTAAAATTTTCAAGCTGGCAATTTTGCTTTTTTTGCGCCCATACTGGCGGCAAGAGTATTGTATATACTGGCCAACTGAGCAGATGCAGCATAAGCAAATCCCTCACCAGATTTTCTATTGGTTTTCGCGAAAATCAGCGGAAACCACCCCGGCGCGGGTTCCCCTTCGGCTTGGGTTTGCGATAGGGCTGTTCGCAGTTGCACCACAAATTGCCGATGCGAATCGGCCCGTATTTTTGAGCGGAGTTGCTTGATGAGTCGCCCAGTTGATTCGCCCGCGCGCCGGTCGCAGCCGACGCTGAAAACCATCGCCCAGATGACCGGGCTGGCGGTAACCACGGTCAGCCGTGCATTGAATGACGCGCCCGACATTGGCCAGGCGACCAAGGAAAAGGTGCGCGGCGTGGCCAAATCCATCGGCTATCGGCCCAACCGCGCGGGCGTGCGCCTGCGCACGGGCAAGACCAATGTCATCGCGCTGGTCCTGTCGAGCCAGCAGGATGTGATCGGCCATGCCGCGCAGCTGGTCTATGCGATTTCCGACGAGTTGAAGGGCACGCCCTATCATCTGGTTGTCATGCCCTATGCGCCCGATACCGACCCGCTGATCCCTGTGCGCTATGTGATAGAAACCCATTCCGCCGACGGCATTATCTTCAACCAGACCATGCTGAATGACGAACGCGTGCGCCTGCTCACCCAGGAAAACTTCCCGTTTTCCTCGCATGGGCGCACCGAGATGGGGATTTCCCACAGCTATGTCGATTATGACAATGGCGCCTATGCCGACCTGATCGTGCGCGAGCTTGTGCGCCGTGGCCGCAAAAACCTTGTGCTTGTGCCGCCACCGCTGATCCAGTCCTATGCGCATCATATGGCCGAGGCCTTCAGGCAAACCTGCGCGGCGCTGGGAATAAAGGGCGCGATCCTGTCTGAGTTTTCGGCGGATCATGACATTGATGACATTCGCGCCGGCACCTTTGCCGCGCTGCAGGCCGACAGCAGTATTGACGGGATCATTTCGGCCACCACGGCGGCAACCATCGCATCGGTCGATGCCGCAGAATCGAGCGGGCGGCGGCTTGGGCATGATATTGATATCGGCTCCAAAGAGGTGAGCAACCTGTTGCGGGTCTTCCGCCGCCAGCTTGTGCTGGTGCGCGAAGACACAACCGAGGCCGGGCGGCATCTGGCGCGCGCGCTTTTGCAGCAGATCAACGAGCCGGACGCGCCGCTGGTGTGCAACCTGTCTGTGCCGACCGCGGCCGATATTCTGCCCGGCACGCCAAATGGTTAGCCGCCCGGCTCGTCCTTCAGGGCGGCGCGCAGGGCGGCACGCAACGGGCTTGCGGGGTTTTTCAGGGCTTTGAGCAGAATTTCAAGCACGCGCGCTTCAAGTGCTGCATCTGACTGTGCAACCTTTCTGCGCAGGGTCGCCCCGGAAGATGCGATGGTTTCGCCAAGCCCGTCATCTATGCGCGCCTCGGGCTGAAGCACCAGCATTTCATGCTGCATTCGCGCGGAATCGCGTGCATAGCGGGCACCGGTTTCAGCCGTCACCCGCTGGCGGATGGCCGACAGGATGCTATCGACCGAAAATTCGGCCGGGTCCGGCTTGGCTGGGGTATTTTCGTTATCTTCCGTCATCATGTATAACTGTATCCCAAGCCTTGCCGCTGCGAAAGAGATCGCAAGAGGCTGCGCGCATTCCCCGATTGCAACCGCGAAAGCAGTATCTTATAGAACCCTCAACGCACCCGTAGCTCAGCTGGATAGAGCGCCGCCCTCCGAAGGCGGAGGTCACAGGTTCGAATCCTGTCGGGTGCGCCAGCCAATCCGCTGCCGGCCTCTGGTTTTTTGGCGCAATGCTGCCTATCTAAAGCACAAAGCCGTTTGTCGCAGCCCGCATGTGGATGCGCCATAGGGCATTATTGTTTGAAGGACGCATATGCTATGACAACTGCAAAAACCTATTCCCCGCCGAAAACTTGGACATGGGATGCCGAAAACGGCGGCAACTGGTCCAAGATCAACCGCCCGATTGCCGGCGCAACCCACGAGGCGGAGCTGCCGCGCGGTAAGCACGCCTTGCAGCTCTATTCGCTCGCCACGCCAAACGGCCAGAAGATCACGATCATGCTTGAAGAGCTGCTGGCCAAAGGGATTGCGGCCGCAGAATACGATGCCTATCTGATCGATATCAACAAGGGTGATCAGTTTTCCTCGGGGTTTGTGGCTGTCAATCCGAACTCCAAAATTCCTGCGCTGTTTGATGCGGAAACCGGTAGCCGGGTGTTTGAATCGGGCGCAATCCTGCTGTATCTGGCCGAAAAATTCGGGGCGTTCCTGCCCAAAGATCCGGCGCATAGAACCGAGGTGATGAACTGGTTGTTCTGGCTCCAGGGCTCGGCCCCCTATCTGGGGGGCGGCTTTGGGCATTTCTATGCCTATGCGCCCGAAAAATTCGAATATCCGATCAACCGCTACACGATGGAAACCAAGCGCCAGATGGATGTGCTGGACCGTGAGCTTGCCAATAACCGCTATCTGGGCGGTGATGACTACACCATCGCCGATATGGCGACCTGGCCCTGGTATGGCAACCTGGTCACGGGCGATGCCTATAACGCCAGCGAATTCCTCGATGTTGAATCCTACAAGAACCTGCGCCGCTGGGCTCTGGAGATTCGCAAGCGCCCCGCCGTGGAGCGCGGCCGTATGGTCAACCGCACATGGGGCCCGCTTGAGGGGCAGTTGCACGAGCGCCACGATGCTTCGGATTTCAAGCTGCGCACCCAAGACAAGCTGGCGGCCGAGCCTGCCGAATAGGGGTTTGCCCCGGCGCGGCGCGTCGGGGCAGCCAGCGGCCTAATCGCCCAGCAGGGTTTGCACCAGCTCGGCCGGGCGACACAGGCGCACACCTTTGGGCGAACACACGATCGGGCGGTTGACCAGCACCGGATGCTGAACCATCGCATCCAGCAGGGCGGCATCGCTGACAGCCGGGTCAAGCAGGCCAAGGTCTTCGGCGGGGGAATGGGTTGTGCGCAGCGCGGCACGTGGCGTGATATCGGCCGCGGCGAACAGGCCCAGAAGCTGCGCACGAGTCCAGCCGCTTTCCAGATAATTGATGACAACCGGCTTTTCGCCCGCCGCCTCGATCATGCCCAGAACGCGGCGTGAGGTGCCGCACCCTTCATTGTGGTGGATGACGATGGTCATACGGTCTCTCCTTGGGCAAACCAGTGGCGGGTGCGGTTGGCAAATGCCACAAGCGACAGCATGACCGGCACTTCGACCAGCACCCCGACAACCGTGGCCAGCGCCGCGCCCGAACCAAGGCCAAACAGGCTGATCGCCACGGCAACCGCAAGTTCAAAGAAATTCGACGTGCCGATCAGCGCACAGGGCGCGGCCACGTCAAACGGAATCCGCCAGGCCCGCGCCGCAAAATAGGCCAGGAAAAATATGCCATAAGATTGTATCAGCAACGGCACCGCGATCATCGCAATCACCATTGGCTGCGCAACAATCACCCCACCCTGAAAGCCGAAGAGCAGAACCACCGTCACCAGCAGCCCGGCCACGGATAGCGGCTGGATGCGGGATTTGAACCGGTCCACCGCCGCCACGCCCCCTGCCCGCACAAGCCGCATTCGCGTCAGCAAGCCCGCAACCAGCGGCAGCAGCACGTAAAGCAATACCGAAAGCAGCAAGGTGTTCCACGGCACGATGATGTCGGTCATGCCCAACAGCAGGGCCACGATGGGGGCGAAGGCAAAGACCATGACGATATCATTCACGCTCACCTGCACCAGCGTATAGGTCGCATTGCCGCGCGTCAGGTTCGACCAGACAAACACCATTGCCGTGCAGGGCGCCGCCCCCAGCAGGATGACCCCGGCCAGATAGGCCTGTGCATTCTCAGGCGAGATCCAGGGTGCGAAAACATAGTCGAAAAACAGCACACCAAGGGCGGCCATCGTAAAGGGCTTGACCAGCCAGTTGATGACCAGCGTCAGCACAATCCCCTTCGGGCGCTGGCCGATCTGGCGCAGCGCACCAAAGTCGACCCCGACCATCATCGGGTAAACCATTGCCCAGATCAGCACGGCAACCGGCAGATTGACGGAGGCAATTTCAAGCGCCGCCAATGCGCCAAACGCGCCGGGAAGCAGGTTGCCCAGCACCAGCCCGGCCCCGATGGCCAGCGCCACCCAAAGCGAAAGCCAGCGTGCGAAAATCCCAAGCCCGGCGGGTGGGTGTGCGGTTGTATCGGCCATCATCTGTCCTGTGTTAAGGGGGGTAAATCTAGTCGGCGCAAGCCAGCGCATTGATGATGGGCTGGCATTGCGCGGGGCTGCCACCGCAGCAATCCTCCATCAGGAATTCGAGCAAGCCGCGCAGCCCGTCGAGATTGGCGAAATAGCGAATGCCGCGCCCCTGCCGCGCGCTGCGCACAAGCCCGGCCCGCGCCAGAACCGACAGGTTGGCCGACATGGTATTTTGCCGCACATCCAGCGCGGCCCCGATTTCACCCGCCAGCATTCCCGCCTTGCCCGCCTGCATCAACAGACGAAACACATCAAGCCGGGTCGACTGGCCAAGGGCGGCGAAAGCTGAAAGCGCGTCTAACTTATCCATAATTCATGATTTATGGATATTTATTTGCACAGTCAACCGATTTCAGACCTCAAGCACCGGATCGGCGCAATGCGGATGATGAATTCGAGTTCTGGCGCCCCCGGCCGGGTCCTGGCCCACACATTGTTGCAGCGGAACCGACGCGTCCACAAAGAGATATGTGAAGGCCGCGTAGTGATGATCGGCCCGGGCGCTTGCCCAGGCGCAAATCCCAAACTTTGATCAGGCTTCTTCACCTGTTGGCCAGCCTGCCACGCCAAGGCCAGCCGCAAGGCGCAGCCTTGAATATTCGCGGATTTTCTGCGCAATCGGCGCCTTTACGCCCGCCTAGCGCGCCAGCGGCACATAATCGTGGTCATATTTGAAATAACGCGGGCCGACCAGCCTGATACCTTCCGGGGTTGCCCAAAGCGGGTTGCAGGGCCAGGCCAATGCCATCAGGCGCTGTCCATATTTGAGCGAATCCGCAGTCACCGGAGCCCCGCTGTCAGCCTCGAGCAGGGTGATCAGGTCGGGCGTGGTCGCTAGCACCTGCCCATCTTTTTCGGCAATCAGAAATTCATTCTGAAAGTCGAGCGTCATGGTTTCATTCAGGTGGTTCTCGACACCCGCAATGATGGCGCGGCCACGGGCAAAGCCGCCAACCGTGCGGCGTTCGATATCGGTTATCCGCCCGTGAAACAGGTTCTGGGCGCCCAAAAGCCTTGCCAGCGCCGCCACAGGGTCGGCATGTGCGGCGCGCGCTTTGCGCAGGGTTTCACCACATTTGGCGCAAAGCGACAGGGTGCCACGCACTACGGCTTCTTTGGCGGTCTTGCCCGACATCGGGTAAAAGGCCAGCAAAGCCGATCCGCCCATTTCAATGGTTGCCGCGCGCGCCAGCCGCTCGGTCCAGTCATTTGAGACGGTTTCAAGCACAATGGAATTGCCCTTGTCATCGCACAGCACCATCGGGGTTGCCGATACGCCCGCAAGTGTGAAAGTGACCATCTGCAATTCCGGAAATGCCCGGCCCATGCCATCGCCATCAACCAGAGGCAAGCCGGTGGCGGCCGCCACGACAAAGGGTGTTGTCGAATTCACGCCACCCGCCTCGCCGCATAGAATGGCATCAATTTTGCGGCCCATGACCCTTTCAAGCGCATTGAACGCATTGATCAGTTCGTCACCCTGGGGCAGTTTCTCGGTCATGACGGTGGGCGCGCCCATCATGCAGACCGGCACGACAAGTGCGTCGTCATCCAATCCTTCAACATCTATAAGTGTAACCGGCCCATATTTGCGAATGGCCTGCTGGGCCATGAGCTTGCCAACATATGGATCGCCCCCGCCCCCCGTGCCCAGAACCGCGCCGCCAATGGCGATGTCTTCGAGATCGTCCACTTCAATCTTGCGAATAACTGTCATGTTTCTGTCCTTTCAGGCGCGCATGGGGCCAAGGGTAAGGGGGGTGAATTTCAGGTCCGGATAACCAAAAGCCTGCGGCCCCACGACCTTCATCGCCTCGGGGGTTTTCATCATGTCATGCACGGGAAGCCCGATCACCGCCAAACGCTGGCCATAGCGCAACACTTCGGTGGTGAGCGGCTCGCCGGTTTCCAGATCGAGATTGATGATCAGATCGGGCACCATGATCACGGGTTTGCCGTCGACCCAAAGCACAAGGTTTTCGTTCTGGATGGCGATGCGCCCATCAGAGCCGGCCCAGTCACCCGAACCTTCGATAAATGCCTCACCGCGGGCAAAACCGCCCTCGGTTCGGCGTTGGATGTCGGTTATCTTGCCGGTGAAAAACAGCGTGGCGCCGGTGGTTGCAATCACACGGTCCACAACATCCTGGCGCTTTGCGCGGGCATCCAGCACCGTGCGGCCGATCTGCAGCGCCTGTGTCATGGTGCGCGGCACGGCGGTGCGGCGCACGAAATCCATGCGCATTGGCGCAATGGCAAGCCCGGCCGCCGCGCCCATTGCAACAGAGGTGTCGCGTGCGAAACGCTCCAGCCAATACATGTCCTGGACATGCCGGAAAACAACGACATTGCCCTTGTCATCGGCAATTGCGGCCGGGGCGGCATCGGCACCATAGATGAAGAAGGTGGTCATCTGCACTTCGGGAAAGGCGCGGCCCATCCCGTCACCATCAAGCACGGGCAGGCCGGCCTGCATGGCGGTGAGCAGCGGTTCCATTGAATTTGCCCCGCCGATCTCTGCGCAGATCAAGGCCGACATGCGCTTACCCGAAGCCTCTTCAACGGCGCGCATGGCACGCAGACATTCTTCACCCTGCTCAAACTTTTCCACGCCCACAACGGGTGCGCCAATACCACCGACCTCGCCAATCCAGGCATCATCCGGCAGGGCGTCGAGCGGCAGAATGTCAACCGTCGCGCCCTTTCGCAGCAATTCACGGCATCGCAGCATTCCGATATAGGGGTTGCCGCCGCCGCCAGTGCCCAGCAACGCGGCCCCGATGGACATTGGCAAAAGATCGGATTCTTGCAGCGGGAAGCGAGCGTCATTCAACATGAAGCTCTCCCACGGCTTTAACGCGCACGCGCGTCGCATTTCCCGGCAGATAGGCCAGTGGCACATCTTCCACATCGACGATTTCGATTGTCCCTTCGCGCGCGCCTGCGGCAACCGCGGCAGCGGTCGCGCGCGCTTTGGCATCGGCAAGGGCTTCGCTGCGGCCAATTTCGGCAAGCGCATAAACCCGGTCAACCTCGCCCGAAACCTGGGCAATGGCGGCACCCACGGCATTGGCCACGGCAAAATGGTTCGGCATGATAAGGTCAAGCCCGGCAATTTTGCCTTCGACGATGATCGAGCCGCCACCGACGACGATTACCGGCAGCGGTTCGGCAGAAACCCGCGCCCGCTCGACACAATCTTCAAGCATGAAGGCGATGCGGTCGCGCGCAGCGCGGATCAAGGCCGCATCCAGATGCGCAACCCTGGATTTGTCACCCAGATCGGCCCCGCCATCGGCCACCACAATATCCGAAGCCGTTAGCGTGCTACCCCCGAAAATCAATGCCTCGGTCGCAATGCGATAGCCAACCGATTGCGGGCCGACGGTTACACCCTCGCCCGAGCCTTGCACAAGCGAGCCGCCACCAAGGCCGATGGAGAACACATCGGGCATTCGGAAATTGGTGCGCACGCCGCCCACCTCGATTGCCACCGCCGCTTGCCGTGGAAACCCTTTTTGCAAGCACCCCACATCGGCAGTTGTGCCGCCGATATCAACGACAATGGCGTCCTGCACACCCGAAAGGAAGGCCGCGCCGCGCATTGAATTGGTGGGGCCGGAGGCAAAGGTCAGCACCGGAAATTTCTCGGCAAAAGCTGCATCCATAAGCGTGCCGTCATTCTGGGTCAGATAGAAGCGGCCACGAAAGCCGACATCGGCCAGCGCGCCGCGAAACGCGGCGATAACGTCGCGCGACAGATCGCGCAAACAGGCATTCATGATTGCGGCATTCTCACGTTCAAGCAATCCCACGCGGCCAATTTCGGCCGAAAGCGTAATATGTGCATCGGGCAGCGCGCGGGCCAGAATTTCGCCGGCCTGCTTTTCGAACGCGTTGGAAACAGGCGAGAATACGGCCGAAACTGCGACCGATTTTATACCCTTGGCGCGGATATCATCGGCAATGCCCAGCAATTCGGCCTCATCCAGTTGCGAGATGATGCGGCCATCAAATTCATTGCCCCCATGCGCCAGATACCAGTGATGACCGATTTCATCGCGCAAATCTGTGGGCCAATCAACCATCGGCGGCAGGCTGGCAGTTGCGGGCAGACAGAGCCGCACACAGGCGGTTTGCGCAAGATCGCGGCGCTGCACAACGGCATTGGTAAAATGGGTGGTGCCGATCATGACAACATCGACCTTGTCGGCTGAAATATCCGCTTCGGCCAACACCTTTTTCAGCGCGTCCACAACGCCTGTCATAACGTCGCCGGATGTGGGCGCCTTAACGCCGGCAAGCACCTTGGTGCCGTCCATCACAACAGCATCCGTATTGGTGCCGCCTACATCAATGCCTATGCGGATCATTTGAGTGTTTCCTTTGGTTGTGTGCCTTCACGAAGCGCCAGCAGGGCTTCGGCGGTTGGGATTTCGCCGTTGATCAGCGGAATATGGGGGCGCAGCGCCTCTTCCTCGGCCGAGATAACAGGGACCGAGGCGATGAGGAGCCGCGTATAGTCGTGCTGGGGGTTCGCGAAAACGGGCCCGACCGGCCCGGTCTCCACGATCTCACCCAGATAGAGTATGCCCACCGTCTGGGCGAAATTCCGCATCAGCGACAGGTCGTGGCTGATGAACAGGAAGGTCAGGCCAAGTTCGGCGACCAGCCCTTCGAGCAAGTCGATCACCTTTGCCTGAACCGAAACATCAAGCGCCGAAGTCGGCTCATCCAGAACCAGCAAGCTGGGATTGACCGCCAGCGCGCGGGCAATCGCAACGCGCTGTTTCTGCCCGCCCGAAAGCTCGTGCGGGTAACGGTCGGCAAAATGCGCGGGCAGTTGCACCATTTCCAGCAACGCGCCAACGCGCGCCGCGCGATTGCCCGCGTAATGATGCGCAACCAGCGGAACGGCAATGGACTGCCCGACCGTCCGGCGCGGGTTCAACGAAGCGCCGGGGTTTTGAAACACCATCTGCACCTTCTGGCGATGCTCAAGGCTGGCAGCGCGTCCAAGAATGGAGGTGCCGTTGATCAGAATATCGCCCGAAGTGGGCCCGGTAAGCCCCATGATCATCCGCGCAATGGTCGATTTGCCAGAGCCGCTTTCGCCGGCCAGCCCGTAAATCTGCCCCTTTTCTATGACAAGCGACACTTTGTTGACGGCCCGCACCTCGGCCCCCTTGCGCCCGAATGCGCGCTTTGTGGCAAAGGTTTTGGTCAGGTTGCGAAGCTCAAGAACCGGGCTCATGCGTCTCTCCCTGTCAGGCGCGGAACAGCGGCGATGAGGTCTTGCGTATAGGGCTGTCGCGGTGCCGCGAAGATACCTGCCGTCGGGCCATGCTCGACGATTTCACCCTTGTTCATCACATAGGTATAGGCGCTGGTTTCACGCACAACGCCCAGGTTATGGGTGATCATCAGCAGGGCCAGCCCGTTTTCGGTGACCAGGTCTTTCAGCAGCTTGAGGATCTGGGCCTGGGTCGTGACATCGAGCGCCGTGCCCGGCTCATCTGCGATCAGCAGGCGCGGCTCTGACAATAGCGCCATTGCGATCAGCACGCGCTGGCGCATCCCCCCAGACAGCATGATGGGGAAAGATGCGGCCACGCGCTCGGGGTCGCGCATTCGCACCTGCGACAGCACCTCGTGAATCCGCGCAAGCCTTTGGCGGGCATTGCGCGTGCGCCCCAACCGCCGGTCGGCATATTTGAGAATGGTGCCAAGCTGGTCCTTGATGGTAAAAACCGGGTTGAGCGATGACATCGGATCCTGAAACACCATGCTCATCGCCGTGCCGCGCAAGCGAAGCCGGTCGCGCTCGGGCATGGTCAGCAGGTCGCGCCCGTCAAACAGGATGGTGCCACTGTCAATGCGCGCGGGCGGTATGGGCAGAATACCCATGATTGTTTTCATGGTAACCGATTTGCCGGACCCGCTTTCACCCACAAGTGCGATCTGCGCACCTTCGGGCACATCAAGGCTGACAGATTTGAGAACCTGCACAGTGCGGCCATAGGTCGTAAAGCTGACGCTGAGATCCTGAACCGACAGAAGGGCGCTCATCGCACATCCTCCACATCGAACAGGTCGCGCAGCCCATCGCCCAGCAGGTTGAAACCAAGTGCAACAAACAGGATTGCACAGCCCGGCAAGACGCTTTCCCACCAGTAATCCGGCAGGAAGGATGCGCCGGAGGCAACCATTGTGCCAAGGTCGGGCGTGGGCGGCTGGATGCCAAGCCCAAGGAAGCTGAGCGCCGCACCGATGAGAATGACAAAGCCTGCATCAAGCGAGGTTTTGACCGCGATGGCTGAAACGCAATTCGGCAGGATTTCACGAAACAGGATATGCGCCTTGGATGCGCCCAAAGTTTCGGCGGCCTCGACAAATTCCTGGCTGCGCAGCTGGCGGGTAAGCGAATAGATCAGCCGTGTGTGCCATGTCCACCATAACAGCGCGATGGCCAGCATCGAATTGGTCAGCGACGGTGTCAGCACAGCCGCAACGGCCAGCGCCATAACCAGTGGCGGAATGGCCAGCGCGATATCGGTGATGCGCATGATCACGATTTCGACCCAGCCGCCAAAATAGCCCGCGAGCAGCCCTAAAGTCACACCCACGGGAATGGCAATTCCCAGCACCACAACGGCCAGCATCAGCGACACACGCAGCCCGAAAATCACGCGGGTGAAAATATCGCGCCCCACATTGTCGGTGCCAAACCAGTTCAGAGCCGATGGCGGCTGATGGCGGTTACGAAAATCGACAAAGGCGCCGACATGTTCGGGATATGGGGTGATGAGCGGGGCAAAAATTGCCAGCGTCACCGACGTGATCACGATGATCATGCCGATCACGGCTGTAGGGTTGCGCGAAAACCGCCACCAGTTCTGCCATGCGTTTGAAAGCGCCTTTTGCTCGCTCATGTGCGGCTCCCCCGGATCCGGACGCGCGGGTCAACCACGCCGACAAGCACGTCAATCAACAGGTTTACCAGCACGAAGAAGGCACCCGACACCATGACAACGCCCATAATCGCGTTCAGATCTTTCTGGACAATCGCGCGGATGCCGTAGCTGGCCATGCCGGGCCACGAGAAGATAAGCTCGACCACAAAGGCATTGCCTATCAGCGAGGCGAATTCGAGTCCCGTAATTGTCAGTGGCGGCACGAAGGCGGGGCGCAGCATGTATTTGAACATGCGCAGCCGGGCTGGAACGCCGAAGGCGCGCGCGGCTTCGATATAGTCCTGCCGCGAGACATCAATCATCGAGGCACGGGTAATTCTGGCGATCTGCCCCATCGTTGCCATGCCCAGCGCAAGCGTCGGTAGCAGCAGGTGCCGTGCGCCTTCGCTGAACACATCGAAACGGCCTTGCAGCAGGCTATCAAGCAGGATCAGGCCGGTTATGTTTGCATCATAACTCATCGAGGCAGGCAGGCGGCCCGTTGTGGGCAGAATGTTGAACACATAACCGGCGAGGATTTGCAGCAATAGCGCCAGAAAGAAAGAAGGCACCACCGCCGAGCTTATGGCAAGCGCGCGGACAAGATTGTCGGGCCAGCGGTCCTTCCAGCGCGCGGCGGCCACACCAAGCGGTATGCCAAAGACAAAGGCGAACAGAATGGTAAAGATCACAAGCTCAAGCGTTGCGGGGAATGTTTTGCGGATATCGGCATTCACCGGCTGTTCCGTCAGAAGCGAACGCCCCAGGTCGCCCCGCGCAAGCCCCGACAGGAACTGGCCATATTGCTCGACCATCGGTTTGTTTAGGCCGAGGGATTCTTGCAAATCGGCAACCTGTTCGGCGCTAGCCGAGGGGCCAAGCGCCATGCGCGCCGGGTCGCCCGGCACCACCCGCGCGATCGCAAAGATCAGGACGGACAGGCCAAACAGCACCAATAGCGACCAGAGCAGCCGCCGCATAAGGAAGCCTAAGAATTCCATGACGGGCTTTCGGTTAAGTCAGGCTGCCCGACCCTGAGGCCGCTGTGGCGCACGGGTCGGGCGTTGGACGCGCTCAGCAGGTCCAGCTATAGCGGGCGAAGTCATAGTCGAATGACTGCATCGGCACAGGGTCAAAGCCTGTCAGGCACGTGTCAATCGCGTGCTGCACGGTTTGCGCCAGAAGAGGCACCGTGACCATCTGCTCGGCCAGATACCGCTGGATGTCTTTGTAAATCGCCGCCTGTTCGGCAACATCGCCGGTGGCGCGCGCCGCGTCAATCATCGCGTCAACCTCGGGGTCTTGTAGCCAATCCATGCTGGCCCAGGTTCCGGACGCGGCGGAATGGAACTGCGTGTAGAACATCGAATCCGGGCTGGGATAGGTCGGGCCATAAAAGATCTGGTTTGCATTCGGCGTTGAGTCCGGGCTGCCCGCAATTTCTGTAACCCGGTTCCAGGGTTCAGGCTGCTGGGTTATGACAAAGCCAAGCGATTCCAGATTTGCCTGCATCAACAGGCTGATTTCCTCTTCAAACAGCGTTCCGGCCACATAGCCAAGCGTGATGGGAATTGGCTGGCCGGCATAGGAAGATTGCGCGATTTCTGCGGCCGCACGTTCCAGGTTGTAGCTCGGGCCTTCGACATCATCGGCAAAAAAGGATTCAAACCCTGCCGGCAGAACCGTAGTCATGGCTTCGCCCGGGAAAATGACCTCGCGGATGGTTTCATAATCAACCGCATAGGCAATGGCGCGGCGGATGCGCACATCATCGGTTGGCGCCCGGCGATTGTTGAGCTTCAGGTAGAAGGCGGTCGTTGTTGGCCGACTTTCCAGCGTGAATCGCCCCATTTCCACAAGTGCCGCATAAGTCTCGGGAGATTGAAACTGTGAAGACATGGTCAATTCACCCGAGGCTGCCAGCGCGCGCACAGTCGCCTCGTCATTCGTTACAATCCAGCGGACTTCATCAATCGGGTTGTCGGGCATTTCGCCGTAATAATTCGGATCACGCCGCACGATCATGCGGCTGCCGCGATCCCAGCTTTGAAGCAGGTAGGCGCCAGAGCCGGCCACATTGGCGGCCAAATAGGTTTGTGCGTCATCATCGCCCGCATTCGCCGCGACAAGCTCTTCATTGACGATCATCAGTGCAGGCACGGTGGACATGAAGGGCGCAAAGGTTTTCGAGAGCGTGAATTTGACCGTCCGCGCATCGAGCGCAACCACATTGCCGCTTTCAATAACACCCGCAAACAGGTTTGCCGGACCTTGGTTGATGCGCAGCAGACGTTCGAATGAATAGACCACATCAGAGGCTTCAACCGGGCTTCCATCGCTGAATCTGGCATCGGCGCGCAACGTGAATGTCACTTCAGAAGCATCGTCCGACACGGCCCAGCTTTCGGCGAGCTGCGGCACGAGGTTGCCGCCGCTGTCAACGGTTGCAAGGCTGTCATACAGGTTCACAGCAGCCATATAGTCGGTGTAATCGCTGATCTTGGCCGGGTCTATCGTGCCAAAAATCTGAACCGTGTTCATGGTCACCACAGTTTGCGCCGTGGCAGCATTCGGCGCTGCAAGACCAAGCGCCAGCGCGGCGGCGGTCGTCGTCATCAATAAGCTTCTGGTCATTGAATTCCTCCTTTGGGTTGCGTGGGCGCCAAGCGTGCGGCCTCTATTATCCACCAAGGATCAGCAAAAGCCCCCGCTTCAGCAACGGGGCTAGTGGCTAGGTTTTTGAAAAATATGGCTAGGTTATTGCACGTTAACCGAGCAATCGACGCGCGCGGGCCGCTTCCACCGCGTCACGCCGAGTCGCGCAGCCCAGTTTCTGATAGAGATTGGAAAGATGGAATTTGACAGTCGCCTCGCTCACCCCCATCAGCCGCGCAATCGCCTTGTTGGTGCCACCTTCAGACAGCGCATGAAGTATCCGATGCTCCTGGCGCGTCAGCCCGCTTTCAATGGCGCGACGCGCGCGGCCGGGCCCGGTTTCTTTCACCTGCCGCAAGATGCGGCGCACGGCATCCGACCGGCCCAACACTTCGGATTGCCGCTTCAATCGGGTCATGTCTGCCAGAAAGATCCGCTCTTCGCTCAAAGACGCCACCGCGTTCTGGCTGGCGGCCTGTTCGGCAGTGCGGCGCAACTGCGACTCGGATTCCTGCGTGCGGCGCTGACGGCGCAGCACAAAGGCAAGCCAGATTTCCGCCGCCTGCCTTTGGCGCCCGGTCAGGTGCGCATTGTCGAGCAGCGCAGATATCTGGTCTGCCAGGCCGGCCCGTGTCGGGCTGGTCTGCGCAAGGTGCCTTAGCCAGACCAAGGCCATTGCCACATCATCCCTGTCGCTCAAATGCGCAAGTCCGTTGCCTGACCGTGTCACGAATTCAAGCGTTACATGCGTTTCCATCGCATTTGCACGGTCATGCGCCTCTTGCCAGCGGTTGCCGTTTTGCAACGCCACCACCTCGCGAATATCGATCAGCCCCCCGAATTGCGCCGCACGGTTTTGTGTCACGCGCCAACGGTCCAGAAAATTGCGCGCCGCCGCTGCCGAAAAATGTTCGCCAAGCGCCTGGCTGCCATAGGTAAGTGCCAGTTCCAGCAATGCGGGCCAGATTTCGCCATCGGCCAGCGCGTCCACATCGCCCGACAGAAACCGCAAAAGCGGCTCGGCAACGCCGGTTTCATAGGCGATGCACGCATTCAAAAGTTGCAAAAGCCGCGCATCGCCAGGGCTTTCAAACCGAATTTTCGCAAGCTGCGCGCCCGCCCGGTTGCTGTGCTGGCGCGCCCCCGCCGTATCACCCCGCATGAGCTGGATAATGCTGCGATGCAGATCAATGTAAAACGACAGTATCGGCACATCCACCCTGTCGTAGTGGATCGCTGCACGAATTGCGACATGTTCGGCCTCGGCAAACCGACGGCTACGAATATAGAGTTCCAGCATGGCGTTGTAGAACGAGCCGCGGCGCAAATCATCGCCCGCGGGCAGTTCGGCCAGCAATTTATAGCAATCTTCGATCAGACTTTCGTCGATATCTATATCTTCCCATGCCAACATGAGCATTCGGAAGAAACGCACCGACAGGCTGTATGTGTCGCGCGCAGCCATGACCTTTCGCGTATCCCGGGCGTTGGGGCCGAAACGGTCGACCAGAATACGGTAGGCAAGAGTCATTTCACCGCGTTTGATTGCCTGAATTGCGCGCGCAAGCACCAGCGGTTCGGCGTGATGGGCGATTTCGGGCGGAAATCCGGCAATCATGTCATGCAACGCATCGCTGCCAAAACGGTGAATGAAGAACACACCCCCCGATTGACGCACCGCCTCCAACGCGGCCTGCCAGACGCCGATAGACTGAAATAGCGCAATCGCCGCTGGAAACTGCCCATAGGTGGCGCGCGCATTGGCCATTGCCCTGACATTCACCGGATCGGCGGCGCGCAAGGCAAGTGTGCGGTTCAGTGCAGTGCAAAGCGCGCCGCGGCAGGCGGCAATCGGGCCGGGCAATGGCCCCGACGCCGCGCTGCGTCCATCCATGAACGGCACAGATTTTAGGGCGCCGCGCCCAAGTTTCTGGCCCGGTTCGTTCAGCGCAACATCGAGCGAGACAAGCCGCACAGTTGGCACTTTTGCCAAAATCTCCGCCTGTAAAAATTCGACCAACACCTCTTCCGAGCGGGTTGAACCTGCCGCCAGCAGACAGGCCCAGCCGCCGGTTCGGGCAAGCAGATCGGTGGCCTTGCTTCGGGGATAAACGGTTGTCAGATCGTCCAGCGAGAAGAGCAGCGATTCGGCGGGAATGCGGCTGACCTTCCCATAGACATCGGCACGCGCCAGTCCGGGAATTGCGGTATCCGGGCGCTTGGCGATGATGAGCCTGCATGTAGAGGGAAGATCGGTTGGCAGCGGCCCCGACTGGCCACAATCCGGCACATCCCACAGGCAGACCGGCCCGTTGGGGCAATGCAATTCGCAGCTCACAGCAAGGCCAAGCCTGCGCGACAGATCCTCCATCAACCAGGATTTACCCGTGCCCGCCGGCGCCTCGATAACCACAATCGGGGTTTCGCAACCGAGAATCCGCGACACAAGCGCAAACCTGCCTATCCGAACATGCGCATTCTCCACCCCCGGCACAGACCGCATTGCCTCCTCCTGCCACCCAAAGTCGTCCGAATCTAAACCCTATGGCCTGCATTGCGCCATTGAAAGCACCAACGCAGACAAGGGCCTGGCACCTGCAAGTTGCCGATCTGCTTGCCATGCTGCTTTTGGCAGACGCCTCTGGTAAGCCTAGGCACCACGGCCGCGCACTGGAAGGTGTTCCCTGTGCCACCTCAGCACCTTAACCGCACCGCATCCTGCTGCCGCAAGACCGAGCATGGCACGACCGCCCGGCCACAGATGTGCTGGAAACAATCCGCGAACAAAGGTAGGAGAGAAAAATGACAGGATTGCCACACCCGATTCCCTACCAAGGTAGCAAGCGCAAGCTCGCCCCAATGATTGACAACTTCCTGCCCAAGAGCATCAAGACCTTCTATGAACCGTTCTGTGGCTCTGCCGCCATGACGATCTATGCCGCCCACCACAGGCGGGCAGAGCGGTTTGTGCTGACCGACAGCCTTGAGCCAATGGTAACGCTCTTGCGCTCCATCGTGGAAACACCCGACCGAACGGCGGCGCGCTATAGACCTGTCGCGGTTTGATGCCGTTTCTTTGGTAGCATTTACTGCAACAAAGTAGACGAACTATGGTCACGGGAAGAACGGATGAGTTCCGCAAGGATGCAGTGCGAATTGCGCTGACCAGCGGGCTGACACGGCGGCAGGTTGCGGATGATTTGGGCGTTGGGTTTTCGACACTGAAAATTGGTGACAGCGCACCGCGACACGAATGTGGTACCGCCCGAGGATCGCGAGGATGCGGGGGTCAATGTCTTCTCTTGCCATGCGGCCAGTTCTGGCAGACAAACCCTTGGCTTGGAAGGGAGAAATGGCGATCCCGGGAGGGCTCGAACCCCCAACATCCTGATTAGAAGTCAGGTGCTCTATCCAGTTGAGCTACGGGACCGTGGCTCTTCGATAATGGTCATGAAATCGGTTCGCAAGCTGCTTGCGTGTTTCCAGACCTTTGTATTCGCATCCTCCTGCGGCGCCAGCCCCAGATCTAAAGTCAATCGCTCTATCCGGTTGAGCTACGGGGCCGGGGCCGGGGGTGGGGGGCTAGTGGGTCCAGGCGCCGCGGCGGTTGGTGGCGAAGTTTTCGCCATAGCCGCCCTTGCGCAGATTATGGGCGCGGGGTTTGGGCTCGACCAGTTGATAGGCGATCCCGTTGGCGGCGGCATAGGCGATGGCCGCCTCCTTGCTTTCAAATCTCAGCTTCACCTGCGCTTGCGTATCGGCCGCGCTGGTCCAGCCCATCAGCGGGTCAATCGCGCGGGCAGATGCGGGGCTATGCTCCAGCAGCCATTCGGTTTTGGACTGGCCGGATTGCATGGCATTGCGGGCGGGCTGGTAGATTCGTGCGGTCATAGCGAGCCTTTGGGTTGCTTGCCGTGTTTATCGCGAATGCGCCGCCCCGATGCAAGAGGCGGCGCATCCCAACTCGAAGGGAAATTGAAGACAGCAGACCACCAACAGGGCACGGGGAGCGAGTGTGGGGTGGGTGCGCCCTGATGGCAGACTGTCTGCTTGCCCTCAAACCCTAGCCGTGACGAAGCGAAATGCACAAGCGGTTTCTTCGCCTGGGGTTGATGTTTTTATGTAAAACTCAACCTATAATATTAGGCTTTTATTAATCTTGAATTTGGCGCGCAAAGCGGCGACATATAGAGAACAAAATAGGAATATGCCCGTGGACTTTCCGCACGACCCGAATCCTGAAATCCGCCACCGCCCCAAGCTTGACGGCGGCAAGCGGCTTGTGCTGAAGGCCGAGTTCGAGCCGGCGGGCGACCAGCCCACCGCCATTGCCGAGCTGGTTGAGGGCCTGCAATCGGGCGAGCGCAACCAGGTTTTATTGGGGGCAACCGGCACCGGCAAAACCTTTACAATGGCCAAGATCATCGAGGCAACCCAGCGCCCCGCGATCATTCTGGCCCCCAACAAAACCCTGGCCGCCCAGCTTTATGGCGAGTTCAAGGCCTTCTTTCCGGACAATGCGGTCGAGTATTTCGTATCGTTCTACGATTATTACCAGCCCGAAGCCTATGTGCCGCGCACCGATACTTTCATCGAAAAAGAAAGCCAGATCAACGACCAGATCGACCGGATGCGCCATTCGGCCACCCGCGCCCTGCTGGAGCGCGACGATGTGATCATCGTCGCCTCGGTCAGCTGCATTTATGGCATCGGCTCGGTCGAAACCTATGGCGCGATGACGCAAGACCTGATCGTCGGGCAGGACTATGACCAGCGCAAATTCATGGCCGAGCTTGTTGCCCAGCAATACAAGCGCAACGACAATGCCTTCCAGCGAGGCACCTTCCGCGTGCGCGGCGATTCGCTCGAAGTCTGGCCCGCGCATCTGGATGACCGCGCCTGGCGCTTTTCGTTTTTTGGCGAGGAGCTGGAGGCGATTCACGAGTTCGACCCGCTTTTGGGCGACCGCACCGACACGCTTGAAAAGGTGCGCATCTACGCCAACAGCCACTATGTCACCCCGCGCCCGACGCTGCAGCAGGCCATCAAATCCATCAAGATCGAACAGAAACAGCGGCTGGAACAGCTTGTGGGCGAAGGCAAATTGCTCGAAGCCCAGCGGCTGGAACAGCGCGTGAATTTCGACCTCGAAATGCTGGAGGCTTCGGGCTTTTGCGCGGGCATCGAGAATTATTCGCGCTACCTTACGGGCCGCGCCCCGGGCGAGCCACCCCCGACCTTGTTCGAATATATCCCCGACAATGCGATCGTATTCGCCGATGAAAGCCATGTCTCCGTGCCCCAGATCGGCGGCATGTTCAAGGGCGATTACCGCCGCAAGTTCACCCTGGCCGAGCATGGGTTCCGCCTGCCAAGCTGCATGGATAGCCGCCCGCTGAAATTCGAGGAATGGGATGCGATGCGCCCGCAATCGGTGTTCGTCTCCGCCACCCCGCAAAACTGGGAGCTGGAGCAATCGGGCGGCGTGTTTGCCGAACAAATTATCCGCCCCACCGGCCTGCTCGACCCGCAAATCGAAATCCGCCCGGTCGATACCCAGGTCGATGATTTGCTCGACGAGGTAAAGCGTGTCGCCGCCAAGAATATGCGTGTTCTCTGCACCACGCTCACCAAACGCATGGCCGAGGATCTTACGGAATACCTGCACGAACAAGGCGTGCGCGTGCGCTACATGCATTCCGATATCGACACGCTGGAACGCATCGAAATTTTGCGCGATTTGCGGCTTGGTGCCTTTGATGTGCTGGTCGGCATCAACCTGCTGCGCGAGGGGCTCGACATTCCGGAATGCGGGCTCGTGGCGATTCTCGATGCCGATAAAGAGGGGTTTTTGCGCTCTGAAACCTCGCTCGTGCAAACCATCGGCCGCGCGGCGCGCAATGCCGATGGCCGGGTCATCATGTATGCCGATCGCATCACCGGCTCGATGGAGCGTGCGATTGCCGAAACAGACCGCCGCCGCGACAAGCAGATCGCCTATAACAAGGCGCATGGCATCACGCCGCTGACGGTCAAGAAAAACGTGCAAGACGTGATGGACGGGCTGTTCAAGGGCGATACCGACCAATCGCGCGTTACCGCCAGGGTCGATAAAAAGGGCAATGTCGGTGACAATCTGCGCAGCCATCTGGATGCCTTGCGCAAGGATATGTTGAAGGCCGCCGAGAATCTGGAATTTGAAACCGCCGCGCGGCTGCGCGATGAAATCAAACGGTTGGAAGCGGTGGAGCTGACCATTGCCGATGACCCGCTGGCGCGGCAAACAGCGGTTGCGGCTGCGGTGGAAAGCGCCACCAAAAGCAGCGGGCGCAGCACGCTTGGCCGGGCCGGAATGCGTGGTGGTCGCCCGCGCCGCCGCTAGGTGCCACCCACCGGGGCAGGTGGCACCCAAGTCTGGCTATATCGTGCGGTCGCTGCGCAGCTGCAATGCCACCCTGCCCTTGACCGCCGTCGCCCAGTTGATCGCCACCGCCTGCCCGGCCGCCCCCTGGTTGACACTCACATAAGGCGCGCCGAACTGTGCCACATTGGCCGCGTTCTGAATGGGGCCAAGCGCGGTTATGCTGCTGGCCGAAAGCACCCGCCCGCCAAATGGCACGATCTGGGCATGATCATAGGGCCAGGCCGCCAATGCCGTAGGCTGGGCCACTTCCACAAAGGCCGGGTTCTGCGTGCGCCGGGTCACGCCGTTGAAGACATTATATTCAAAAACAATGTCTTCACTGGCCGAATGGTCAATGCTGCCATTGGACAGGTTGAGCGATTCCACCCTGTCGATCTGCGAGCCATCGAACACATTGAACGTGTTATGCGTCATGTTGATCCCGCTCAGCCGGTGGTTGGTGCCATAGGGCATGATGCGCAGAAAGGTAAACCAGTTGGGCACATCGGCGGCCACGAACATGTTCCCGGTCATTATCAGATCGCCGAAAGTCGGGCTGTTGGCATCGCCGTTCTGAAGCGGCGAATGCTCGTTCGTCACCTCGATATAGCAATTGTCGATATAGTTTGACACCAGCGTCGAGTTCGATCGCCGGTCGGTAAACACAATCCCGGCGGTCGGGTTGCGCGATGCCGTATTGTCGCCCTGCCAGAAATGGTTGCCCGAAATGATGCACAGCGCGCTCGACAGAAATGCGAAATGCCTGAACCGGATGGCATGGTTGTTGCGAATGCGCACATCATTGCTGTTCAGCGAAATTGCAATGGTTTTGCGCTCTTGCGCCAGCGTGTCGTATTCGGTCGAAATAAACTGGCAATGATCGATGTTGATTGCAAAGCAGCCCGCATCGAACGAGGCAATGCCCCGGTCTTTCGGTTTGGTAAACCAGCAATCGCGGATATGCCAGCTTGCGCCATATTTCGGCAGCAGAATCCCGCTGGCATTGTAAAAGCACAGGAACTCGATATCGTCGACCTGAAAGCGCGACAGGTCCGAAAAGCCCGAGCAATCCAGAATATACTGGAACCGCTGGAAGGTGTAGCTTTGGGTCGAGCTGGGGTTGATCAGCTTTTGCGACAGGGTCAGCGTGCCGGCCACCTCGTTCTTGGCCTTTACATACACTTCGCGCCCCATGCCGTTGCCGCTTACCAGCGCGCCAATGGCGATGTTTTCGATATTGGCCACATTGGTCAGCTCATCGGGCGTTGTCACCGACCAGTTGGCCGTCGAAACCGTTGTGACCGTATCCCAGGCGGGCGATGCCTCTGCCTCAAGCTGGCCGTTTCGAATGGCCCGGCGGTTGGCATAGCCGGTTTTTCCGGCAATCGCCGCCAGGTCCAGCGGTGCGGTCAGTTGCACGCGCCGCCCCTTCATATCAAGCGATTCATGGCCCGAGAAGTTGAACAGCGCGGCAAGCGCGCGCTTCAGCCCTTCGACCTCGTCGCCAAAGGCATCGATGTAGATCGGCAAATCGAAGCGGTTGGTCAGTTGAAGCCGTCTGTTGCTTGGCATCACCACACGGCCTTCAAAGCGGCAGCGCGAGCTTATCGTTACGGTCTGGCCCAGAAAGTAAACACCGGGTGACACCACCAGCTCGCGCCCATTCGCATCGGCATCGGCGGCCTCAAAGGCCAGCGTGTCATCGGTCACGCCATCGCCCACGGCGCCGTAATCGCGCACATCGACCCAGCCCATCAGGTTGCGATGAAAGACCGAGGTGACATCTTCAATCTCGATGGATTCAACCCGCACAATCCCGCCATTGCTGCCCAAAAGGTCAATGCCGAAATGCCCGTAAACCGCCGAACCGCCCCATTGCATATCAACGCCCGTGCGGTTGCCGGTGCCGACAATCGCGCTGACCTCGTAAATGCGGCCATAGGTTGCGGGCAAAATTTCGGGCCCGGTCTCATCCAGTCCGGTGACATGCGCACCAACCGCCGAGCCCGCCCAGCCCGCGACCCGGATCGAGGGGAACAGCCCGCTCATCACCTTGATACGCGCCCGCACGCGCAGATAGACGCCCGGCAGGATCGGCACTTCGCCCATATAGCGCAGGCGCTGCACGCTTTCGGTTTTTTGCAGCTCAAGGCAGGGGCCGAAATCCGGATCGCTGGCCACAAGGGCGGCATCGGCGGCGCCCACATAGGTGTTGGTGCCGGGGGTTCCGTCCTCGCGCGACCAATCGTCAAGCCCGTCAATAAAGGCGGGCGGCATGAAATCAATACCATCGGTAATTGCTTTATTCATTCATAACCCTTTCGTGCAAAGCTTCGCCCGCCTGGCCATGCACAAGGCTGTGCATGGCTGGGCATGATAGGGCTGTGTGGGGGGGGTGTCTCGGGGATGTGGCGCCAGTTTCTGGCACGCAGGCTGTCTAGCAGATAAGCCTTAACAGCGGCTTAACCATGCCAAAAATACTTGGTTTCACGCGGCCAATCGCCCGGGCGCGCACAGAATGTTGAGTATTTGGCAACAAAACCCTGTTGCATTCACAAATATGAATGTTATCTCTGCGCTTCAAACAAGGGGAACGTAGATGAATCCGGATTGGGTAAATGCCACCTTGGGTGGGCTGATGATTGGGGCCTCGGCAGCCCTATTGTTGCTGGGCAACGGCCGCATTGCGGGCATAAGCGGCCTGTTGGGCAATGCGCTCAACCTCACACGCTCGCCCGCCCAGACCGAGCGTTACATGTTCCTGATCGGCCTTCTTGCGGCGCCGTTGCTGTATTGGCCCTTCGCCCCCCTGCCCGCACTCGGCATGACAACCAGCATTCCACTTATCCTTGTGGCGGGTTTGCTGGTTGGCTTTGGTGTGCGCATGGGGTCGGGTTGCACATCGGGCCACGGGGTTTGCGGCACGGCGCGGCTGTCGCGCCGTTCCATCGCTGCAATGATCACCTTCATGGCAACCGGTATCGGCACCGTTGCACTTATGAACCTGTTTTAGGGGCCTGACCATGCGTAACCTCACCTCACTGGCTTCGGGCCTGCTGTTCGGTCTCGGCCTCATCCTGTCCGATATGGTCAACCCCGACCGCGTGCGCGCCTTTCTCGATATTTTCGGCGCATGGGATCCAACGCTTGCCTTTGTCATGGGTGGGGCGATTGTGGTGTCGGCGGCTGGCTGGATCATTGCACGACGCCGTTCTGCCGCACTCTTCGGCGGTGCCATGCCCCCGCCCCCCAGCCCGACGATCGATCGTGAACTGATCGGCGGCTCGGCGCTGTTCGGCATCGGTTGGGGAATGATCGGCCTGTGCCCCGGCCCGGTGGTTGCCGCGCTGGCCTTCGCGCCCTGGCAGGTGCCGCTTTTCATGCTGGCCATGCTGCTTGGCATGTGGCTTTACAACCAGCGCCAAAGCCTCATGATGCGCGCCCAAGCCTAGCCAGGGGCGCGCATCGCCCAAGCCCTAGGGCTTGGGCAAAAACGCACCGTTTAGTGCATCCTCGATCAGCTTTATCGTCGCCTCAACACCATAAAGCGCGATGAAACCGCCAAAGCGCGGGCCTTGCTCGGCACCCAGAAGCACCTCGTAAATCGCCTTGAACCACAGGCGCAGCGGGTCGAATGCATTGTCGCGGCCCACGGCAAAGACAAGGCTTTGCAGGTCTTCGGCATTGGCCCCATGCGCCCAGCTTTTCAGCCGCGCGGCCAAATCCTGCAAGGCCACCCGCTCCTGCTCATCCGGCGCGCGATAGACCTTGGCGGGTTTCACGAAATCCTTGAAGTAGCGCACCGCATAGCCCGCCGCCGCATCCAGCCCCGGATGGGTTTCGGCACTCGCCTCTGGCGCATATTTCCGGATGAACCCCCACAGCGTTTCCTTGTCTTCGGCATTGGCGACCGAGGCGAGGTTCAGCAGCATCGCGTAAGACACGACCATGTCATTCTTGGGCGCCTGCCCGCCATGAATATGCCATGCCGGATTGTTCGCCGTCGCCGCCTCATCCTGCCCAGCAAGGCTTTCCAGATGGTGGTGGTATTCATCAACCGATTTCGGGATCACGTCAAAATACATCCGCTTGGCGGTTTTGGGCTTTTGATACATGAAATACGACAGGCTTTCCGGGCTGGCATAGGTCAGCCATTCATCAATCGTCAGCCCGTTGCCCTTGGATTTGCTGATTTTCTCGCCATTCTGGTCGAGGAACAACTCATAGGTGAAATGCTCCGGCTTGCGCCCGCCCAGAATCTCGCAAATCTTGTCATAAATCGGCGTGTTGGTGGAATGGTCCTTGCCATACATCTCGAAATCGACATCCAAAGCCGCCCAGCGCGCGCCAAAATCGGGCTTCCACTGCAATTTCACATTGCCGCCGGTCACCGGCAGCGTGGTCTCAGTGCCATCCTCGTCGTTAAAGGTAATCGTGCCATCCTTGGCATTCACATCCAGCAGCGGCACATACAAAACGCGGCCCGATTGTGGCGAAATCGGCAAAAAGATCGAATAGGTCTGCTGGCGTTCCTCGCGCAGGCTGGCCAGCATGACCTTCATCAGATCGTCATAGCGTTCGGTGGCGCGCAACAGCACCTCGTCGAACCTGCCATCCTTGTAAAAATCGGTCGCGCTGATGAACTCATACTGAAAGCCGAACGTATCCAGAAACCGGCGCAGCATGGCGTTGTTGTGGTGGCCGAAGCTTTCAAACTTGCCGAACGGGTCGGGCACCACGGTCAGCGGGCGCTGCAAATGCGCGCGCAGCATTTCGGGCTGGGGCACATTGTCGGGGATCTTGCGCATCCCGTCCATATCGTCCGAAAAACAGATCAGCCGCGTGGGAATGTCCGAAATCACCTCGAAGGCCCGGCGGATCATCGTGGTGCGCGCCACTTCGCCAAACGTGCCGATATGCGGCAGGCCGGAGGGGCCGTAGCCGGTTTCAAACAGCACATAGCCCTTTTCGGGCGGCTTGGTCTCGTAACGCTTCACCAGCCGGCGCGCCTCTTCAAAGGGCCAGGCTTTGCTGTTCAGGGCGGCGTCACGAAATGCGGGCATGATAATCCTCGGGCATGGTTTCACCGCTTCCTATTGAAGCTGCTGCTTACGGTCAATAAGATGCGCCCGAACCATAGCAAATAGGTGCCGAAATGTCCGAAATACCATCAGAAAACGCGCTCATCTCGCCCCAGGACGCGCTTGTCGCGGTTATGGTTGCGGTTTCTTTGTCCGATGAAACGATCTCGACATCGGAACTGCTCTCGATCAGCCGCATTGTCGACCATCTGCCGATTTTTGGTGACTATGACGCCAGCCGCATCAAGATGATCAGCCAGACGGTGTTCGAACTGTTCTCCGAGGAAGAGGGCCTTGATGCGCTGTTCGGCATTGTGCGCGATGCCTTGCCCGATGATCTGAACGAAACCGCCTATGCAATGGCCTGCGATGTCGCCGCCTCCGATGGCCAGATCCGGCCCGGCGAAATGCGCTTGCTTGAGGAAATCCGCCACGAGCTGCGTATCGACCGGCTGCACGGCGCGGCCATCGAGCGTGGCGCGCGGGCCCGGCATATGCGCTGGCCGCACGCCTGAAGCCCTAGCAATACAGCATAGCCCAACGGCGCAGCAATGCCTGCTCCTGTTCGCGCGCGCGGCCAAGCCATGCGCGCGCGCCGCGCGGGCGTTCTTCCTCGCTCGGGGCATTGGCGCGCGCTACCATGTCGGCGGCAAATATCGCATAGGCCAGCCGCTGCTGCCCGTCGCGTTCAATAAATCCCGAAAGCCCATGCGCAAAGTTCAGCGTGCCGGTCTTGCCAAAAACCTGCCGCCCCGGCACCGGCGCGCCATTGCCTTTGTCATCGACCAGCTCGGTTTCGCGCAGAATGCTGCGCAATCCTGTCCGCGCCTCGTTGCTTTGCATGATCCGCACAAGATCTTGCGCCGAGGCGCGCGAATTTCCCGAAAGGCCGGAATGGTTTTCATAAGACCCGACCGGCGCACCCGCCACGCTTTCAGCCCAGCGCCCCATTGCCGCCGCAGACTGGCTTAGCTGCGCCGCCGCCCGCCCCGCGGCCGCGCTGGCCCGCAGCCCCAGCACCTCGGCCGTGATATTGGTGGAATAATGCAGCATGTCGTCCAGAATATTGGTCAGCATCGGGCTGAAGCTTTCGCCCAGGCTGCGCGCACCGGGCGGCACACCGCCGCGCTGCGGGGCGGGCAGCGCAATGCCATAAGTGGCGGCAAGGGCGGCAAAAACATCCGCAGTATACAGCGCCGGGTCACGCACCGGCAGCCAGCGCCCGCCGGCATTGCCAAGCGCCTGGCGCGCAACCGTCCACAATTCGCGCCCATTGGCCTGCCGATAGGTATAGATCGGCGTCTGGCGGCTCACCACCTCCATCCGCGCCATATCCACCAAGGGTTTGAACCTGTTGGAACGCGCATCCATGCTGACCGCATAGCCATTGTCGGCGCGGCGCCACTCGAAATAGACGCGGTTGAAATTCAGGTTCAACCCTGAAATGCCCGGATTGTAACCCGCCTGCGGTGGCTGGTCGGGGTCAATATTCTGTAAATGTGGCAGGGCATTTTCCACCAGAATGAACCGCCCGGAAATGCGCCGGATGCCTGCATTTGCCACCTCGGCGACCAGTGCGGCCAAACGGTTGGTATCCAGCAGCGGATCGCCCGAGCCTTGCAGAACAAGGTCGCCCTGCAAGGTATTCCCGCTCAGCGCGCCGGTGGCCAGCACGCGGGTGTCAAACCGAAACCCCGCGCCCAGATAACGCTGCGCATAAAGCGCGGTCAGCGCCTTGGTCACCGAGGCCGGTGGCAGCGCCAGATTTGGCTGATGTGCCTCGCGCACCTGCCCGGTGGCCAGGTCGACCACCAGATAGCTGGTCACCGCACCAAGGCCCGAAGCATTGAGAATCGTGCCCGGCTCCAGCGGTGCAATCCGTCGTCCGGCGCGCGGGATGGGGCGGGGCATACCCTGCCCAAAGGCGGCAATTGGAAGGGTTGCAGCCAGGCCGCCCAGAAAATCGCGCCGTTTCACATTGGCTCCATTTCAAAATCCGCCGCTATGTCCACTGC